>SLRR01000078.1 GCA_007130865.1 Spirochaeta sp. | reverse complement strand
ATCGACCGCGTCATGGCTGAACTGCACGAGACGATCGTGACCGGCTCCGAGAAAACCGCGAAACTGAACGAATCAATCGCCCGGTTTGCCCGGGGAGACTGAGCCGTCTTCGGACTGGAATCAGAAAAACAGTTCCAGGCCCAGATGAACGATCGCCCAGTACGCCACGACCCGGGGTATTCTGAGTGATGCCGCTCGCAGGTACCGGTCATACGGCAGCCGTACCATTCCCGCGATCCAGGACACCGTCGAGAAAGGGAGGGGCGTCACCGCCGCCAGTGCCACCGCCCACGCCCCGTAGCGGGTGATAAGTTTAACGTTGCGGGCGTAATATCCCGCGATCGTCCGGCGGACGAACCGGAGGCGGCCGAGACCGCGCCCGATCCAGTATCCGCAGGTCCCGCCCAGCACCGACGCACCGCTCATGACGATCAGCAACGGCACCGGAGACCAGTGCACTGTAAAGGGGAATACGAGGTCCAGCGTGGCCGGCACCGTGAAGGTGTCCACAAACCAGACAAAGATAAAGACCCCCAGCAGTCCACCCCGCCGGGCGGAACCGATCGCCATATCCTCCAGGGGGAGGTCCAGATACACCGCAAGAGCCGTTATTCCCAACAGCACGGGAACAAGCGCCAGTGTCCGGAGGATCAGTCGCCATGTCTCCAGCACGGGCGAATCCGGGTCTCCCTGTCTGAAGTTGTCACCCGGTTCCGGCCGGCCGGCATCGCCGGACGCATTGCTGGCTTTCATCGGTGTTCGCACTCAAATTAGCCTGAAAACTGGTGCCGTGCAACGGTATTTGCTGTAGAGTATGATAGAATCATTCCGAACTATATCGGAGGGTGCATGCGTGCATTGGGTATTTCGCTCGGCTCTACCAGCGTAAAACTCGCATTTCTCCAGGAGGGGCGAATCTCCTGGCACAAGGTAATCCCCCATGAAGGCGCGCTGGCGGAGGTGCTCCAGCGTGAGCTCAACGACGGGAGGATCCCTCGCGGGACGCGGGTTCTCGTGACCGGTACGGAAGCGCGGGAGTTGATCAACGCTCCCTCCGCGATCGAGCCGTTGTGTCTCGAGCGGGCGCTGGGATCCAACGGGTTTGTCGACGGCGGCGTCCAACCACCGGTGGCGATAGTCTCCATGGGCGGCGAGGAACTGGTCCTCTATACACTGGACCGCGATTGTCGTGTGGTGGGCCATTTCTCCGGCAACAAGTGCGCCAGTGGGACAGGCGAGTTCTTCCGGCAGCAACTCGGCAGAATGGAAATGGACCTGGCTGAAGTCAACCTGATCCCGGAAGACACAAAAACGTGCACCCTCGCTTCGCGTTGTTCCGTGTTCATGAAGAGCGACTGTACTCACAAGCTGAACAAGCGCCAATCCACACGGGAGGAGATCACCCTCAGCCTGAGCCAGGTCATGGCTGCCAAGGTCGCGGATTTTCTCAACCGTGCGGGTATTCACAGCGGCACGGTAGTTCTCACCGGCGGGGTTACGGCAAACCGGCACGTGATCCGGTATCTGCGGGAGCTCGCACCGGAGGTGACGTTTGAAATCCCGGCGGAAGCGTCGTGGTACGAGGCGTACGGCGCAGCGCTGCTCGCGGGAGATAACGGGACCTCCGTGAACGATCCTGCGAAGCTTCTGCGTTCCTCCCGTATCCGGTTCGAGTCGTTCCCGGCGCTCCGGAGTGCGATGGACCGGGTAACCTATTTCTCCTCCCGACGTGGCACGGTGCGTGCCGGGGGCCGTTACGTCCTCGGAATCGACGGTGGTTCCACCACGACCAAGGTCTGTTTGGTGGATTCCGACACCGGGGAGATCGTCGCGTCCCATTACGGGCGTACCCACGGGGATCCTGTTCGAGCGTTGAAAATCTGTATCACGGAGATCCGCGAGCAGATCCGCCGGGAAATCGGCGATGGAGAGTATTCGATCGAACTCGTGGCCACCACCGGCTCGTCCCGGGAGACGCTGGGACTCTTCGTTGAGACCACCGGTGTATACAACGAGATCATCGCCCACGCATGCGGCACGACCCAGTTCAGCGACTCCGTGGATACGATCTTTGAGATCGGTGGACAGGACGCAAAGTACGTGCTTCTGCGTAACCGCGTGCCGATCGATTACGCGATGAACGAAGCCTGTTCCGCCGGTACCGGTTCGTTCCTGGAGGAGAGCGCCGCCGGTGACTTGAACATTCCCTACGCGCACCAGATCGGCGCGCTCGCTCTGGACGCTGAGCGACCGCTGAAGTTCGGAGAACACTGCTCGGCGTTTATCAACTCCGATATCCGCAAAGCGATCGCCCAGGGCGCGAGCCGGGAGGATATCACCGCCGGCATCGTCACTTCCGTCGTGGCAAACTATGTGAACCGCGTCGTAGGCAACCGCACGATCGGAGACACGGTGTTCCTCCAGGGCGGGGTCGCTAAGAACGAGGCGGTAGCACCGGCGTTCGCGATGCTCCTGGATCGGGATATCCTGGTTCCGCCCGATCCCGAGTTGATGGGGGGTTACGGCGTGGCGATCCTCGCTTTGGAGAAGCATCGGGACGGTCTTCTGGAGAAGGGAGAGTGGTCGCTGGACCGGATCCTGGCTACGGAAATCGTCGACAAGGGCGAGTTCACGTGCCGTTCCTGCGACAATCTCTGTCCGATCCGGATCCTGGAGGTCAACGGCCACCGCCGGTTCTTTGGAGGCCGGTGCAGCAAGTACAGCAACTCCGCGGTCTCCCGGGAGGACGCCTCCACCGTGAACTACGTGGACGAGCGAAATCGCCTGCTCTACGAGGAGTTCGCCCCGCCGCCCCGACCGGTCGAGGATTTTCCCGAAGGAACGCCGTTTGTGGGTATCCCCCGCTGTTTTACCGTCCATACGCTGTACCCGTTCTACAGCTGGTTCTTCCACACCCTGGGTGTTCCCACCATTCTCTCCGACGCGGTGGACCGGGAAGGGGTGGCCCGCGTGGAGAGCTCCTACTGTTTCCCCGCGGAGATCGCCCACGGGGCGGTACAGAACGTACTCAACAAGGGCGTGGATTATGTTTTTATTCCTCACGTCCGGGATCTGAAGAGTTACGAGTCGAGCGTCCACGCAAATTTCTGTCCGATCACGCAGGGGTTGCCCTACTATATACGCAAAGCGTTTCCCCAGGTGCCGCCGGAGCGATTCCTCGACGTGGTTGTGAGTCTCCACCACGGCCTGGACCGGGCGAAGGAGCTCTTCCACACGTTGTCGTCCCCGCTGGGTCGATCCACGGAGGAGATCGATCGGGCGTTCGAGATAGCGTACGAGAAACAGGAGGAGTACCAGGCAACCGCCCGGTCGCTCGGCGAGCGCGCCCTGGAGGAAGCGCGCCGGGCGGACCATCCGGTGATCGCCCTTCTGGGGAGACCCTACAACGCGTTCACCCCGGAGGCGAATATGGGGATTCCCCGCAAGTTTACCTCCCGCGGGTACACGGTGATTCCTTTCGACATCCTTCCCTTTGAAGAGGAAGTGATCTTTCCCAACATGTACTGGTACTACGGGCAGCAGGATATGAAAGCGTCGGCGATGCTGGCGCGGGAACCGAACGTGTACGTCACGTTTGTCTCCAATTTTTCCTGCGCACCGGACTCTTTCCTCCTGCATTACGTGAAGTGGCAGATGGGAACCAAACCGTTCCTTATCCTGGAGCTCGACGCGCACAGCGCCGACGCCGGAATCGATACGCGCATAGAAGCGTTTCTCGATATCATCCACGGATACACGATCAGGCGTGACGCTCACGAGAAGGAGCGGTATCACAACGGGTTGCGTGTGGTGATTCCGGAGAAGGGCGATCTCTACGTTCAGAACGATCGTGACGGACGGTCGATACCGATCCGGCACAACCCTCGCGTCAAGTTGCTGCTCTCAAACATGGGTGAGCTGGGTACGGAGCTTCTGGCGGCGGTGATCCGCGCCCACGGTATAAACGCACAGGCTCTCAATCCCGCGGACGCGCATACGGTGATGATCGCCCGGGGCCACAGTTCCGGAAAGGAGTGCGTACCGAGCCACCTTGTTCTCGGCAGCGTGCTCCAATTTCTCGCGTCGGACCGGTACCGTCGCGACGAGATCTACCTGCTCTTTGTTCCTACTACGACCGGTCCGTGCCGCACGGGGCAGTATTCGGTTTTCTATGAGAACCTCTTCCGGGACCTGAGAATCGAGAACGTGGTGGTGTTTACCATGGAGGCGGACAACTCCTATACCGAGATCGGACCCTCCATCGGCGCTGCCATGTGGCAGTCGATGATCATTTCCGACTACATGAAGGACGTGCAGACCGTGCTTCGCACCTGCGCGGAAGATCCCGACGGCGCCCTGGCCCGTTATCGTCGGGAGTGGCAGCAGCTCGTGGACGCGGCGGAACGGGATTTCAAGAGTATCTACCCCGCTCTGGAGCGCGTCGCCGCCTCGCTTGCGCGGATACCGCTCAAGCGGAACGTGGCGGACACGCCCCGGGTCCTGGTGGTGGGGGAGATCTACGTCCGGCGGGACGACTACGCCGTGGACGAGCTGGTGGGAATTCTCTCCCGGGAGGGGATCATCGCCAAAGTCTCCGGAGTAGGCGAGTGGATCCACTACCTGGACTATATGCGGGATTACGAACTCAAAAAGGTGATCCGGCTCAAGCCGCGGCTGCTCAGGCCTTTCTCCCGTGAGTTCCGGCAACGGCTCAAGCTTGTCCTGGAACGCCGGTGGAAGCACCGTGCGGAGGAGCGGATACTCGCGAGTCTCGAGTCCACGGGGCTCCTCCCGGAACAGGCGGGAACGATGGATCACATGATGAAGCTAACCGAGCGGTACTTCGTCAATCCCGAGTTGAGCTCGGAGATCACCGTATCGTCCGGTGCCGCCGCGGCGGCGATGGAAAACGGGTATTCCGGGGTGGTGAATATCTCACCTTTCGCGTGTCTCATCGGACGCGTAATCGAGGGGATCATCACGCCCTGGGCGCGGAAGCATCGGTATCCGGTGCTTTCCGTCGAGGTGGACGGGAACCAGCTGCCGCCGTCGACGCTGAACAGGCTCAACGTATTCGCGGTGAACGTGATCAGGTTCAAGAGTGACGTGGATTCTGCGGAACTCGTCAGTGGTCCCGCGCTCAACGTCGCAGGGGAAGCGTCATGCAGCGTGGACCGCCCCCTCCACGCGCAAGTTCCGCCCCGGGGATCGTGACGGCGAGTTTCCCCGGGTCCCGGGCACGGGCGGGTGCATCCAGGATCTGGCGAGCCGACAGTACAGCGTAGCCCCCGCGGTCGAGTTCCTCCAGGGTGGCGACGTTACAGTCATAGACGAGGATTTTACCCGGAGCAACCGCAAACGCGTTCGTTCCGGAGAGCCACTGTTCCCGTTCACGGCGGACCGGATCGGAACCGCCGCAAATCACCGGCTCGACCTGTAATCCCGTGTCCGCCAGGCAGCGAAGCAGCGATGGGTACGACGTGATTACCGGTGCTTTCCCGGGATCGCAGTGCATCCGGACCGCCCGGAGAGGGGCCTCTCCGAGCATGCTCGGAGCGTGCACGAGAGCGGTCTCGTGGTCGATCATCGTGAACAGCATGTCCAGGTGGATCGCGTACCGTTTCTGCGGGAGGGTAACCGCGATCATCGTGAACGGTTCCCGGTAATGCCGGAGCAATCCCGCGGCAAGTCGGTCGATCGCCGCGGCGGCGGTACGCTCCGAGACACCTACCACGAGGAGGTCTTTTCTCAGAACCAGGATATCGCCGCCTTCCATCCGCTGCGTCGGGTCCGATTCATCACGGCCGTCGTAGAGTAGCGGCGTCTCAGTTCCCGTGATCGCCTCCAGCGCGGCGGCGGTAAGCAGCGCCTCCGGAGTCCGGACGGGATACGCCATCGCACCGGCTATGAAACCTGAGCGGACCACCGCCGTGGAGTCCCGCATGAAATAAAGATTGGGCAGGGGAGGGTGAGCATACGCCCGGCCGCTGAGGTACGCCCGGAGCGAATCCTTGCGAAGCGGCAGTCCTTCCACGACGGTCCTGACGAGTTCTTCCGGGGTGAGCTCCGCCAGCAGGTCCCGAAGCAGCTCCCGGTCGACGACACCGTCCAGATCTTTGCCCACGGAACCGCCGGGCAGCAGAAAACGTTCCTGGAACGAATCGCGACGCGCTTGATCCCGAAACGCCGCCGCCGCGAGGTCGGTCAGTTCCCGAACATCACAAAAAATCTCCAGTACGCTTTTCATGAGTTGGTGGTGCGTCTGCACCACAGCAAGCGGTACGATATCGTTGTAGAGGAGGTCCCGGGCGGTATCCGGTGTCATCGCCTCGATCTCCGCGCCCGGGCTGTGTACTACCACGGACGTCAACGCGTCCGTTTCCGATTCTATTCTCAGTTCGATCATGAGGTCTAGAGTGGTGACTCCTGCAGGTATTCGACGAGCTTCTGCTCAGTGTCGGAGTCGACGCGCCAGAAACTCATCCCGTTCTCGTGATGGTACTCGCCGGACGGTCGGGACCACATGACTTTACCGTGAAGGTCAACCGGTTCATCGCTACCGGGTATCGTAAAACGCAGGGAGAGCATCTTGCCTTCCTCAAGTGGTTTATCGGTTATGAGGCAGATGCCGCCTTTGCTGATATCCTTGGATTGAGCGGTATGGGCGATCGCGTCAAAGGCAAAGTTCACTTTGACGTCCAGGGATCGCCGGGGCGATTTGCGCTGATCCTCATCCATAGGAAAAATAGTACAGGACGCGCCGGTGCAGCGCAACCGAGCAGAATCGAAAAAACCGCCGCCCGGGAGGACGGCGGTCACATGTTTCTTGAAACAGGTTACCAGAGGTGTTGCAAGCGGTTTTCCCAGAGCCGTGGATCGTCCACCGGTACCTCCACGGGAACTACCGGTGCCTGGAGTTCGATATAGAGTCCCTCATCAGCCCAGGGGCTTTCCAGTACGCGCGCCGGTGCCCAGAGAGCACCCTCATCGTCCAGAACGTCGCCCAACTGCGGAACGGGTTCTCCTTTGTTGATCCGGTACAGGAGATCCACCGCCATCTGCGCTGGTACGTAGGCGGGCATCGCCACGATTCCCAGGACGTGGTTGCGCTCGATCAGCTCCACACCTTCCGGTCCCATCCACGTGCCGGTAATCCCGAAGTCGGCGGGATCCTTGCCGGCGCCGATAATTGCTTCCACTACGCCGGGACCCATGATATCCGGTGTCTGCACGTAGACTCCTACCACATCGTCGCCGTGGCGCGTAAGCAGGTCTGTGGCGCGCTCGTGGGAGTCGATGTTGTTCCACTGGCCGTCACCCTGGACAACTCGCAGTTGGGGATACTGTCCCACTACGGACATGAATCCTTCCGTGGCGGCCCGGGTGAACATGTCCCGCACGTCACCGGTAATTTCGATCACCACGCCCTCCGGCACTTCACCGTTGTGGCGGTCCCGGAGTCCCTGAATGAACGCCTCCGCCGCCTTGGCGCTCTGCGTGGTCACGTCGGCGCTGATGAAGTAGTCCACCCGACCACCCTCCGGGCTCGTATCGATCGCGGTGATTGGAATTCCCGCGTCGTTCAGGCGCAGCACGCCCGGAACGATCGCCCGCTGGTCAACGGCACCCGCCATAATGAAACCGCTGATCCCCTGAACCATGAACGTGTCCATGTGGTTCATGATCGTATGCGCGTCGCCCTCGCCGTCACGGACGATCAGGCGTATGCCGAGTTCATCCGCTTTCTCCTGAGCCGCGTGAATGAACGCCTCAATATACGGGGTGCCGGGATACTTGATTACCATCCCGAACGTCATCTCTTCCGCGGGCTCGCTCCGGCCGGCGGCATTCGCCTCCGTGGTGATGCCCAGGGAGACCGTCAGTAAAAACACCGACGTCAGGACCAGGCTGGTCAACAGTCTTCTCTTCATTGTGCGTTTCCTCCTATACTCTGTCATTCGCTGTCAAAATCTATCTTAAAATACTGGAATCGAACTGTTGGGACCAGTCGTTCTGAATGTGATACCGGTCATACGGTTCAGCTCGCCTTCTCCAGCGCCTCCAGCTGCTCCCGACGCAGGAGGTAACCCCGCCAACGGATCCGTCCCCGATCCAGCAGCAGCGCCAGAAAGATCAGGGCACCCTTGGACGCGTAGATCAGGCTGGGCCCGACGCCGAGCAGATTCAGCGAATTTGAAAACATGCCCAGAAGCAGGGCTCCACCGAGCATTCCCAGGGGCGTACCCTTACCCCCCTGGAGACTTGCCCCGCCCATAAGAGCCCCCGCAAACGAGAGCAGAACCATGCCTTCGCCCATCGCGTTGGAGATCGATCCCTGTCGTCCCGCCGCGAGCAGTCCTCCCACCGCGGCAAGCGCGCCGGCGATCACGTAAGCGTAAACGGTCATACGGTTCACGTTGATCCCGGAAACGTACGCCGCCCGGGGATTTCCGCCGGAAGAGACAAAGTGGCGGCCGAAGGGTGTGTGCTGCAGAACTGCGTTGAGCAGGAAGAAAATCACCAGAATCAGCGGGATCGAGACGGGGATATTCCCGGGGAGCCGTCCGGCTCCGGCGTACCGATAGACCGGATCCAGGGGAAAGAGAGAAAAAGGAAAGATAAAGAGCAGAATACCGCGGATCATGATCATGGTGGCGAGCGTCTGCAGCAGGGGGTTGATCTTCAGAGATGCTATGCATGCGCCGTTGAACCAACCCAGAAGAGCCCCGATCAGGAGCGTGATCACGATCGCAGTTCCCGGCCCGACGATCTCCGGCATGATGCGCATGGAGAGCAGCATCGCGATACCCGGGGCAAAACCCAGCGTAGACTCGATCGAGAGATCCAGTTTCCCGTTGATGAGCACCAGTCCCTGT
>SLRR01000289.1 GCA_007130865.1 Spirochaeta sp. | reverse complement strand
TGGACGTAACGGCTTTTACTCTCGGGTTATCATCCAGTTTCCGCAAACTCTTTGCGATATCCCGTAAGACACTGCTTACGTATACTTCGCCGTCATTACGGTCGTTGGCCACCTCTTCAAGAAAAGAATATGCTCTTTCTGAGCTAAACGGTTTGCGTAGGTCTTCAGGGTAAATCAATGTCGCCGTAAAACGAACGACTTCATGCCCTTTGACGTTGGTGTGTGCAATTGTACGATAAATGTCTGTCCAGATGGACTTTAATTCGTCGTGCTTTTCTCTGGCTGTCGTTGAGTCTCCTGGGTGACGTTCAAAGCTTATGCCCATTAGCATGCTTTTACATTTATCGAGCCAGTCAACAACAAGACCACGACTATTCAAAACTTCGAACACGGTGTATACGACAGACTCGTCAGTAACCGCATAGAACACAACTCCAATCTGATTCTTTACTAAACGTACCAAATCCCGAATATCGCGGGTCTCATACCACTCATCAACGAATTTTTCACAGTCAGAAAAACCCTGCATAAGATTCTTGTCGCCATCAGTTTGAAGTTCGGTTATGTTTCTCACACGGGCTTTTTCCATGTATTCACTAAACAGTGCGTTGTTGTCGTGATTTGTGCTGAGGAGTAATTTTGTATTATTCTCCTTAACTAACATTTTTACAAGTTCGTCAGACGCTTCCAAGGAACCTTGAATAGATAAAGTGGCGAGTTTCTTGGCGATCGCACGAAGAAGAATGACCAGAGTGGTTAGGCGTTGCTGCCCGTCAACAACGTCGTAGACCCAGTATTGGTCAAAACCAATAATTTCGGGTTCCGGGCTCTGTCGGCAAACAATAGTGGAAAGAAAATGACTCCTGTTTCCGTTAGCATCGGCAAGCTTCGTGATATCGGAAAACAGATCTTTCCGCTGCTTGGTCTGCCAACTGTACATCCGTTGATAGTCCCGAATTCGGAAGAGTCGTTTATCCAGCAACTTGCCAATTGTCAGGTATTCCGGGGTAAGCTCTCCAGCCATGAATTCTCCTTGAAGGTTGTTGTGGCATTATCGCGTTAGCGATCTCACGTTGTTACTGATCTCTTCTTACGGTAGTCCAATTTTGTCGCCGCTGCATCTCCTTTCAATCCAGGATCCATCCGTTGTTCAACATAGCCACGTGGTAATAGTAGACCACATGGACCGAGTCCGGATGAGCCTGATAGATTACCATCTCTTTCCTACGTAGTGCGAAAATGGTTAATCCCTCGGTCACCTCTTTTGTTGCAGTACGAATCCAAATACGAATCGGCACAGGTATTACGGAATGCGCAGAGAAGGAGTCTTCGAAAATCCGAACCAAAACCACAACAATCATTTTTCATGTATGACCCGGTAAAACAAGAGACCATAAAGATCCATCGGAAGCCGTTCCAATACGTAATGCCGATTGCGATCCCGATACCTGTACCGATACACCATTATGGCGTCTAGAAGCGGTATCCCAGCATCGATTACCGATTTGATCGCGTTCAGTTTTTCGTCAATCGGTGTTTGCTCGCCCTCTGCAGATAGGCTGTCAAACTGTTCGCGTCCAAGACGAGTCGTTTTGCTATCATCGAACTTCTTTTCAATGGAGCGAATCTTCCGACCGTCCAACAGGTTCCGATACCGCTCGAAAGCCCACTTTGTCTCGGGTTCCGAAATCGGAAGGGCAAAATCTTCGTCAAGAACGGCCTGGAGTAGTAGCGCCGCTCCGACAATCGACGTATCGAGCGTTACCGGCGTGTAACGATACATCGTTTGGAGAATCGTAAACTCGACCATTGTGGCCCAGCTAGCCAACCTGCTTGTTTCGTTTCGTCCTTGTTCCGGCTTTATCAAATCTGATAGATGCCTAATTGCGGTTATTTTCTGTGCTCTCGAGGTCATCTGCCAGCCCTTGGAACTCGGATCTACCACAGACCGTAATCCGTATTCTACGAGCGTAACGTCACACGACCGGGTCTCTATCAGTTCCGTGTAGGCGCTACGTTTATGATTGTCCGGTGCAGATAGCCATTCGTCAAATTGTTCTTGATCCTCGTCGGAGATAGAAGATAGAGCATCGGTCAAACTTCGGTTTTCTTTCTCATCGTCGTCGCCAGAAATATCAAGCTCCACCTCCTCAATCGGTTCCGGGATCCCCTTAGAGAGAAAATCACGGTACGATTCGTCAATCGGGCCAGGAGCATGGGATTCCGCCTCCGATATCGCATCGTTTACGGATGATCCTTGGATCATCAACACCGCAGCAGTAAATGCGCCGACCATAGAAATATCGTCATTACCACAAATCAAGATACGCGCACCTTCGGACAACGACGTAGCGGCCGCAAACGCACTCTCCCAAAACTCGTGTTTAGATATCCCGGTTGGTACGCCCGACTCGGGTTGATCGAGTATGTGTACGGTCAGACGATCCACGACATTCTTCTGCCATCGGTCGAAGTAGCGCGCCCGTTCATCGTCATCTTTGGACAACAGTACACAGAAAACGAAATCGATATCGTTCTGATCCACCTCAGACGTCCACCGGTCGAGTCCCGATTTTGTCTTTGGTATCCCACTCTGAATCAGGGATTGACTCCCTCGAATAGATGTCATTATTGCCGCCTCCTTACTGTCGTTATTGTACCTGATGCCTGATGACATGGAATGTCGTAGCGTGGTTCATTTCGCACTCACTCCAATCGCCGGAACATGAACCGCATGTGATGCTGCTGTCCGCCGGGATCCCCTTCAACGCCTTCGACCTTCTCATAACCAGGCCAAGGGTGCGTGTTGTCGCCCACGAGCATCCACGGGGGAAGATCGTTCGTCGCGCGCTCGGCGATAAGCTCCAGAAGTCCACCGCGGCCGAACTTGTCGTAATTGCCGCCGAAGCCGTGATCCTGAAGAAGCACCGCAAACGGCTGCTCTACGTCGTCATCCTGACAGAACAACGCGTCATATACGGCAAATCCGTCGGCTCCGATATGGAGAAACGCAAAACGCTCCGGACCGTGGCTATCGTCAAGGTGAAAATCGCGCTCCTCAACATGAAAGATGGCAAAGGGAGAGTACGCTACCCGGTTGAATAGCAGCGGATCGTTCTTTATCTCGTGCGGTTCTACGTGCGTCGTCCATCCAGCAGGTGTCAGATCCTGTTCAGTGAGAACGATCCTGGCGATCGGATGGTACCCTTTGAACCCGCGACCGAGGGGCTTGAGTTCCCGTTCAACATCACGCCGGCGAAGTCCATAGTCGGCGTGAACGAAGCAGTGCACGCTGTGGCTGGACGCGAACACCCGGACGCCGTGTCCATCAAGAGACGGTCCGGGATAATACATGACCCGGGATCTGAGAAACTCCTCGCGAGGGAATCGGTCCCCTTCTCTGAACTCGAGCAGCCAACGCGGCGTGTCCTCGCTCAAGGTCTGGAGGAACTCAACAAGGGTCACTGTTTAGATCCAAGGCGCTGCCGCAGGAAGATCCGAGCATCACTGGGGTTCAGGTATTCCATCGCCTCAACCCTTCCCGGTCCAGTAACCGCGAAACGTATTGAGCTGTACATTCATCCCGGGCTTTTCACCGTCCGGTTTCTGTAACACGATCGCCGCAGCCGGTATACCAAGGCCTTCGGCGGCGTTTCGGCGAATAGTACCGATGGAGATGTGTGCCTCATACCTGAGAATCTGCCGTCGGGCACCCTTTTTCTTGTACGCCTCCGGTGTGGTTTTTTGCTTTTTGGCCCATTCTTTCCGGAACGTATCAATCCCCTGATCGCTCCGTGCGTTGCTTCCGTCGGGATTCTTGAGGTAGTACGATCCCGACGGGAAAACCTGGTCCAGACGTTCTTCAACGGTGGATACGTGACCCGCGTCCCGTGCGGTGGGCCAATCAATGGTAGGCATGGGCTGCTCCTCCTCATCTTTTGCTGTTCAGCTTTGAACCCGCCTCAATATAGCTGACAGGGTACGACACATATTGTCATACACTTTGATAAATTATCTGTTGCTTCCATTATAAGCACTTAAAGAAGCAGTAGTAAAGTCATAAATTACGTCAATATGGATTACATCTGTATCCACTTATTCCATATCTGATCAGCAAGGTTAACTCGTTGCAGGACGAAAATAACAAAAAATTACCGCCTCTTGACACGATATATCCATTTCTGTTATCGTTCGGTCAACATTGCGAGTGGCGTGAGGGAAACGGCCCTGAGATCGCCCGGCAACCTGCCTCCTGCTGGTAAGGTGCCACAGCCGACCGGTGACGCACCTGACAACGCGTACCGGAACGATGTGAGACGGTACTCGGTACCTGCTGGAATTTCTTACCCGTAATACCCGAATCGCTCCTCGTGTAATCAGACGATGAGGAGTTCGTGATGGGTGGTTTCGATATATCTTCCGCGTATGAATCGATGATTCTGCAAGTCCCCGTGGACGCCGGCGTCGATATCGAACTGCGCATAACGTATCTGTGCCACCAGGGAGTCGTCCTGGAGGTCCTGGCACCCGATAAGTTCGCCGGTAGTATCGTCCGCCTGCCCCACGTTCCGGCCTTTGCCATGCCCGGTTTTTTTGGATATCACTACGCCGGGCGGCTGACCAGAAAGTGTACCGACTATGTAGTTAAGCGTACCCGGGAGTGGTACGCAAAAAGACGGGCGGTAGAGCAACGGATCGACGAGATTCGCGAGTATCTTGCTGTCGGACTTACCATGGACGACGTCGCGGCATGGATCCGATCCGAAACGGGTTTGCTTTTCAAGCTCGACGAGCTCCCGGAAATTCTACACGTTTCCGGGTGGATGGATTAGATCTCGATACGATACACCACCCCCAGCAGCGGAAAGTTGATGAGGGTGTCCGTAACCGGCTTGCCGGTGGCGCTCTCCACAGCATGCCGGTAGCGTGACAGCTGGAGTCCGTAACGGGCCGCCTCAGTGGCCGGGTCCTTTCCATGATAGGTCTTGTGGTCCACGATTACCCATCCCTCTGGTGTTTCCACCAGGAGGTCTATCCAGCCTTGCATTTCCTCACCTGTTTCCAGACGGAGAAAGACGGGCCACTCCCGATACAGTCCCGTGACGCTGTACCGCTGGTACAGATAGGCGTCCAGAGCGTCCACTGCGGCCGTAACTGCGTCGGCGATCTCCTCCTCGACACCCCACCGGCGAAGGATATCCGAAGCTTTGCCGGGAATCCGGTGCAAGGGAGCGCAGGCGAATACTGCGTGGACCCCGTTGCCCAGATCGGTGCTGTCCGGGTCACTGCCGGTCGGTTGGCTTGTTACGTGCACGGTTGGACCGGTTTCGGATAGCTGAACCGCGGCGTGCACCGGTGTGTCGTCCCCGATCTGACTGGGTACGATCATCCGTGGCACCCGTTCTACCGGTTCCATCACGTCACGTACGGGCCATTTCGGATCGGCCCCGCCGCGCTGTTGTTCCGGGTTACTGCGGTCGTCCGTACCGGACTCCGGCGCGTGGACGGAGATATCAACCGATACCGATACCGTTCCGACGGGAAGCTGAGTGTCTCCCCGGGCGGCGGGCCATTGGATCAGGGGGTGTCCATCCCTGTCCGTGAGGCGCCGCAGCCAGGAGTCGTTCGGTTTTTCCAGTCCCTGGTCGGTCCGGTTGCGTACCGTCATGATCAGGTGGTCTTTCGGTCTCGTGGCGCCTACGTAAAGCAGGCGGATACTTTCGTCGTGTTGCGCTGTACGGATCTGTTTCTGCAAGAGCGTCTCCGCCAGTTGACGTTCCAGGTGGGGAAACTTCTTCTTCAGGCCGAACGGCCACGGCCAGTAGTGAATTCGCCGCCCGGCAAGCGGCGTTGTCGGATCGAAGCGTTCCGCCGGAATAATGTGCACGCCGAACGGGGTGCCTTCGAACGTCTTGTCCAGCTCCGCCAGTATTACCACCGGCCACTCCAGTCCTTTTGCTCCGTGATAGGTGGTTACCACGCAACTGTCGGAGCCGCTTCCCTGAGCCTGGCGAGTTTCGTTACCGCCGACATAATCGGTGAATCCATGTACCGACGCCGGTGTTCCTGCCGCGTGCTGAACCTCCTCGTACTCCCGTGCCAGGCCTCGCAACGTTTCGATGTTACCCCGACGCACGTCGGGCCGACTCCAGGCGGATACGATCCGCGGGATATCGGTGACCGCTATCACGGCGTCGACCGCTTCCATGACGGAGAGTTGATCGGCTCGCTCACCGATCCGGCTCAACTCCGCCGGTATCTGTTCGTGCTTCCATGCGGTAAGGGTCTCATCCGGAGCCGTGATCAACGCGGACAAACAACCCTCCTGAGGAGAAATCAACACGATCAGCTCGGTTAGGGCCAGGGTATCTTCATTCTCCGCGAGATAGCGCAGCCCCGCGAGGATTATCTGAATCTCCCTGGTTTCCGTGAGCAGTCCCGCCGAGAGGGAGGCTCGTATACCCTGCGTGTTCAGAGCATCCGCGACGGCGGAGCAGTGGCTATTACTCCGGCAGAGTACCGCGACCTCTCCGGGCAAGCGTTCCGGCTGTGTATCAAGAAGCGATCGGACACCTGCGGCGATCGCACCGGCGTCGTCACTCTTGTTCCCGCTGTCCAGATACCAGGCCGAAACGCGCCCGCCCTGCCCCGCTTCAGACCTTTGGTCCGGCAGCGTGAGCTCCACCTTCTCCCGGGGAGTGTCGTACAACGCCTGGGTGAAAATCGCGTTGGTCGCGTCAAGAATCGCCTGACGGGAGCGCCAGGACCGCGACAGCGTTTCCCGACTGTCTATAAGGTCCGCTACCTGCGTCATCAGGGCAGGATCGGTCCCCCGGAAAGCGTAGATCGCCTGCTTGGGATCACCGACCCAGACGGATCGACCTGTGATCCGGTGAAGTTCAAGAAAGAGCGCGAGCTGCATGGGGCTGGTATCCTGAAACTCGTCCACCATGACGACATCTATTCGTTCCCGTATTCCCTGTTGAACGTCCGTACTGTCCGTGAGAAGGCTCAACAGAGAGGTCTCCAGATCGTCAAAGTCGGTCAGACCCCGGGCGCGCTTGTACTCGGAAAAGAGATCCAGCGCTTCCGCGGCACAGGCGTATACGCCTTCAACCAGTGTCTGAAAGTCTTCGAGAAACTGCGGTGTCTCGCAGACCCTGCGCGCGATCGCGTGAACGTGATCGAGAATCCCTTCTGCGTCTCGTTTTGGCGTCGTCCCGGCCAGACCCAGCCACCACTTCCAGGGAACGGAGGTCTCCCGGGAAGACTCCGCCAGAAACTGTCGGAGTGAGTCCGTGACTTCCTGCGTTCCTTTGAACGGTTTTTCGATAGCGTCGAGCTGTTCTACCGCTCCGGTAGCAGCTTCGATGAGGGCTTGCACGGTCGGCGGCGGACCCTCGGTAGACACCACCGTCTCCCACAACGCTATTGTTTCAGCAGCGTGACCACGCAGCTCGGCGGGGGCGATACCGTTGGCACGGGCGCTACCCACAATGGCACGAACGTCGTCTCTCCAGTCACCTTCCCGGGCGTTTCCGCTGCCGGCACCGGTACGCGACATTCGATATGCGATTGGCTCCAGTTTGTCGGCCACGCTCTCGACCGCAGTCTCGACGGCGATATTGAAGATCCGGTCTGCGTCACCTTCGGGCAGCACTTCAATATCAGGCGAGATTCCTGCGTCGATCGCGTATTCTTTGAGGAGACGAAAACAGAGACTGTGGACGGTTCCGACGTAGGCATCGTCGATACGGATACCCAGGTCGGCTCGTCCCTGCCGGGCAAGACTCTCTCGTACTCGTTCGCGGAGCTCCGCGGCGGCTTTTACCGTGAACGTTGTCGCCATGATCCTGTCCGGTTCAACGCCGCTGGTCACTTCCTCGACGATCCGTTCCGTGAGACGGTAGGTCTTTCCGGTGCCGGCACCGGCACTGATCAGCTCGATCGTGTTCAGAAGACTGTTATCGTTCATGATACCTGTCCCCGACCGTATCCACAGATAATCTGGTAATCACAGAACTGACAGGGTGGCTCCACGTACAACCGGTCGGATCCGTCCTCTGTTTCCCGGGACTCCTCGTCCTGAAGCCCCGTGACGTCGACGATCCCGTCGGTATGAAGTCGTCTCAACGCTCGGGAGGTCGATCGTTCACCACGCCGCCATATCTCGATCAAGGATCGGGCCGACTCCACCGCGGCCGAGCCCGCCCGGGAGCTGTCCGTTATGAGCTTGCGGCGGGGAAGCAGGTAGTATCCGCTTCCCACGGTTTTCCTGCCACGATTGCGCTCGATAAGCCAGGCGTACGATGCAAGCTGGAGCGCTTCTCCCCGAGAGACGAGATCCGTATAGAACTTCTCCGCGTAGGAGTACTTCAGGTCCAGTACAAAGGGGTTACCCGCATCGTCGACGAGTTCCATATCGGCGGGCCCCCGGAACCGGACCGTGATCGTGGTCCCCTCGGACTCCAGGGGAAGATCCCAGGGGGCTTCCAGAAAGGTTTCCACCTGCCGGATCCGTAAATCGAGACGGAGAAGCTCTTCCCGGAGCATTGTAACTGCCGAGACCACGGTATCCTTGTATCGACGTCGAGCAAGGCTGCGTCCCGGTTGCAGGAGTTCCGCCGCCATCGCTGGAACAAGCTCGTCAAAGAGTGCTGCCGCAAGGGCGCCTGCGTCTTCCGGTAAGATCCCGTCCCGGGCGTGCTCCCGGGCCATTTTTTCGATTATTGCGTGGGTCAGAGTACCGACCATCTGGTTGCCCGCAGGAAGCGATACGTTGGATGCGGCTGAGAGTGCGCCGATGCGACCGATCGTCCACTGCATCGGACATCCGATGAGCGAGGATACAGCCGAGTAGGAGAGTGTTTCCGGATAGTTGATCGTTC
>SLRR01000167.1 GCA_007130865.1 Spirochaeta sp. | reverse complement strand
GGGCCGGACTCGCCGGATCGGCGCCGGCTCACTTGATCGGGGCCGGACTCGCCGGATCAGGACTGATCCGGCGCTGCCGGGTTAACGAATGAACGATCTCTTTTTTTAATTCATATGTCTAATATTATACTTTGGTAGTTTTTTACCCTGGAATTTCGGGTATTTTTCGTTAAACTCGTTCTCGTTCTGATAAATCCACTTCAACGCTTGATCACCAACGACCCGGCGACTCAGTCTACGGGTATGAAACCGACGTTCGTCCCCGGTTCCGCCGACACGTCGGCGGAGGAACTGCTGCGCCGCGCGATCGACGCGTTCCAATCCGGTCTGGTAGCAAGCACCAGTTTCGGCATTCAGTCGGCGGTTCTCCTGCATATAATCTCCCGCATCGCGCCGAGGATACCGGTGATCTGGATCGACACGGGGTACCTTCCGACGGAAACGTACCAGTACGCTGATTCGTTATCGAAACGGTTCTCCCCGGATCTGCGGGTGTACCAGAGCCGATGGTCTCCGGCGCGAATGGAAGCCCTGTTCGGGAAACTCTGGGAAAGCGATAACGCGAGCGATCTTGATCGATACCACGCGTTACGGAAGGTCGAGCCGATGCATCGCGCTCTACGCGACCTGAACGCTGTCGCCTGGGTCAGCGGAATACGCCGGGAGCAGACGCAACATCGCGGCTCCATGAGCCGGGTGATGGAGCAGGACGGCGTCGTGCGAGTTCATCCGCTCTTCCACTGGAGCGAGCAGGACGTACAGGATTACTTCGACGAACACGATCTACCACGGCATCCCCTGGAAAAACGGGGGTATCGCACAGTAGGCGATCGCCACTTGAGCGCCCCTTCGGATGCTGCCGGTTCCAAGGATCCTCGCATAAACGTTGATTCCTACCGGGAATCCCGCTTCCGGGGACTACGAGAGGAGTGCGGCTTGCACCTGCCGGGAAAAGGAGTTCAGGATGCACTATTCACTTGAATGTCTCGATACGGGGACGGAAATTTCCGACGCGGCCCTTCCGCTGACCAACCCCACTGCAAGAACCCCCGCACTTCTGCGTACGCGGTACCACAACAGGGCGTTCTCGCCGGGATCGCCGGAGCTCGGGATCTATCGCTTCGCCGACTGGCTCCCGATACGCCGGAGACTACAGGGTTCCTCCGCACCGGTGACGTTCCGCAGCGAGGAGCTTGGCCGCCATCTCGGTCTCTCCCGGCTCTTTATCACTTTTTCCGGGTACTGGCCCGAGCGGGGCACCCGCATGCTCACCGGGACGTTCAAGGAGTGCGAGGCTTTCTCGGTCTGCGCTCGGATGCCCGCGGACCATCCGGATACGCTTGTAGTGGCTTCCGCGGGTAACACCGCCCGTGCGTTCATCCGCGTATGCAGCGAGAACGGAATACCCCTCGTTGTAGTCGCGCCCGAACGGAACCTTCCCGCGCTCTGGGCAGTGGGTCCCCTGGCGGGGTGCGTCCGACTGATCGCCGCCGGGGGCGACTCCGACTACGCCGACGCAATCGCGTTATCCGAGATGATCGCCGGCCTGCCGGGGTTCACCGCGGAAGGCGGCGCCCGTAACGTCGCACGACGGGACGGCATGGGTACAACGATGCTTTCCGCGGTGGAAGCGATCGGTGAGCTTCCTCACCATTACTTTCAGGCGGTAGGAAGCGGGACCGGAGCGATCGCCGCCTGGGAAGCCAATCTGCGGTTTATCGACAACGGCAACTTTGGACGGCGGAAGACGCGTCTTCACGTGAGCCAGAACGCGCCGTTCACCCCGATTCACGATGCATGGCAGCAACGGTCACGCCGGTTCGGTCCGATCGATGAGCATACCGCCCGGTCGCAGATCGCCGCTATTAACGCCAGGGTGCTGGCCAACAGGAATCCTCCCTACGGGATCAAAGGCGGGCTGTACGATGCCCTGGTTGATACCGACGGAACCACCGCGGCGATCACCAACGAGGCGGCGGCGGAAGCATCGCGCCTCTTTGAACGGCTCGAAGGGATCGACCTGGAACCCGCCGCCGCCGTTGCTGCCGCCCACCTGGCCGAAGCGGCACGTGTCGGAACGGTCAAAGCGGACGATGCGATCGTTCTGAACGTCACCGGGGGAGGTTACAACCGCGTACATCGCGATGCAGAAGTCGCACCGGTACCACCATCGCTCATAATTGAACGTCGGGACTTTACACCCGCCGCGGTTGCCGCGGCGATGGCACCGTTCTCCCCCGTACTCTCCCCTTCAGAGAAGGATCAGCCTCGGAAGAATCAGTCCGCAAAAGACTCTTCAAAAGGAAACTCCACCACTACGGTGGTACCGGCGTGATCCGAATCCGGCTGGGGCGAGCTCAATGATTTAGTGACCTGGAGAGATCCCTCTAACTGATCTACCAAAGCCTTGATCAGCTGGTGACCGATACCTTCGCCGGGTAAGTCGGAGGTCGTCCCCGGGATCCCTGCGCCGTCGTCGGCTACCACCAACCGGAGGTTTCCTTCCCGGACGCGCCGGAGTTCCACGCGGATCGTACCGTGGGTTATTTCTGCTGCGGAAAACGCGTGTTTGTACGCGTTTGTAATCAACTCGTTTGCTACCAGCCCCACGGACACCGTGGTCTGAATCCCGGTAACCACCGATTCCAGATCGGTATCGAGCCGGATCCTGACGTCGTCGACGTCGGCCATCGACTCCTGGATAGAATCAACCAGATCCTGCAGGTACGGTTTCAGGTCCGTCCTCTCCACCTCTCCACGCTGGTAGAGTTTCTCGTAGATCCTCTTGATCGTATGAACGCGGCGTTGCGCGTCGGAGAGGACCTCCCGCGCCCGCGGGTCGGACACATCGAACTCCGCTATCGAAAGGAGGCCCGTCACGATCGCGAGATTGTTCTTAACCCGGTGCTGCAACTCGCGCAGAAGCGTCTCGTTGCGCTCCACCGCGCGGCGCAGGTCCTCTTCCATCTGTTTCTGGTCGGTAACATCGACGTTGGTCCCGATCCACCGGCACGGCTTTCCCCGGTCGTCGCGGTAGGCGCTCCCCCGGGTCAGAACCCAACGCCAGCTCCCATCCTTGTGCCGCAGACGGTGCACCACCTCGTATCGGTCGGTCCGACCCTCCAGGTAATCGTCGATCGCGCGTTTAATCGCCTCTTCATCGTCCGGATGCCAGAGGTTGCGCCAGCCCTCGAAGCTGCTTGCCATCTCCGACGCGTCGTAGCCGAGCATCGCGGTCCATTCACGCGTATGGGAGACGATATCCCGATCGATATCCCAGTCCCATACACCCGCGTTCGTGTTGCGGAGTGCCAGATTGAGACGTTCCTCGTTCTCCTCAAGGTCGCGTCGGATCCGATACTCCTCGGTTACATCACGGAATACCAGGATCACGCCGTGCACTGTCCCGGTCCGATCACGAATCGGAGCGGCGCTGTCGGCAACCTGGTACTCCCGACCGTCCCGGGCGACCAGCGCCGTATCGTTGGCCAGTCCCACCACGCAACCGGTGGCGAGCACCCGTTCCACCGGGTCCGGTGCCGGTTTGCGCGTGTGCGCGTTGACGATATTAAAGATCTCCTGAACGGGCCGACTCCGGGCGTCCTCTGCACTCCATCCGGTAAGCGCTTGTGCTACCGGGTTCATACGGACCACCCGGGCGCTCTCGTCCGTCACAAGCACAGCGTCACCGATCGAGTCGAGCGTGGTTTCCAGGTACTCCCGCTCGTATTGGAGCTGCTCCGCGATCCGCGCGGCGTGGACAGTCCGGGCGATCTCGTCGGCGATCGCGTCGAGGAGCCCTCCCTCCTCGGGTAGAAAACCGTGTTCCTGCTGATCGCCGGGATCGGCGAATGCGACGGTGACGCTCCCGAGCCGGCTGTTCTCCACCACGATCGATCTGAGCAATGTTTCCGGACGATCCGCCTCGCGAACACGGAACCCTGTGGATCGATACCTCGAATCCCCGAGGATTATCTCCGCCTCCACCCGTTCCGGTCGGCGGAAACCCGAGGGGATCTCCCGGACGATCCGCTGCAGAACCTCCGGAAACGGGGCTACCGGGTCGTTGCAGACGTTGAGCACCCGGTACAGGCACTCCAATTCCCGCAAGCGTTCCCGAAGCTCGTCGGACTTTACCCGAAGCGCTTCAGTGGCGTTGACACGGTCGGTCACATCCCGGATCACCACCGCGAACTGTCCCGGATCGTGACGGAACGCCCAAACCTCGTAGTGACGCTCCAGCTCCGCAGAGTAGTTCTCGTAGGCCAGAGCCTCACCGGAACGCACCACCTCCTGGTACGCGTCGATCCAGTACTGCTCCGTACCGGGAAGAACCTCCCGCACCGTCCTGCCGCGCACTTTGTCCGCGGTGAGTCCCGTGAGACGCTCGAACGCCGGGTTCACATCCAGGAAACGATAGTCCACGGCTCGACCCTGATCGTCGTAAACCATCTGGTGCAACGCAAACCCCGCTGTGAGGTTCTCAAACAGCTGGTGGTAACGACGTTCACTCGCGGCAAGTCGCTCGTTTCCCGCCTTGAGTCGCTGGTTGGCATCGTGCAGCCGAAACGCCATCGTGATCGACCGGAGAAGCACCATCTCGCCGGAGTTCTTCAATACGTATCCGTAGGAGGTGATGCGGTCGGTCCGCTCCACGTACTCCGCTTCGGCGTGCGACGAGAGAAATACCAGAGGAAGGTCGTGGCGGGAGAGGATTTGCTCCGCCGCTTCCGTGCCGTCGATCCCCGCACCCAGGTCTATATCCATCAGGATCAGGTCGATCGCCGCGGGGTCCCGGTCCACCGTTTCCACGGCGGCCTCGCCGGTCTCCACGTGAATCACGGCGTAACCGGCCTTCTTCAGTTGCATCACCTCCGCAAGGGCGATCACCGCTTCGTCTTCAACGAGGAGAAGTGTTTTGTTTTGTTCCTGCACTCAGGCTCCAGACGGTTTTATGATTGCCTGTATAGTACAGTATTATCAGCGAGATGTCGCGCGGTTTAAGTTCGCCGGAGCAGCCCGAAGATAGACGTTGGTGCTGAGCGCTCCGACCGCGCTCAGCTCACCGACAGGATCCCAGCTCGCCGACGGAGGTTCAGCTCCCCCGCTGCGCGCCGCGGGATATGCGAGGCGCCTGAGGGCCGGTCGCGCCGGTAGCTCCCTTGTTACCTTTGCCTCCGTGAGAAGAATCGCGCAGGAACCGGGAGCCGCCGTGTTTGGGTCGGCCTGTACTCTCCGCGCGGGCTGCCGCGTGATCATGATCGTGCGCGTCGTCATGTTCGGTATCGGCGTCGTCCGACTCCGAATCCAGCGCCTCCTCCGCGGCTTTGGCGCGAGCTATTTCCGCTTCCCGGAGCTCCGCGGCTTCTTTGGCACGGTCTTCGTCGTAGTGGCAGAATTTGTACTTCTTGCCGCTTCCGCAGTGACATGGATCGTTTCGTCCCAGTTTCATAGCGTACTCCCCTCGTACTCAGATTAGTGGGTGATGGAAGAATTCGCAACCGTCTACCCGGAAGTGGTATAATCGCTCCATGGACGGCCGCGATCCCGGCGACACGGGCGATCCCCAGGTGATCGTCGATCTGCACTGCCACTCCGACGCCAGTGACGGGTCTTATACGCCGGATATCGTCGCGAGTCGACTCGCCGCGGCGCGTGTCCAGTATGCAGCGCTCACGGACCACCAGACGATTTCCGGCACCGCGGCATTTCGCACCGTTTCGATTCGCCACGACGTAGTACCTATCACCGGAGCCGAAATCACCGGCCGAATCGACGACCGGGAGGTTCATCTCCTGGGATACGGGTTTGATCCCGCCGGCGGGATCGTGGACAGCCTCTTCTCGCGGGCCGTTACCGCCGCGGAGGTGATCGCCGCTGTACACGAATCGGGAGGAATCGTCGTTCTCGCGCATCCCCTCACCACCGAGCCGGATCAGCCGACGCTGGAGTCACTGGTGGAAAAACTGGTCCGACGCGGCCTGGATGGAATTGAGGCGTACTACAAACGGTATTCGCGGGAGGAACGGGAATACCTGGTCGCCCTGGCGGATCGGTGGGGTCTGGTTACCTCCGGTGGAAGCGACTTTCACGGGTCCGGCACGAACGGGTCCGACGCGAACGGCACCGGGTCGGACACACCCGGTGTAGAGATGCCGCGGGAGCGTTGGAAACAGTTCCGGTCCGCCCTGGGAGATCGTGCGGCCCCGGCCGCGCGCAATCCCGGCGTCGATGAACCGAACTCCGGAGAGGAGACGTCCCGCTATTCCGGGGAAACGGCAGGCACCCCGGCGACCTCTGTTGTCGACAGGACCAACGGAGTGGACTGGCGGTGGCTCGTTCTTCGCGTGGCGGTCCCTTCGGTGCTGGTGATCGTTTTCTTTGTGTTTCTTCTCTTTGCGGTACTGATTCCGACGGTAGAAGAACTGCTTCTTGACCGGAAAAGGGAAACGACCGCGGAGTTGACCAACTCCGCCTGGAGCATCCTCTCCGACTACGACCGGGCGGTCCGGGAGGGGGATCTCACGCTCGAGGAAGCGCAGACTGCCGCGCTGGAGCGTATTCGGCGGCTCCGATACGGTCCGGAGCAGCTGGACTACTTCTGGATTACCGATATGCACCCGTATATGGTTATGCACCCCTACCGCACCGATCTCGAGGGTACCGATCTCACGGAATTTACCGACCCCGACGGTGTGCGGCTGTTCGTGGAGTTTGTCCAGGCTGTTCGGGACCGCTCGTCCGGTTACGTACGCTACGTCTGGCAGTGGCAGGACGACCCGGAAAGACTCGAAGCAAAGGAATCCTACGTGCGCGGTTTTGAGCCGTGGAAGTGGGTGATCGGTACCGGTTTATACGTGGACGACGTGGACCGGGAAATCGCTGCGATTACCGGGCAGATGATCGACGCCGCTTTCCTTGTGATTCTGATCGCCACCGTTCTGCTCGTGACTGTGATCTACCAGAGTCTCAAGGTGGAACGTCGCCGGAGCGCCGCGGAGCGGGAGCTTCACCTCTCGCACGAACGTTACCGCCTGCTGGTGGAAGCCTCCACCGCGGGATCGCTGCTGCTTGTGGATACACGCTGTACCTACGCCAACCGTCCGTTACTGGAACTGCTGGGATACACCGCGCAGGAACTGGCGCTGTTGGATCTGCACGACGTGGTCCTGCCGGACACGCGCGGTACCACCGCGGATAAGCTGCGGCGCGTCGCCGCCGGTGAGGAAATTCGGGAATCCTTCGAGGTGCAGCTCAAACCAAAGGGAAAACCGCCGTTCCCGGCGCTCCTGACCTCGACGCCAGTCTATTTCTCGGGGAAGAAGGGCGTGATCCTGAACGTTCAGGACATCGCCCACCACGAGGCGATGCGGACCGCCCTGGGTGAAAGCCATGCCAAGTACGAGATGCTCACGCGAACGATCTCGAGCGGCGTGTTCCGTTTCCTGCTCGATACGGAACTGACGATCATCGAAGCAAACCCCGCGGGACGCAGGATCCTCGGCCTGGACGGGGAGAGCAATCCCTCCGCGGCGTTCCGGGAATTCACGGCCCGGTGGGAGCAGTTCGATCTCCTCCTGGAGCACCTGTCCGGCAATGGCACGGTGCGGGACCTGGTTTTGCAGATCCGCCGACGGGACGGACGGATTCGCACGGTGCGCCTCTCGGCGGTTCGCTCGGACGACGCCTCACGGTCCACCGTGGTATGCGACGCGATCATGGAGGATATCTCCGAGCAAAGCCGCACCGACGCGCAGCGGGACACGCTGATCTCCCAGTTGCAGACGTCGCTTCTGTTTCTGACAGAGCCGGTGCGGAACACCATGACCGCCGCCGTATCCTGTTCCCTGAACACCACCGTGTCCACGGCGATCCGGCGCATGAATACTGACAACGCGGAAGCGCTGGTGGTATCCGGTCCGGACGGTGCACCGGTGGGAATCGTCACCGATTACGACATCCGCCGCCGGGTGGTCGCCGAGGAAGTGGATACAACGGTGCCGGTCTCCCGCATAATGAGCGCTCCGGTAGTAACAATAAATGAGACCGCTCCGGTGTTCGAGGCGTTCATGCTGGAACGCAAACATGACATCGACCACCTGGTGGTTACCGATTCCACGGGAAACCTCGCGGGCATCGTCCGCAGCAGCCGCACGGTACGGCTGGACGAATACTCGCCGGTGGTACTTCTGCGCCAGATCAGCAGTGCCGGGTCTCCCGAGGATCTCGCGGATTGTCACGGGAAGCTGCCCATCCTGGTGGGATCGCTGGTGGAATCCGGGGCGGGATCGGAAAATATCTGCCATGTCACCACCGCTGTTTCCGACGCTATCACGGAACGGGTGATCTCGCTCGCCCTGGAGCAACTTGGACCACCGCCGTTGCCGTTTGCGTTTGTCGCCCTGGGCAGCGAGGCGCGGGAAGAGCAGACCCTCGCCACCGACCAGGATAATGCCCTGGTGTACGAGGACAATGGTACCGATTCCGATGCGGCGTACTTCCTGAAACTCGGGAAGATTGTGTGCCGCGGGCTCGATGAAGCGGGATATCCCTACTGCCGCGGCGACGCGATGGCGGTTGACCCGCGGTGGAACGGCCCCCTCTCACAGTGGCGTCGGAACTTCTCCTCCTGGATAGCAGAACCGGACGGCACGGCGCTCGCGCACTGCAACGTGTTCTTCGACCTGCGGTGCATTTACGGGGACCGCTCCCTGGTTCGGCGATTGTGGCAGCATATCGACCGGCAGATCGACGCTAATCCCGCGTTTTTCTCACACATGGCGCTCAACGCGCTGCAGTACAAACCGCCGATCGGCGTTTTTGGTCAACTCGTGACCGAATCCACCGGAGGCCAGTCCCGGGCGTTCAACATCAAGGAGACGATGATACCGATCGTGGATTTTGCCCGGTTATACGCCCTGAAACACCACCTGGGCGAGACGAACACGTTCAACCGCCTGGAACAGCTCCACGCTCTGGGGGT
>SLRR01000117.1 GCA_007130865.1 Spirochaeta sp. | reverse complement strand
TTCCTCCACGTAGCGAGCGTTGCCAATATCGGGTACGGGCAGGACACCGCCCTGATCTGGCGAGGGCCGATGAAACTCGGTCTGATCCGGCAGTTTGTCGCCGACGTGGACTGGGGAGATCTGGATTATCTCGTTATCGATACGCCCCCGGGCACGGGCGACGAAGCGCTCACGATCGGACAGTACATCAAGCCGATGACGGGGATCGTGATCGTTACCACGCCTCAGGAGGTGGCGATCCTGGATTCGCGCAAGAGCGTCGATTTTGCCCGGCAGATGAAGATCCCCGTCATCGGGATCGTCGAGAATATGGCCGACGGTGAACAGGTCAAGGTGTTCGGTTCCGGCGGTGGCGAACGCGCCGCGGAGGAGCTGGGTGTTCCCTTTCTTGGGCGGATTGCCCTGGATCCGCGCATGGTTTCTTCCGGCGACGGTGGTACGGTGTTTGTCGCGGACTATCCCGATTCCGAGGCGAGCCGGCAGATGGCGATGATCGTAGAAAAGATCATCGCATGGTGTAACGGATCCGGGAACGACGGTGCGTAAGCGGTATACCCGTTCCCGTTCGGGGAAACTGGTACAGGCCGCCCTGGTCTATACCGGAGAGGACCACGGTATACGGACACGGGACCTCGATCACGACGCGGTAAAGGTGGTGCGTCGCTTGCAGCAGCACGGCCACGAGACGTATATCGTAGGAGGCGCTGTCCGGGACCTGTTGCTCGGAAAGGTTCCCAAGGATTTCGATATCTCCAGCGCCGCTACGCCTGCGCAGATCCGCAAGCTTTTCCGCAACAGTCGTGTTATCGGCAAGCGGTTCCGCCTGGTGCATCTGCTCTTCCGGGACAAGGTAATCGAGGTTTCCACGTTCCGCAGTCTTGATGCGGAGGGTTTCAAGAACGTTTACGGTACGGTGGAAGAGGACGTACAACGTCGTGACTTCACCGCGAACGCGCTCTTCTACAACCCCCGGGAAAACTCGGTGGTTGACTTTGTTGGAGGCGTGGAGCATATACGCAAGAAGGTGCTCCGCCCTGTCATACCCCTGAACCGGATCTTTGTTGAGGATCCCGTACGGATAATCCGGGCGATCAAGTACGCCGAAACCGGAGGATTCAAACTCCCCTGGACGGTACGTCGGCGGATCAAGGTTGACCGTGAAAACATGGCGAGTGTCCCTTCGAGCCGGATGACGGAGGAGCTTTTTAAGATCCTGAACAGTGGCGCCGCAGCACCGATCATCGACCGGTTGCTGGGGTTTGACGCGTTTCAGTATGTCCTTCCCAATCCGGCGACGCTGGCCGTGTCCGATCGAGCGTTTCGCGATAAACTCCTGGCGCGATTGCGGCTTCTCGACGGTAAACGGCAGGAGCAAGGGTCTCTGGAGCGCAAGGACCTGCTGGTATACCTGGGGGCGGACTACCTGCTCGAGTTCGGGCCGTTTGAGAACCAGCAGCGGATACCGTTCCGGGACGGATACTTTGCGTTCAAGGAGTTCCTCCAGCCGGTGACGCCGGCCAACCGGGAAGTGGAGGGGGCGTTACGGGAAATTTTCCGTAATAAAGGCCGTCTGCTCCGGGAGGAGCCCTCGGAGCACCATCGATCGGAGCACCATCGTTCCGGCGACGAGAAGGGAACGGCGGAGGCGTCCCGCCGGCGCCGTCGTCGACGGCGCGGTGGCAGGCGCAGATCCTCCGGCGAGGGTAGCGCCGTTACCAGTCCCTGATACGAACCAGGATGCTTTCAGCACGATCCCGGTACGCCGGGTCGAGGTCGACGGTGCCGGCCAGGTAACGGCGAGCGTCGTCAAAGCGGTTGTCCGCGTAGGCGTTGACTCCCAGAGCGTAGAGCGTCACCGGTTCTTCGGCGCCGCGGTCCAGGGCATTCCGGTAGTAGTAGTCCGCCAGCGTGAAGTTTTCCTGCTCGTAGTTGATCAGACCGAGAAAGTAGAACGGCACGTGATGGTCGTCCCGCAGATTGGCTGCCTGCAGGAATCCCCGCTCCGCATCCGCGAGATCTCCGGTCTCAAACGCCGCTACCGCATCTTCGATCCAGCCCTGGAACGTTCGGAGCGACATGGTGTACTCGTGGAAATCCTCCACAAGGGATCGCCGGTCCACCCAACGGAACGCCCGGTTGTAGACGTTCTGCGCGTTCTGCTCCGTCGATGCGGTCGGTGAAAGAGCGCTCAGACTGTCCCAGAGAATACGGTTGATCTCCGGATCCTCCGCGTTGATCAGAAAGCTCACCATACCCCAAGCCTGGGGATAGAAAACGTCCACGCGTTCCCGCGCTTCTTCCAGCGATATCGAGAGCATTCTGTCCAGCGGAATCGGGTCGTGTCCGGCCTCGCCCCGAAGAAGGGACTGCAGCGTTTCAAGCCACCCCAGGTTTTCCCGGAATACTACCGCCCCGAAGTCCGAGTCGAACCGGGTCCCCTCGAAGTACACGGCAAACCCTTCCCGTAGCCAGAGCGGCGGGTTCGATACAAACGCGCGCAGGTACTGGATAAATCCCTGGTGAATGATCGACGCCTCAAGGCTGTCCTCATCACCCACGTAACCGATCAGTTCGTTCTTGCCGGGATCCCCGTAGTGCAGGTAGACGAACCCATTGCGGGTTGTGCCGATCAGGCGGTGCAGGTAATCCTCGAACTGAACCTTGCTGGCAAAGACGCGGACCCTCAGGGGCGATCGCAGCTCGTCCAGGGGCAACCGGAAGTGGTGGTTGTACAACGCGATTAACGCTTCCATCTTGTCCGCGGTCTCCTCGGCGTGACTTGTGCTTACTTCGGACACGATACGGTAATGGTCGCTTTGGAACTCGAAGGGACCTTCCTGCGCGGCTACAGGCAGCGCCAGAAGCGCGATAACAAGGGGAAACAGCGTGTTCCGGATCGTTTTACTCATAACTCATCCTCCATCCCGGGCAACGCCACGGTATTATTCTGCATCGGTTACATTATCGATCACGATGTTGAGTACATCAATGATAATTCCCGTGAATCGCTCCACATGGTCCACGATATACTGCTGCAGTTGGTAAATACTTCCTTTGAGTTCCAGGCGGTAGGGTACTTTGACGTGCACGTCGATGCGATATCCCCGCTGATCGGTACTGATACTCACGCGGCTGACCATAAGTCCCGGCGCCTGCTCGGCGACACAGTGCATGATCATCTGCGTCAGGGCGGCTTCACTGATCGTCACAGTTCCACGAGAACTGAACGCCGGGCGTACCACGGTCTTCTCGTAGGATTTGTCCCGCCGTACCAGTCCCAGTCCACGCTTCCATATCACCTTTATCGAATCGCCCATAATGCGGGGATAGTTGCGTCGTACCTCGATCGAAGGCACAGGGATTACGTGACGACCGGACACGTTGCGGTGGTTGATCGCGGTCCGGATCTCATCCGCCGTGGCGATCTCCTCGATCCGGATAATCTTCTTGGGTTCCGGCAGGCGCAGGGCCGCACAGATTTTGTAGATCATGCGGTCCGAGGTACCCAGGACGAGAATTCGGCGAAACCGGGATTTCTCGATCGCGTGTCGAACCTCGCGACGGTGAGCCTTCTCGGTGAACAGCGCTGTCCGCACCGCGGCCATATAGGCGTTTTCCTTTTTTGCGGACTTTCCCGCGACGATCCGCTGGTCCTCGATCAGCAACCCGTCGTCGATGAGAAGGTTGATATTGTGTTTCTCCATCACCAGCCGGGCGCGGAAGCTCTTGCCGGTTCCGCTCTTACCAACGAGCGCGAATACGTGCATTCCGCGAAAACGCCAGATCACTCGGGAGAACCATTGACTCATACTCGTATTGTACCTAGCGACACGTCGGTCGTACAGGTGGTCTGCAGCAGTTCCTCGATTCGTCCGGGAAGCCCGGTGTATCCGGAATACTCTGCGGCGAGCTTCTCGGACCACTCCGCCGGGAGCGGTCCGTTCCAGAAGCGCTCGGAACGGCTCAGCGCAAACACCAGGTTGTGGAGCAGGTACGGCGCGGTACCGCTCCCGCCGTACTTCCGGTCGCCCCGGAGGGGAAACCCGGCGGCGGAGCAGTGGCACCGGATCTGGTGCGTCCGACCGGTCGCGGGTATCGCCGCCGCGAGGGTATGTCTCCCGGACCGCTCCACCAGGAGCGGTGTCACGCGGGTCCGGGCCGGAAGCGCCTGGTCCGGGTCGGTAGAGACCCGGGCGACGCGGCGGTCCCGGTCGTATACGAGGGACTGCCGGATTTCCAGCGGTTCCGGTAGTACACCCTCCAGAAGTGCCAGGTACAGTTTCAAGACCTGACGATCCGCGAGATCCCGGGAAAGCTCCTGTGCCCCCGTTGTCGAGAGCGCAAAGAGCTGCACTCCGCTGGTATTACGGTCGAGGCGGTGTACCGGTCCCGGGGTGAAACTGAGGCTTTCCCTGTACCAGTGCTCCCGGCGGGCGACGGCGAGTACGATTTCCTCTAGGGAGTTTTTCCCGTGGACGGTCAGACCCGGGGGCTTGTTCAGGGCCAGGTAGTCCCGGGTACGTTCCAGGATCGGAACGTGCCAGGGTCCGGACGTGATAGAACGATGTTCCAGGCGCGCTTCGGGTGCTCCTTGCCGCGGATCCGCCGCGCTGCCGGCGTGCGTCCCCGGGTCCCAGGGGGGGACGCGAAGGGTGTCTCCGGACTGGACGCGGCTGTTGTTCCGGCAGCGTTTACCGTTGATTCGCACCTGACCCCGTCGGATCGCTCCGGCGATCGCCCCGGGGGGTACCCCGGGAAACGCCTTGCGCAGCACCCGGTCTATGCGACGGCCATGGTCGTCTTCCGTGACGTTGAGATCCCGCATGGACGTGATTGTAGACCGACCGGCGCACCTTGACAAAGGATCAAAACAGTGGCGACACTCTCCCGGTGCGGAGTACTGCGGTGTACCACCTTTATGATCTGGCCGCGAGCAGGGTTTTTCTCGCCGGGTTCTTCAGCTGGTTTCTGGCGCAGCTCCTGAAGTTGACGATCGATTACCTGCGTGGCCGCACCCGTGGTTCGCGGGATATGGTTTCGGTCTTCGTCTGGAAGACGGGGGGTATGCCGTCGAGTCACTCCTCGCTCGTTACGGGCCTGTCCACGGCGATCGGGTTCCGGTACGGATTCGATTCGACGCTCTTCATCATGTCGCTTTTCTACGGAGGACTGATTATCCGGGACGCACTGGGAGTACGGCGTTCATCCGGATTACAGGCACAGGCGCTGAATCGGCTCGGCCGAGAGATTTCTCATCGGTTTGAGATCCCCTTCACACCGGTAAAAGAAGTGAGCGGTCACACGCTTCCGGAGGTGTCCGTGGGCATGTTGTTGGGGTTCTTTATCGCTACCGGCTTCAGCCTGTTGTGACGCGGGCGGGTGTCGATGCCGGAACGATCAATCATACTTCCTGCGGCAGGTTTCTTCTCACTTCTCCTCCTCGCCTGTGGCGGGATTCTCTTTCTGGCACCTCTCGACTTCGGCCGGAGCCCCTGGGAGTCGTTTGATATTCTGGTGATGTCCCCGGAGGAATCGCTCCCGGCGGTACGGGAGCGACTTCTGGCGGCGGGCGAGTCCCCGCTTGACCGGCACACCGCTACCGTTGAGATCGAGGATTTCTCCGGTCGGCGCGAGATTCCGGTGGTAGAGTTGTCCCGCCGGTTTGAACCGGATGATCCGCGGCTGGATCCCTTTGTACGCGCCGCACCGTCGCTTTTTGTGGGCCGCCTCGGTGACCGGGAGGTGAATCTCCTGTACCTCCCCCGCCGGGAGGAACGCCTGGGTCGGCGATACCTGGAACTGACCCGGCTGCTTGAAGACCACCCGTTCCGTCTTGCCGGCTGGGATCCTGTTTCACCGATCGTGTCCGGGGTAACCGCGTTCCTGGTGATGATCGTGGCCCTGGTAACTGTTAGGCACCGTCGGTGGCCCGTGCTTCTGGCGATTCCGCCGACGGTGGCGTACGCGGTGGCCGGCGGACCGGCTACGCTCGTTCGGACGGTGCTGGTAGCCGTGGTATGGGCGTTCAGCCAGGGCGTGTCGTCGCGGTATGAACGGGAATTGATCAACTACGGTAGTCGGCCGTGGTCCGCTCGGGAGTACCGGTTCCTCCTGTTTGCTCAGGCGATAGCCCTGGTCGCCGCGGTCTTCACGTTCCATAGCGAGTCTTCCGATACCCTGGCTGCGGCAATCTTCTCGTTTCTCGTGTACCTTGTCGCGCTCGTGGCGATTACGATGTTCGCCTTTACGATCCTGCGGATTCGACTGGCCCTGCGGGAGCACCGAATGTTTCTGCCCCTGCCGATCATCGCCCGGGAAACCCGCTCGTTTCGCAGCGCTCTCGTGGCGGTATGCGTTATTCTGGTGGTCTCGCAGGTGACGGCTCAGGTGTTGCACCGGCGCGCTCTGGGATTTGCCTTCGGGGAAGACCTGGTGCTGCCGGTACCGGAGCAGGTCGTCGGGGAGACGCTCACGGCGACACGGATTCTCGAGGAGTCCCGGCTGCTCGCACCGGGAAACTATCCACTCTCCACCTCGGGGTACCTGGCTCACCGAAGGTTTCAGGAGTCGCTTCTCTTTGGCGGCGAGTTCGCTGTTCCCGATCTCGACGAAGCGGTGACGCTGAACCGTTTTGTTCGTGATCAGGGGCGGATCCGGGAGGCACCGGAATCGGTAATCACCTTCGACCGGGAATGGTTGGAGCGGCAACTCACGCCGGCACCGCATTCCGTATACTATTTGCTCACCCGCGAGGGAGGAGTGCTGGTCGTGAGTTCCGGTACCGTCCGGGTGGAAACGCTTCCTCTGGAGCGCTTTTTCTTTCTCGTATTGGTGGTACTGGTCGGGTTCGGGCCGCTTATCTACGGTATCCGCTTGCCCTACACCGGCGGGATTGGTACGGTTGGACTCGCATCAAGGAGAGCATCACAAGAAGCATGAGTCTTTTACGGATCGGCGGCATACGTCCGCTGCGGGAAACCCGAAAACTTGAGCGTGGATTCTGGAACGCCGCTGTTCCGTCGACGTGCGTGGTGCCGCTGCAGCAGCACTCCGGCAGTCGCCTGACGCCCATGGTGAAACAGGGAGACGTGGTACGGGAAGGTATGGTGATCGCCGACGGAGAAGGGCGGTTTGCCGTTCCAGTGCACGCGCCGATCCCGGGGCGGGTCAGCGCGGTGGGGACCACCCGCCTGCTGGATGACACCGTCAGTCCCGCGATCATGATCGAGCTGGCCGGTGAATTTGACCGTCTGGGGAAGGAACAGGACCAACAGGACTGGACTGAGTTTGACGCTGAAACACTGCGAGGGCTTGTCCGCAGCGCCGGTGTGGTCACGACGGGACGGTTTCCCGTACCCCTCCACCTTTATCTGCGGCGCAGTTCCTTTGACGTTTCTCCCGTTATCGTGCTCGACCTGGCGGAAACGGAGCCGTATTTGACGGGAGATGCGGAACTTACCGCGACGAACCCCGCGGAGGTGGCCGAAGGTTTCCGTATCGCCATGAGGATGCTCGATACCGAGGACGGCCGGGTGGTCGCTTCCGGTGGCAACAGGAGGCCGTTCAACGCCCTGCGGGCACATCTGGAGAGAACCGTTCGGGCACACCGTGTTCCCCATCACTACCCGGTCAACCTGGAGCACCAGATCCGCCGAGTGGCGTTGCCCGCCCGTGAACGACAGGACAGCCGCCGGCAGGTGCTGGTCATCACGCCGTCCACGGCGTTTACGATTTACGAGGCGGTAGTTGCCGGCAAGCCGCAGATCGAGCGCGTGATCGCCGTGGGGGGAGGTGCGGTGGTACGGCCGGCCCATATCAGAGTCAGAATCGGCACCTCCGTGGCGGACGTCCTGGAAGAGTGTGGCGGTCTTGGAGCGGAACCGGTCCGGATCATCGCAGGAGGGCCCTTGACCGGGAGCGTCGTGAGCAACGTCTCGGCGCCGCTGACCAAGACGGTCTCCGCCGTTCTGGCCCTGACGGAGCGGGAAGTGGGAGCGGGGCGCGAAGCGCCCTGTATACGGTGCGGTGCTTGTATTCGGGCGTGCCCCGTCTCGATCAATCCGGTTCTGATCCACGACCTCATCGTTGCCGGTCGTCACGCTGAGGCGGAGCGGGCAGGGCTCGCGGACTGCGTGGAATGCGGCCTCTGTGCGCACCTGTGTCCTGCGCGGATCCCCCTGGTGGACCGTATCCGGGAGGGAAAAGCCCGGCCGGGAGAGGCTCAATGAATAACATAAGCGCGGTAAACGGGTTTCCGCACACGTTCCGGGTACTCACGGTGAGCGGTGTCTACCGGCGCCTGGCGTTTGCAACGTTGATCCCCGTCGGGTTTGGTGTCGCCCGGGGCGGCGTTTCCGCTCTGTTGACCGTCGTGGCAGCGGTGCTTGGCACCGTCCTGGCGGATATCGTGATGACCCGGGGGCGCTCCGATTCGCTGCACCCCGGTGACGGCCGGGCACTGTACATCGGTCTTGCCATGGCGGGTCTGCTCCCGGCGGGGATATCTCCCGTGACAGTCATGATCGCCGGAGTTCTGACGCTCCTCGTGGGTGTTTGGCTCTTCGGCGGCCCCGGGAAATACCGGATCCATCCTGCGCTGGTTGGGCCCGCGTTGCTGGGAATAGCGTTCCTCGGCCCGACGGCGGTGGGAGAAGGCGCGGCGTTTCTCTCTTTGACGGTGCCCGCGGACGTGATCTCGCTTGTGGAACGCACCCTGTTTGAACCGATCGGAGTCCGGGTGTCGCCGGAAGCGTGGCGCCTTCTCCTGGGAGGGATCGGACCGGAGGGAGGATCTCTGGTGTTGGGGCTGGCAGGACCGGTGCTGGTCGGTTCCCTGATCGTGTTCGGCGAGGACCTGCTGCCGGCGATCCTTCCGGCAACGTTCTTAGCGGTCTATTCTCTGGGTACGTGGACGTTCGGAGCCCTCCCGGGTGACTGGTTCTCCGGTGCGCCCCTGGATGCTCTGCTCCTGACAAACGCGCCCTTCGTTATCGTTTTTCTTACGGCGGATCCGTCGGTCCGTCCCGCCACCGCGACGGGGATGGTTCTGTTCGGGGTGCTGGCGGGTGGTCTGGCAACTGTTTTCCGGGTGTCCGGTACCGTCGTTGCGCCCGCCACGATCGCTGTGTTCATCGCCGGAGCGTTTGTTCCGGTACTGGACGGACTTACCACGAGGCGACTGTGAACGAATCGTTGAGACGACTTGGTCAGGGAGCGGCGCTTCTGTTCTCGGGGATCGCCCTGATTCTGGTGTTCTTCGTGTTTCCGGGATCGGTTCGCGAACGAGCGGAGCATCGTGCGGTGCGATCCGCCGTTCTGGCGCTTGCCGACGGCGAAACAACGACAGATCCGCGGATCAGCGCAGAGGGGCGCACATACTGGTTGTTGCCGGAGTCGGGGGATTTGATCGTACGGACCGATTTCCGGGGATTCCAGTCGATACTGGATATCGTGTTCCGGCTGGACGTCACGCTGGACCTGGTGCGATACAGGACGATTTTCTCTACCGAGGGGGCGCACGTACAGCCCGCGCTTGCCTCGGGCATGATTGACGAGGTCACCGGAGCGTCGGTTACCGGTGCTGCGATCCAGGCGGCGGTGGAGCAGGTTCGTTACGATATGACTGTAACCCGGAGGGAAGAGCGATGATTCGGGAAATTGGCCGGGGGATTACCGTGCGTAATCCCGTATGGGTAGTTCCGCTGGCGTTGCCGATCGTGTTGTTTGCCAGTACCACCTGGGAGATGACGTTACTCTTTTCCGTGGCGGTGCCTCTGGTTGTTATCCTGACGCACGCCGTCTCGTATCCCCTGGAACGGTGGTTTCCTCCGGATCTCTCCTTCATGGTGACGCTTCTTACCGCGGGGATCGTAGTAACGCTGGCGGAACGGGTCCTTTACGCGTTCGGAATCGTCCTGCCCGGTCGCCCGTTGTACATTTTCCGGGCGATCGCCGTATCCGGTGTGATGCTCTGGCCGGCGTTCATAGGGACACGGGACGAGCCGTTTTTGCGCCGTATTTACCGCGTGACCGGATTGGCCTTCGGGTTCATGCTGGGGCTCCTGGTGCTGGCGATCGTGAGGACACTCCTGATCTCGCGCGGTTTCACCCCGGCCGGGGCGGTGTCGTTTGCTTTTCTCGTACTAGCGCTCGGTCGAATGGCGGTCAATCAGGTGGTGATCCTCCGTGAAGACCGTCGCGAGAGAGGAGGTTCGCAGTGAGTCTGGGAATGCTGATCCTCACCGCGGCGGTAACACAGAACGTAATCCTGGTACATTTCCTCGGCCCCTGGCCGTTTCCGGCGCTTCTCACCTCCGTGCGACGCAGCTTCTGGTTTTCCCTGGCCGTAACCGGGGCGCTGGTATGGGTTTCGGTGCTTTACGCGGCGTTATACCGGTACGTGCTGGTTCCCCTGTCTCTCGAATTTCTGGGAACATTTCTTCTTCTCGCGATCCTGGCGACGTCGGTGCTGTTCTGGGGGCGTTTCCTGGGGACCCGTTTCCCCTTTACGCGTCGAATGATCGAACGGACGATGACCGTGGTGTTTCTCAACGCTACGCTCTTTGTGGTTCCCATGGCGCTGGCGGAGGCGGTGGACACGTTTCTTTATGTACCGCTTGCCGCGCTCGCCGCGGGAATCGGCCTCATCCTCGCGATGGTTCCCGTGGCGGCAGCGTACCAGCACCTCAGTGCCGCGGGCCTCCCGCGAATCCTCCGAGGGAACGTGATAGTCCTGGTGGCTACGGCGGTTTTTGCGCTGGCTCTTCAGCAGTTGGACGGGTTACTCACGAGTTTTACGTATCCCCTCTGGTGAGCGGGGATCGGCCTTGCACAGGGGGGAACGAGCTATTAGACTTCCGGCAGTGTCATGAGTTCAGTCCACCTCATTCTGGGGTCTCACAACAGTCAGAATCTGGACCTCTCCCCAGCCGACCAGAACGCCCAATACGAGCACGCCTTAAAGCCGTTTCTCAAGCTCCTGTACAATCGTCGGGATACGCGGTTCACTCTGTATTACTCGGGACTGCTTATGGAATGGCTCGACAAGCACCACTCGGAGTTCGTCGACGTTCTCACCGAGATGGTGAAGCGTCGGCAGGTGGAACTACTGGGCGGGGCGTTTTACGAGCCGCTGCTGCCGCTCATACCAAAGACCGACCGGATCGGCCAGATCGAACGGATGACCACGTACCTGCGCAAGTGCATCGGGCGCCGGCCCCGTGGCGCGTGGTTGCCGGAAGGTGTCTGGGACCAGCGGATCGCGGCGAGCCTCAACACGGGTGGTCTCGACTACGTGTTGCTTCGTTCGGGTGCGTTCAATACCGATACGGGTAAGCCTCCATTCCGGGCGATTCTCACGGAGGATCAGGGAAAGACCTTGACCGTTCTCCCCGTAGCGCACCGCTTGAGTGAGAAACTCTTCTCCGGAACGCCCGAAGAGACCGTGGGGTTTCTCCGGCATCTGCGTGACAATGACGCGGGGTCGCCCGTGGTGGCTCTCATGTTTGACGGTGTAAACGTGGGGTACGACAAGGAGCAGACCGCGGAGTCGATCCGCTGGTACGAGCGGTTTCTGGACCTGGTGACTACCAGCGACTGGATAGAAGTCAACACGCCGGGGCGTCTTGTACAGAGCCTCCAGCCGTCGGACCGGCGCTATGCGCCTACGAGTTCGTTCCGGGCGCTTATGGACTGGTTGCCGGAAAACCAACAGCAGGACCTGGGGGATGCGGCGTACCGGGGGTGTTCCGGCGTCCCCGACTGCGAGGCGGAGGGGAGTTTCCGGTCGATCATGGAAGTGTATCCCGAGAGCGCCCGTCTTTATTCACGGATGCAGCACACCCACGTACTGGTAAACCAGATACGAGGCGACAAGTACCGTAAGATTACCGCCCGGGAGGAACTCTGGCGCGGCCAGAGTCACTTTGCGTACTGGCACAACCGAACCGGCGGGATCTACCGGTCCAACCTCCGCAAAGCCACGTACGCTGCACTGATCGAAGCGGAGAAGACTACCCGGGAGCGGGGCATCTTCATTCCCGCCATGACGAGGATCGACGTGGACCTGGACGGGCGCGAGGAGATCCTCTACCAGGGAAACGAGATCAACGCGTACCTGCACCGGTTCGGAGCGCGGTTGTTCGAGCTGGATTTTATACCCCGGAACTGGAACTACCTCGATACGTTCCAGCGCCGGCCGGAGCCGTTTCACGACGACGCTACCGTGGCGGCGGGATACGACACGTGGCCGCGAGCAGCGTTCGTTGATCACCTGCTCCGACCGGAAAACACCGCCGCGGATTTTGCCCGGGGTCGGCGACAGCAGCTGCTGGATATTTCGAAACTGGAGTACGAGATCGCGTCGCTCGACAAGGAGCACAACGCGGTGTCGTTCCTGGCGGGAGCGACCGGTCAGGACTCGCTGATCACGATGGCGGTACGCAAGTCGTATCGGTTCATCAAGAGTCGCGTAGAAGTGGAATACGAATTATCCAATACCGGCATGGAAAAGATCGACGCGTTCTTTGCGGTGGAGCTCAACTTCTCGTTTCACTCCCTGCAGGTGGACAGTCTGCGCCTACACGTCCGGCAGGGGAGGGCGCGGCAGGAACTCACCCCGGATATGTCGGAACTGGCGAACGTCTCGGACCTGCAGTTTCTTGATCTCAGAAACAATACCCGGATCCAGGTAAACCCGTCGGATCGGCCCGACCTGTGGAGTTTCCCCGTGGAGGCGGTGGGATTTCTGGGGGATCGACTGCACTGGTTTTACCAGAGTAACTGCGCGGTCTTCCGTTGGCCCCTGGCATTGGAACCCGGTGATTCGCGCGCTTTTGCAATCAGCGTCAAAATCGAGCAAAAACGGTAGGCGTCCTGTCCTTTTACCGGCGCGGTTCCAGGATCCCCGTGATCCAGGGACGGCTCTCGCTGTAGAGAGTACCTTCCGACGCGATCAGGAACTCCATGAACGCCTCTCGGGGTTTGCCCTCGAACCACAGGGACTGGCCCAGGTAGAAGCGAATCCGTCGCTCAAAATCCCGGCTCAGGGGCAGTTCCAGGAGATTGTTCAGGAGAGAAACGGTGGTGGCGTACTCGCCTTTCTCAAAATGGTTTCTCAGGACCTGCGCGAGCGTACGGGCCGCCCCCGGTCCGTCTCCGGCGCGTTCCGGCGGGAGAATGACCGGTTTCGGATCGAACGGTTCCACCGGAGGAGCGTCCCGGAGAAGGCGGTCGATCGATCGGGCCGTGGAGGGCCGTACCGGTTGTGCCCGCCCTCCGTGCGGTACCGAACGCGCCACCACGCGATGACTGTCCTGTATACCGTTGGAGATCTCCAGGATCGGTAACGGAGCGGGTCGGGTCGTGCGGGGAGGGATCGTCATACGCGTGTCCCGGGTGACGCGCAGGGGAATCTCCACGGGTTGCTGCAGAACGTTGGCGCCGAGGACCGCTTCAAACGTACCACGTTCGACCAGAGCCACGTCGAAGAGGCCGTAATAATAGCGGACTCCGGGTACAGCGTAGTCGACAAATCGCCCGGATGTGCTATCGATCTGTTCCAGCAGCGTCGCGTCCGACGGTGAGGTAATCTGATCGTACGGCACGGTGCTGCGGTATACCGCGAGCCGGCGTCCACCCCGGGATGTATTAAACCGCAGGACGATCGCGTCCTCCTGCGCCTGCGCTTCCAGGTCGTAAACGCGGGCCGCCAGGTCCTCTTCCGTCTCGAGCCGGGTCACCGCCACGGGGGTTATCGTTTTGTTCCGGAAGGGAATGAAGATCGGAAAAACCGTTCCATCCGGCTCGGTGGCGACTACGGCGTAATAGTACCGACCAGTCTCGAGAGGCGTGTCCAGGTACGTCTCTACACCGCGATCCACCGTATCGAGAAACTCCGCGTTCTCAAAGGTGTCCGCCGTGATCTCCCGGGTGTGCCGGTAGATGCGGTAGCTTCCCTCTTCCAGGTCCACGGAATCGCGCCAGGTAAGGCGCACCTGCGGGTCCCGTACGGCCACGCGCAGACGCGAAACAAACGGCGCAAACACGTCCCTGCGGTCGTCAATCGGGTCGGAGTCCTGCGCAAAAAGCGGCAGAACGCTGCCCAGACCGATCGCGATAGAAATAAACAGCAGGATTCCGGTGGTTTTTGCCCTCATCATACTCTCCCTGTAACAGTAATCGGCAGGAACGTCGGTTGTCCATAGTCAACACCAGGGACGTTTCCATTTGAACCGTTCCGCGATACTATTACCAGCATGAACTTTTCCTGGGATCTGTTTATCGACCTCGGTCTGCTCTCGACAGGGTTGCTGTTAGCCACCGGCCTGCGGTATCGCTTCCGTTTTTTCCAGCGCTATCTCATTCCGAACGCGCTCACCGCGGGGTTTATCCTTCTGCCGCTGTATAACTTCCTCATGCCCCGTCTCGGCCTGGGAGCGGAGAACCTGGGACTGATGGTATACCATCTTCTGAGTATCTCCTTCATCGCTATGACTCTACGCCGAACCGAATCCCCCCCGGCACCGGGTGAGGGTAAGGGGAGGATCATCGCCACCTCGGTGGCGACGCTTTTCCCCTGGGGAATTCAGGCGATCCTGGGGCTTGTCTTTACCGTGTTTCTCATGCGCACGTTTATGCCGGACCTTTTCCCGGCGTTCGGAATGCTGCTGCCCCTGGGATTCGCCCAGGGGCCGGGGCAAGCCTACGCGATCGGGGAGGGATGGGTGCGGTTCGGGTTTGAAGGAGCCGGGAGTATCGGGCTGACCTTTGCCGCCACGGGGTTTCTCTTTTCCAGTTTCGGCGGGGTGTTTCTCATCAATCTCGGTATCCGGCGGCGGTGGCTGGACGATCACTTCATCGCGCAGATCGACACGTCCGCGGTCAAGAGCGGGATCTATCCCTCCCGCAAGCGGCGCCCGGTAGGAGCGGAGATGACCACCGAGAGTGAGGCGATCGATTCCTTTTCCCTGCACGTCGGGATCGTGCTGGCGGTATACCTTCTCTCGTACCTGCTACTCACGGGTATTACGGAAGCTCTCATGCTCCTGGGGCCGCTCGGGGCGGACCTGGCGGTCAACCTCTGGGGAATCAGCTTCATATTTGCCGCTCTTACGGCAATTGTGGTGCGAGGATTCATGATACGTACGCGGCTGGACTTCGTGGTGGACAACCGCACGCTCACGCGCATCTCCGGATTGTCCGTGGACCTCATGGTGGTATCGGCGATAGCGGCGATCTCCCTCGTAGTAGTTCGGGCGTACCTGATACCGATCATCCTGCTCTCTCTTGCGGCGGGTACGGTGACGCTGGTGCTGGTACCGTGGTTCTGTTCCCGGATCTTTACGGATCACCGCTTTCACCGATCCTTGCTGATATTCGGGGTCTCTACGGGGACGCTCCCCACGGGACTGGCGCTCCTCCGCGCGATTGATCCGGAGTTTGAAACGCCGGTAGCGCGGGACTACATGTTTGCCTCGGGGTTGACCTTTGTTTTTGCGATACCGTTCATACTGGCGATCAACCTACCGGCGTATGCCGCGACCACCGGGAACATGCTCTTCCTCTGGGCCGCCGTTGGTGTAGGCGCCGCGTATACGGTGGTGGTTCTCGTGGCTTTCGTGTTCATCGCACGGCGCCGGGCGTTCTCCTGGCGCTCCCGGGTATGGATGCCGGACCGTCATCGGGGTGGTACCGGGTACGCCGGATCGCCGCTCAACCAGGAGTAGGGAACCGGTCCCGCTCAGCGCTCAAACGAGGAAAACGGTTGCGGCAGCATCTCGCCCAGAGTTGTGGTTCGCCGGATTCCCGTGAGGTCGGCGATATGTATCGGAAGCCGCGGCCCGGCAAACTCCTGGAGAACCTGCAGGCAGAGCGCGCAGGGTACCGCCGGGGGATCCGCGTCGGTCACCAGCAGGAGTTCTTCGATCTGTCCCTTGACCGCGTTCACGCCATATCGTCCCAGCGCGGTAAAAACCGCGTTGCGCTCGGCGCAAACTGTAGCGCCGTAACTCACATTCTCCACGTTGCAGCCACTCACGAGCTCGCCGTTGCCGGCGAGACGGATCGCCACGCCCACTTTGAATCCGGAGTAGGGGACGTACGCGTTGTTCCGCACCTGCCGTGCGGCGTGAAGAAGTTCTTCCCGGAGCTGTTCCGGGCTTCGCGATCTCTGTTCGTTCATAGGTCGTCTGATTCTAATCCGACGGTGGCGGGCGGGCAAGAGGGATCCGCGCCCGGGCAGGTGGAGTCCACCCCCGGGCAAGAGGAGTCCACCCCCCGGGGCGCTCGACGGGCGTGCTCTTGATACGGGGCATCGGTTCATTTATCTTTGGAGTGCATTGGCAACGTTAGGGACACCTGCACCGAGTGTAACTGTAAGCACCTCCGTTTTCCGAGACCGAGCTTTGATGCTCCTGGTGGCTCAAGCGTTCTTCGTGGGACTCTCCTTCGGACTTCTCTACAACGTGGCTTACACCTTGCTCGTGTTGGAGTTCGGTTCAGCCGGTCTTCGTACCGTCTACGTTCTCGTGGGCGTTACGGTACCGGTGTTTACGGTCGGATTCAATGCGCTGGAAGAAAAGCTCCACCTGGCGAAGACCTCGCTCTTCGTGATTGCGCTGTTCATGGTGCTCTTCTTTATAGCGTACCTGGCGCTGACGCTGCTGGACGCTCCGGGGATCATCTACGCGCTCATGGTGATGAACATCATGGGAACGCTGTATTCGATGATGCTCCGCGGATCCCAGGCGGTGGAGATCTACGACGCGAGATCGATCAAAAACCGGTATCCCCGGATCACCGGCGGAGAGATCTTTGCGGTGGTCCTTGCCGGTATCCTTATCGGGCCGCTCACGGAGTTGACCGGTTCCCTGGAACGACTGCTCCTTATCGGGGGAGTGTCCATGATCGGGGCCTTGACGATGGTATGGCTGATCGTCCGGGAGTATATCGCTCCCGCGGAGGCACACCACCACGCTCACGTCCACGAACACGGGCACGGTGAGCACGGGTTTCGAGCGTTCCTGGCGATCCTGAAAAAACGGTATACCCTGCTGGTGTTCGCGTTCCAGATGGTGACCTCCATGACCTCACTGCTGGTGCAGTACATCGTGTACTCCCAGGCACAGCAGTTCTTTCCGACCCAGGCGGACATGAGTCAGTTCATCGGTCTCGTCAAAGCGGGTACGACCGGCGTGAGTTTCATCTTTCTCTCCTTTGCCGCGGGCCGGCTGCTGATCCGGTTCGGGATGCCGATCGGGCTCGCGGGAAGCCCCGTGGGCGTATCGCTCGTGCTTATCGCCGCTCTCGTGGCAGGTATGGTCGAGGGCACGCCGGGGCAGTACTTCTTCATTCTTGTGGTGGCAACTCAGTTCGTCGATTACATGATGTACTCCGGCTTCGTAAAGACCTCCGTGCAGAGCGCATTCCAGCCGTTGCCGCCGAAGGAACGCGACGTGGTCCACGCCTTTGCTCAGGGCATGGGCATCCCCGTCAGCTACGGCATGGCGGGTATCCTGCTGATGGCGTTCTCTCGGATGCCCAACTATACACCGAGCTTTGCGGCGTACCTGACGCTGGGAATCACCGCTCTGTGTGGCGTGGTGGGAACATTTCTCTATCGCGCGTACAGCGCGCAGCTGCGCAAGTCCCTGAGCCGCCGCAATATCGGCGAGATGGAGTTGACCCTGGAGGATGCCTCCACTATGGCGGCGGTGAACCGCCTGCTGGAAGCGGATGACGCGTGGCTTGTGCAGAGTGGTCTGGATCTGCTGGAGAACGCTTCCCACCCTACGTACCTGGATCATATCCGGGAACTCCTGGACAGCAACAACGACGACACGGTGCAACGGGATCTGCTCGAGCGGATAGAGCGGACGAGACCGGACTGGGCCCGGGAGGCGGCGGAACGCGTGCTGGCCCGGTCGCCGAGTGACTCGGTCCGTGCCGCGGGGATTCGAGTGATCTGTGCCGCCGTGGACGAACCGATCGCATCGGTCTCGCAGTACCTGGAGAGCGATTCTCCGGAGATACGCAGCGCCGCCGTGGGAGGACTTTTTCTCTACGGCGGGATTAACGGTATCCTGCAAGCGGGGAACGTCTTCAATACGATGATCGCCAGTGAAGACCCGCAGGAACGAACCGAAGCGGCGGCTATTCTGGAACGCGCGGGGATCCGCAACTTCTACCATCCTCTCCTGGGTTTGCTCCACGATGAGAACGAGGCAGTGATAACCGCCGCGTTGCGGGCGGCAAAGCAGATCGCCCACCCCGGGCTGATACCGGAAATCCTCCCCTGGATCGATCCGGTCAACACGCGGTCGGAAGCGCTTGCCGCGCTGGAAGCGTTTGGACCCGAGCTTGTACCGTGGCTTAAGCGGTGTCTCCGGGAAGATCCTTCAATTCCGCCGGCCCGGGCGCTTCGTATTATCCGGTCCAGCGCACGCGTCGCGGCGCCGGAAGTGGGCGAGGCCCTGGTGGGTGCTTTGATGACCCTGGAGGACGGCGAGATAGCGGCGCAGGTCTGGACGGCGCTCTCCCACCGCGGTTATCGCGCGACAACCACGGAGGTCCGGACACGGGTGATTGAGCACATTAAACGCAACGCGGAAAAAGCCGCCAGGATTCTTGCGGCCAAACACGCGCTGGAGCCGGTACAGGTAGATATCACTCCGCTCCGATCGGTCTTGCAGGACCAGTACGTCCGGCAGGAAGAGCGGATATTCACGCTCTGTACGCTGTTGTACAACCAGGATGATATCCTGGGAGTTCAAAGAAAAGTGATGGACGGCACGGCCAAGCAGAAAGCGCTCGGAAGCGAACTTCTCGATGTCCTGCTGGAGCCTGAGATCAAGCACCCGGTGATTGCAATTATCGAGAAAACCGGAGCCGACGATGTAAGCTCATTGCGGGAGATCTTTGGACTCTCCGCTCTGGACGCAGCGCAGCAGGTACGCGAACTCTGCATCGATACCGCGTTATGGCCCGAAGAGTGGCTGCATATCTGTGCCGAGCACGCCGCCGGCAGGATGGGGGTGCTCGATTACACCTTGGAGGACAGTATGCTTACGACGATCGAACGCGTGATGACGTTGAAGTCGGCGGATATTTTTTCCACGATCCCGGACGCAGTGCTCGCTCATATTGCTTCGATCGGTGAGGACGTGGACGTAGCGGAGAAAGAGACGTTTATCCGCAAGGGCGAGATGGGTGACTGCATGTACATCATCCGTGACGGCCGCGTCTCAGTACACGATGAAACCACGAAATTCGCCGAACTCGGCCCAGGTCAGGTGGTCGGTGAGATGGCGGTACTCGATCCGGAACCCCGGTCTGCTTTTGTCACGGCCGTGGAGGATACGAGTCTTCTGAAGATCGGCAAGGACGCGTTCGATTCGGTGATGGTGGACCACCCCGGAATCGCCCGGGGCGTTATCCACGTTCTCTGTAACCGGCTGAGAACGAGTCTCAAGAAGTAGAGACCGCCTTTACGATCCGATCCATGGCGGATTCCACCTTGTCCCGTTCGTTGAACGCGCTGATCCGGATGAATCCTTCCCCGGCAGGCCCAAACCCCGCGCCCGGCGTCGTTACCACCCCGGCTTTATCCAGCAGAAGGTGAAAGAAATCCCAGGAGGGACGGTCCGCGTCCACCCATACGTAGGGTGAGTTTATCCCGCCGTAGGAACTGAGCCCCAGTGTGTCCAGGCCCCGGCGGATCACGCGGGCGTTCTCCAGGTAGTAGTCGGTGAGCTCTCGCACTTCACGGCGACCGCGGTCGCTGTAGATCGCGGCGGCGGCTCGCTGCACCGGGTAGGAGGCACCGTTGAACTTGGTGGTGTGCCGACGCATCCAAAGATCGCGAAGGCTCGTGGCGGTACCGTCCGGTTTCCACGCTTGAACCGTGGAAGGTACCACGGTGTAGGCGCAGCGCAGGCCCGTGAAACCGGCGGTCTTGGAAAAACTGCGGAACTCCACCGCACAGGTCTCCGCGCCCGGGATCTCGTAGATCGAACGGGGTAGTGAATCGTCCCGGATGAACGCCTCGTAAGCGGCATCAAAGAGGATCAGCGCCTTGTGTTCCCGGGCGTAGTCCACGTACGCCCGAAGCTGTTCCTTCGTTGCGACCGCCCCGGTGGGGTTGTTGGGGTAGCAAAGGTAGATAAGGTCCACCTCTTCCGACGGGGGAGGCGGGACAAAGCCGTTCTCCCGGTTTCCCGCGATGTACGTGAGTCCCGCGTAGCGTCCGTCGGAAAACGGTCCGGTGCGTCCGGCCATCACGTTGGTATCCACGTATACCGGGTAGACCGGGTCCGGTACGGCCACACGCAGCTCCGGAGAAAACAGCTCCTGGAAGTTACCCGTGTCGCACTTGGATCCGTCGCTTACAAAGATGTCGTCGGCGGTGATCTTCACGCCCCGCGCCTGGAACTCGTGCTCCGCGATCGCGGAACGCAGAAAATCGTACCCCTGTTCCGGGCCGTACCCGTGAAAGGAAGCAGGTTCCGCCATGTCATCCGCCGCCGCGTGGAGCGCCTCGATGCAAATCGGGGGCAGGGGGCGCGTGACGTCGCCGATCCCCAGCTTGATCACCTCCCGGTCGGGATGCTCTTCCTGGTAGGTCCTGACGCTTTTTGCGATATCCACGAAGAGGTAGGATTTTGCCAGTTTCTCGTAGTGTTTGTTAATCGTGATCATCTCTTGTCTCCTGGGCACAAAATACGCGATAGTGTCGGTCATGAAAAGGGCGGATACCGTGGCGCAACCGGACTACGACGCGCTCCTGGGAGCGTGCAGGAACGAGCTGGAACGGGGGGCTCCAAGAAAGGCGGGCCTGCATCTGGTGTGTGATCTTCTTCACCGGGAGGTGCCTCACTACGACTGGTTCGGATTCTACCTGGCGGTACCGGAGGAGCGGGTGCTCGTGCTGGGACCGTTCGCGGGGGAACCGACCGACCACGTTCGGATTCCCTACGGCCGAGGTATCTGTGGTCAGGCCGCGGAACGGGCCGCCACGTTCCGGGTGGACGATGTATTTGCCCAGGACAACTACCTGGCGTGCAGCCTCAAAGTGCAGAGCGAGATCGTCGTACCCGTGTTCGACGATCCCCGCGCCCCGGATCGCACCGTGGTCGCAGAAATCGATATCGACTCGCACCGACCGGCGGCGTTCACCGCCGAGGACGAGTCGTTCCTGGAAAAGCTGGCGGAAGCGGTGGCACCGCACGTGCCCCGTATTCCGGAACGGTAAAGGTACGGAAAGGATGGCATCTATGTCGACACGGAACGGGACAAGGATCCTCTCGATAACGTTGATCGCCGCGGTGGCGATCGTCTTTCCCGCGGTTGCGTTTGCCCAGGATGCGGATCTGCTGGACCGCGTGGACGTCCTCCTGGAGGAGGAGCGCCCCGAGGAGGCGCTTGCGCTCCTGGAAGGCTACTCCGGGAACGCCGAGGTGTACTGGCGGCGCGCCCAGGCCACGCTGATCATCGGAGATCAGCGCAAAGATGCGGGCGCGCCGGACAGCGAGCTTTTGGAGATCTATTCCCGCGGTGAGGAGATGGCGGACCGGGCTATTGCCGCCGCCCCGCGCATGCCGGAAGGTTACTACTGGAAATCCGCGCACATCGGCCGCTGGGGACAGACCCGGGGGGTGTTGAACAGCCTCTTCCGCGCGCCGGACATGCGGGACCTCCTGGAACAATCGATCGCTCTCGATCCGGAGCACGCCGACAGCTACTTCGTCCTGGCGCAGCTCTACGCTAAAGTACCGGGGCTGATCTCATTCGGGGACAACGCCTACGCGGTCTCCCTGGGACGGAAGGCTGTGGATCTCATGGAAGCGGAAGCGGCATCGGGCGAACGCGACGGCGTGACCGAGGCGTTCTACGTGGAACTGGCGTCTCACCTGATTGATCGGGGGTGGAACGAGCGGCGCCGCAACCGCAATATGAGCGGGATCACCAGGAACCATCGCGCTGCCGCGTCCCCGCTGGAACGGGGGTACTACTACGAGGGTAGTCTCAACCTGCCGTCCCGGAGTGACGCCGACGAGGCGCGGGAGATCCTGCAGGCTACGATCCGGCGGCTTGAGGCAAATCGCAACCGGTTACCCAGCGAGACGCGGCGGCTCGATCAGGCGCGGGAGCTTCTGGGTGCCCTCTAGAGGGTGTTTACGAGCCTGTTGATACACGTAACCCAACTCCCGGTGTGAAAACGATTTGCGCCGGGACGGCACGCTTTACAGGTCGCCCCGGGCGTAACTCGTTATGAGTATGAATTTTACGTGGTGAATATCAACAAGCTTCTGAAAACCTCAATCAGGCGTCTTCCGGTGAGGGCGGAGCCCCGTCCCGGGCGTCGAGCAGGTCCGCCCGGCGGATCACTCCGGACCCGAATTTCTCCCTGAGAGCCTGTACCACCGGGTCCAGTTCGTCAGCCTTCTTTTCCGGTGGAAAGAGATCTCCCTGCCGTGGTGCCGACAGGTCGTCCGCGTGAAGATCCCCGGCGATCCCTACGCCGAGAAGGCGCAACGCGCGACGATCGCGGCGCGATTCCAGGAGTTCTCCGGCGATTTCCGCCAGCGACTCCGTACCGCCCGGTGGTTCTTCCAGCGTGCGCGACGCGGTGTGGGTCTCGAAGTCGGGGTATCGGTACTTGATCTGTACGGTTCGACCGCGCCAGTTTTCCTGGATTGAGCGGTGGATCACCTCCTCGGCCATCGCCAGAATTTCCCGGCGCAGGCGCTCGGGGTCGGCGATATCCCGTTCAAAGGTCTGTTCCGCCGAAATGCTGTGGCGGTCGCCCCGGCGCGTGTGGATCCCGGGATCCTCGCCGCGGCACACACGGTACAGAAAAGGCCCGCCGGAAGCGCCGAAGTGCCCGCGCAAAAACTCGAGCCGCTGGTTTCGGAGGTCCTGAACCGTGGTGATACCAAGTTGTTCCAGGCGGCGTCGCGTGCTTTTCCCCAGGCCCCAGAGGTTCTTCAACTCCAGCCGCAGGACAAACTCCGCTTCCGTCCCGGGGACGACGTGGTGTAAACCGTCCGGTTTGTCGATCTCGCTCGCCAGTTTGGCGATGAACCGGGAACTACCGATCCCCACGGAGATCGTCAAGCCCGAGACGCTGCGGACGTCCTCCTTGAGACGGCGGGCCACCGTTTCCGGCGGTCCCAGGAGTCGCTCCGTTCCGCTCATGTCCAGAAAAGCCTCATCTATGGATATCACCTGTACCGACGGGGAATAATCCGGGAAGCGCGCGCGAATCAAACGGGATACCTCTCGGTATCGCTCCATGCGGACCGGCACCACAACCGCCTCGGGGCAGCGGCGAAGAGCCTGTCCCATGGGCATCGCGCTGTGGATACCAAAACGCCGTGCTTCGTAGCTGCAGGCCGCGACTACGCCGCGTCCGCTTCGTCCTCCCACGAGGACCGGCTTGCCCCGAAGCGCCGGATCGTCGAGCTGTTCCACCGACGCGTAGAATGCGTCCATGTCGACGTGGAAGAACAACGTTGCCATGGGATCAGTTCTCCAGCGCGACCGTTTCCGTGAGCGTCCACGTACGACCCCTGTGGGTTACGGAGAACCCGGAATCCGCGGTGAACGCCTCGCCGGGAAACCGCGCGGATACAGTGACGGTGACCGCGTTGTTTACAGCATCGGATCGCAGTACGGTACTTCCTTCCACTGTTTCCGGCGGCATCGGGCCGGTGTCGAAGGTGAACCGGTTTCCGCGACTTCCCACCGGTTGGTGTACCGGGAGATCCGTTGCGTAGAGTTGTACCGGTCCCGAGGACTCGATCGAAACCTGCACCGTGTCGGCGAGTTCGTGGAACGTCACGGTCCATCTCACGGTATGGCGGTCCAGCGCCTGCGATCGTTCCACCTCCAGGCGTAACGGCGGGTCGGGAATGGTTGCCGACTCCGAGCAGGGTAGCGAGTCGCACCGTGTTTCCCGGGAGTCCGCGGTCCGGACCGTCACGGGACCGGCAATCGTGCCCGGACCGGTGGGGCCCGGGGTGACCTCGCGTTCCGCCGAATCCCGCGTGTATCGTTCCACCACAAACAGCTCCCGCGGTTCGGGATCGCGTACCTGGACAATCAGGGATGCTGTAACTACGGAAAATCCCACGGTTGCTACCATCGCCAGGATTGGCAGCAGCGGTGTCCGGGGAGTGATCGTATCAAGACGGAAGAACATCAGGAGGATCGGCAGGAGCATGACCGCCGTCACAAATTCCCGTATCAGCGGAGGTGTGAGAAGCGCGGTTGCCATCGAACGGTCCGCCGCGGGCGCCAGGGCGAGTACCAGATACAGCACCGGGGCGATCGCGCAAAGCAGGGTGAGTGACTTGATCCAGACCGTTCTTCCCAGGCTGAAGAGCACACCGAAGAGAAAACTAACGGTGAAGTACGCTCCCAGGATCACACTGACTGCACTGGAAATGATCGCTCCCACCATGAGGAAGAGCACCGCCGCTCCGGAATATACCGCCGTGGCACGACGAATTCGGTGTCCCAGGACCGCCGCGAGCGTGCTCAATACGAGTGTGGCGAACGCGATCTTGCCCGCGGCGAGCAGCAACGGTGACGGAGATATCCGGGGGATTCTACCCACCAGACGCAGCGAGATATTTGCCGCCATGAGGCTGATTACAATCGCTGCCAGGCTGATCAGCAATGCCGGTACGTTGTGACCGATCGATCGCAGATAGTGCAGAACGCGGCGCGGGAGGATCAGCGAATAGAGCAGCAGCAGCACGGCAAGACCGATCAGCCCCTGTACGATTCTGATTTCACTCACGATCAGGGGTCGATGTAACGGCAGAAGCAGGTAGTTACGGTCCGTCGCGGCGATGTCGGATGATGCTTCACGCAATGCCCGGGACAATGTCTCAACCGCGGCGTACAACTCCGACGGTTCGGTCACTACAAGCCGCGCCGCGGCAGTGTCCGCCCGGAGCGCCTCCTCCAGAGCGGGGTCGGCGCGTCCGAACCCCAGGTGCGCCGCGTTAAGCTCGGCGCTGTTGACGGAAACGATCGTGTGGTTCGCCAGAGCGCGGGTCAATCCGAGAGGGGTAACGCGATCGGGCACGGAAACCACCCACTCAGTGCGCTGTCCCTGGTCCAGGAAGATCCGGGGTACCCCTGTGGGGATCTCTGTAAGCGCAGCCGCAATCCGTCCGGCGTCTGCCCGGTTGTGCCGGGGAGCGACCAGGAGGATCGCCGGCGCGTCGTCGCCCAGATGTTGCCCCTGCTGGATCAGGCCTACCTGTATCTCCCGGGGGAGATCGGCGGTCACCACCATTAGAAGCGACGGATCCGTTGACCAGCGCAGAAGATAATCCGGATAAAAAGAGCGCCCCGCCACCTCTTCCGGGACGGTCGGCACGGAAACGACCTCGGCGGGCAGGTCGTCCACCAGGGATGAGCGCAGGAGACGCGTCTCGGCTGCTACCGGGGACTGTATAAAAACGGAAATGACTGTTACACTCAAAAAAATACCAATCGGTATTATCGGTATGCGCACGCTTGAGCATAGAAAAGGGATGACTTGCGGGTCAAGGAGAGGTCACTATGGAAATGCTTCCGGAAATCGCGAATAGACGCAGTATCCGAGATTATATTCCGGACGCGTTGGACCGACCGACCCTGGACAGGATCCTTGAAGCGGGTCGTCGGGCACCTTCAGCGAAGAACCGGCAGACCTGGCGTTTCATCCTGATCACCCGGGAGGCGACACGCCTGGAGATACAGAATGCGTGCTTCGGCCAGGAATACGTGGGACAAGCCCCGGCGATTATCGCGTTGTGCACCACCAACGTCGACTACAAGATGCCCAACGACCAGTTCAGCCATCCCGTGGATATCGGTATCGCCGCGGGGTTCATGATGTTGCAAGCGGAACACGAAGGTCTCGGGAGCTGCCCCGTGACGACGTTTATCGAGGAAGACGTCAAATCGTTACTCTCCGTCCCCCACAAGATGCGGGTGGTGATGCTCCTCACCGTGGGAAAACCCGCGGAGGAGCCGGAACTGACCGACCGGTTTCCCCGGGAACGGATCTTCGGGTACGAACACTGGTAACCGGGCGCACCGTTTATCGCGCGTGAAAGTCTCGTTCCGCTCCGGCGGAGGCTCGTTCCATCGCCAGGTTCAGCAGTTCACGCAGCAGTTCGCCGTAGGTCATCCCTCCGGCTTCGACCATCTTGGGGTACATGCTGATCGGAGTGAACCCTGGAATCGTATTGATCTCGTTCAGGTAGACCGCGCCGGTAACGGTGTGCAGAAAACAATCCACCCGCGCCAGACCCGCCCCGTCCACGGCGAGGAACGCCCGGGCGCAGATTTCACGGATCTCCCAGGATACATCCTCCGGGAGTTCCGCCGGGATTACCAGGCGTGCACCCTCGGGGTCGGTATATTTTGCGTCGTAGTCGTAGAACTCATGGTTGGGTATCACCTCACCCGGGGGGAACGTCCGGGGCGATTCGTTACCCAGAACGGAGGTTTCAATCTCCCGTACGGGATACGCTGCTTCCACCAGTACCGTGTCGTCTACCGTCAGCGCCCGATGCAGAGCCTCCGGTAGTTTCCGCGCATCCGCGACCCGGGAGATTCCGACGCTGGATCCCGCGGCATTAGGTTTGACGAATACGGGATACCCGAAGGAGTTACGGATCAGCTGATCGGTCTCGTCCTCGCGATCCTGCCGCACCGCTATGTATGGTATCACCGGAAGATCGTTCCGTTCCCAGAGTTGTTTGGCCCGGAGTTTGTCCATACCCACGGCGCTGCCGGTGACGCCGCTTCCGACGTATGGCAGACCGGCGATCTCCAACAGACCCTGTATGGTGCCGTCCTCGCCGTAGGTACCGTGGAGAACGGGAAAGACGCAGTCCAGGGCGAACGGTTTTCCCCGTACCGGAGCAATCCCTCTTCCGGGGACGACCACCACGGCGCGGTTTGGAGCTGCCTCGAGCACGAGCGTGCCCTGTTCGCGGGCAAACTCTTCCTGACGGTCGGGATCCTGCCGATACCAGTGCCCCTCCCGGGTTATTCCCACCAGGATCACCTGGATATCCTTCAGCCGGTTGAGTTCTCGGAATACCCCCGCCGCGGATACGAGGGATACTTCGTGTTCCGTGGAACGTCCGCCGAAGAGAAGCAGCACCGTCATGACCGGGAGGTTTCTTTCTGGAGAAGTCCCGCGGAACGGATCTCCTCCGCCACGACTTCTGCTTCGTCCCAGGGAATGGAGTGATCCGCGTAGATAATATTGCCCTCGTGTCCTTTGCCGAGGAAGAGGAGTACGTCTCCCGGTTGCGCGAGCTCGATCGTGCGGCGGATCGCTTTTTTCCGGTCGAGTTCGAT
>SLRR01000262.1 GCA_007130865.1 Spirochaeta sp. | reverse complement strand
TGAGTGGAAATGGTGTATATTGGAAATCGAGGTACATGATGTCTACGGCGCTTGAACCACGCGTATCGGAACTTGAATCTTCGCTTAAGGAGCTCGCTTACGCGCAGCTGCGCACCGAGCGCTCTCTTGAGGAACTCGCCAACGAGTTGAAAGACTTCAAGAATGAGATGAAGGACTTCAAGGACGAGGCGCGCCGGCAGTCAAAGGAAATGAACAAGCGCTGGGGTGACCTGGCTAACCGTCTCGGTACGGTCGTCGAGGATATCGTTGCTCCTAACGTGCCCGGCGTCATGGCGCGGTACTTCGGCGCAGACGAACCGGACGTTCTCATGATCAGACCTCGTAAGAAACACCCTCAGGATCCTGCAAAGCGCCGAGAGTTTGATCTCATCGCGGTAACGCCGGATACGATCTTTATCAACGAGACGAAAACCCGTGTTAAACCGGAGGATGTTACGGCGTTTGCCGAGAATCACCGCGAAGTCGTCGACTATTTTCCGGAGTATGCCGGTCGCCGGGTCGTACCGATCATGAGTTCGCTCTCCCTTACGGAAGACGTTACGGCCCTCCTGACTCGTCACGGTATTTACGCGATGGCTATGGCCGACGACACGATGGATCTTCTCAACTTTGATGACCTGAACGGATAGCGCAACTGCTGGACCGGGCGATCCCCATTTGCCCGGGCCGCCCGCTTTTGGTATATTTCGCACACACAACAACAAACGATATACCTGATCGCACTGGAGAATAATTCTATGGCAAAACATCAGTTTCAGACGGAAGTCAACCAGCTACTCAACCTGATCGTTCACTCGCTCTATTCGCACAAGGAGATTTTCCTGCGGGAGCTGATCTCAAACTCGAGCGATGCGCTGGACAAGATGAAGTACCTCACCCTCACCGACGAGAAGTTCAAGGAGCTTTCCTTTGATCCGCGGATCGACGTGGAGTTTACCGAGGAGGGGAACGAGAAGACGATCACGGTCCGGGATACCGGTATCGGCATGAACGATACGGACCTGGTGGAGAGTCTCGGGACGATCGCCAAGAGCGGCACCAGGGAGTTCCTCGGTCAGCTCACCGGGGACAAGCGGAAGGATTCCAACCTGATCGGGCAGTTCGGTGTGGGGTTCTATTCGGTCTTCATGGTGGCGGACAAGGCGGAAGTGGTCACCCGCAAGGCCGGCGAGGAGAAGGCCTGGAAATGGGTCAGCGACGGCCAGGGAGAGTTTGAGATTGCCGAGGCCGAACGGGACACGCAGGGTACCACGGTTACTCTGCACCTCGGTGAGGAGGGCACGGAGTTTGCCTCCCGGTGGCAGATCGAACAGATCGTGAAGAAGTACTCCAACCATATCGCGTTCCCGATTTTCCTGCACTACACCAAGACCGAGTACGACGACAAGGGCAAGGAGAAGGGCAAGACCCCCACGGTGGAGCAGATCAACAGCGCGGCGGCGCTCTGGAAGCGTCCCAAGAGCGAGATCACCGAGGAGGAGTACCACGAGTTTTTCAAGACGATCAGCCACGACACGGAGGATCCACTCTTTTACCTCCACACCCAGGCGGAAGGGACGATGGAGTACACCACGCTCTTCTACGTCCCCAAGCACGCACCCTTTGACATGTACCAGGTGGACTACCGACCGGGGGTCAAACTCTACGTAAAGCGCGTGTTCATCACCGACGACGACAAGGAGCTGATGCCCACGTACCTTCGTTTCGTTCGGGGGATCATCGATTCCGAGGACCTGCCTCTCAACGTGAGCCGGGAGATCCTGCAGCAGAACCGGGTGATGGCAAAGATCCGGGAGAGCTCGGTGAAGAAGATCCTCGGCGAGTTTGCCCGTGTCGCCCAGGAGGATCCGGAGAAGTGGCTCGAGTTTATCGAGCAGTACAACCGGCCGCTGAAGGAGGGGCTCTACTCGGACTTCGGTAACCGGGAGCAGCTCCTGGAGCTGGTGCGGTTCAAGAGCACCAAGGCGGAGGGTTGGACGAGCCTGGCCGAGTACAAGGAGCGGATGCTCCCGGACCAGAAGTCGATCTACTATATCACCGGCGACAACGAGGAGACGCTGCGCCGGTCCCCGCTCCTCGAGGCGTACCGGAACAAGGACATAGAAGTCCTGATCATGGCGCAGGATGTGGACGAGCTCGTGATCCCCATGATCGGCACGTACAAGGAAACGGAACTCAAGTCGGTAAACCGTTCCGACGCCGGAGAGGACCTGAAGTCCGAGAAGGACCAGAAGAAGGACGATGAACTCAAGCCGGTGATCGAACGGATGAAGAAGGTCCTGGGTGAGAACGTCAAGGACGTGGTCACCTCGGTGCGCCTCGCCGACAGTCCCAGCTGCATCGTCGTGGACGAGAGTGACCCCACGATGCAGATGGCGCAGATGATGAAAGCCATGGGCCAGAAAGACCTGCCCGAGGTGAAGCCGATCCTCGAGATCAATCCGGATCACGCGATCGTGACGCGTATGAAGGCGCTGGAAGACGACGAACGTTTCGCCGACGCGGCGTTTCTGCTCCTCGACCAGGCTCTGCTCGTGGAGGGCGCGCCGGTGAAGGAACCGGCGGAGTTCGTGAAGCGCCTCAACCGCGTGATGGAGACCGCGCTGTAGCAGGATTCGAATCGTACGGGCCGCCGCCGGCGGCCCGGGCCATCCCGACGCGTCTTCCGTCTCCAGACCCACAACCGATATCCTTCCACGCCGCCACGTCCACGTGCGACAACTCTCCAAAACAACATTCTCAGCAGCGATAGTCGTCGATATAGAACATCGCGCTACGCCCCCGGGCTCACTCGTCGCCGGGGGAATATCCGATTAAATAAATCATATTATTAGATTAATCATATATAAAAATATTTGTTGCAATATCCTCTCTATAAGCTACAATAATCCTAACACACCCGTCCAACCGGGAACTAAAGGAGATCCAGATGAAAAGAGTCTTTGTGTTCGTGGTGGTCCTGCTTGTTTTGTCCTCAACGGCATTCGCCGGAGGCCGGGCGGAAACAGCGGAAGATGCGTGGAAGATCGGTATCCTTACCGGTACGGTAACGCAGAATGAAGAAGAGTACCGCATGGCGGAGCAGATGCAGCGGGAGTTCGGTGCGGACCATATCGAGATCCGTACGTACCCGGACCGCTTTATGCAGGAACAGGAAACGACGATCTCCCAGATGATGGCGCTGGCGTCGGATCCAGCCATGAAGGCGATCATCATGGTTCAGGCCGTTCCCGGTGCCGCCGCAGCGGTGGACCGCGTACGGGAAGTACGCCCGGACCTGCTCATCATCCTCGGCGCCCCGCAGGAAGACCCGGATCTGATCGCCCGTCGCGGTGATATCGTATTCGATACGAACAACATCGGTCGCGGTTACCAGATCGTGGATCACGCCCACTCCATGGGTGCCAGGACGCTGGTACACTACAGCTTTCCCCGGCATATGTCGATCGAGTTTCTCGCCCAGCGCAGGGACCTGATGAAGGAACGAGCGGATCAGCTGGGTATGCGCTTTGTCGAGGTTGACGCTCCGGATCCTACCGGTGACGCTGGTGTTCCCGGTACGCAGCAGTTCATCAACGAGGATGTACCGCGGCAGGTGGCGCGCCTCGGAGCCGATACTGCGTTCTTTGGAACCAACTGCTCCATGATGGAACCGCTGATTCGCCAGACCGTTTCCACCAAGTCGATCTTCCCCGTGCAGTGCTGTCCCTCACCGTACCACGCGATGCCGGGAGCGCTCGGCATAGAGGTTCCCTCGGACAAGCAGGGCAACCTGGAGTGGATCATCGGTGAGATCGGCAACGCCGTAGCGGCCGCCGGAATGACCGGTCGGATCGCCACATGGCCGGCGCCGGTCAACATGGCGATGATCCAGGCGGGTACGTACTACGCCGTGGATTACATCCAGGGTCGTACGTCGGCAAAGGTTGACGACACGGCGATGCGTGCCAAGTTCAACGAAGTGACCGGTGGCGCGGATCTCTCCACGTACGGAGACCACTCGAACTTCTACCTCGTCCTGCTCGATCACATCATTTTCTAGCAGCGTTTTTTCGGGAAGAAGCAATCCTCCGGGATTGCTTCTTCTTTCCAGTTAATTTCTCGGTTCCACGTAGATACCGGATATTGGGAGAATCAATTGCAGGACCAGCATATCCTGGAGATGCGCGGCATTTCCAAGTCGTTCAACAAGAACGAAGTGTTGTCGAACATCGATCTGTCGCTTGCACCGGGTGAGATTCACGCGCTGCTCGGTGAAAACGGTGCCGGCAAGTCTACGCTCATGAACATCCTCTTCGGCATGCCCGTGATCCATTCCACCGGAGGTTTTACCGGCACGGTCAGTTTCAACGGCGAGCAGGTGACGTTTCGGAATCCCTTTGACGCTATGGCGAAGGGGATCGGCATGGTTCACCAGGAGTTCATGCTCATTCCTAATTTCACCGTGGCGGAGAACGTGAAACTGAACCGGGAGATCACCCGCTGGAATCCGATCAGTCGGATACTGGGACGGGAACTGGAAACGCTCGACTACGTCGCTATGAACGGGGATACCCGGCGCGCCCTGGATCGCCTGAACATCGATATCGACGAAGGAACCGCGGTTTCCCAGTTACCCGTGGGATACAAGCAGTTTGTGGAGATAGCCCGGGAGATCGACAAGGAGAACGTGAAACTCCTGGTGTTCGACGAACCCACGGCGGTCCTCACCGAGAGCGAGGCGGAGACCCTGCTCCAGGCGATGCGCGGACTCGCCGGTGCGGGTGTGGCGATCCTCTTCATCACACACCGCCTGGACGAGGTTATGAGCGTCGCCGACAACATCACCGTACTCCGGGACGGTCGACTTGCGGGAAACCGGAAAACCTCCGATACCACCGTGTACGAGCTGGCGGAACTCATGGTCGGGCACCGGGTCGACAAGCAGTTCGACAAGGACGTTGGCGATTTCAAGAGCCGCAGCAGAGCGCTCTCGATCCAGGGCCTCCGGGTGTTCATGCCGGGAGAAGAAGTCAGGAACGTCAACCTTGAGATCTTTGAGGGCGAGATCTTTGGTATTGGTGGACTGGCGGGTCAGGGTAAGATCGGGATCGCTAACGGAATCATGGGCATGTATCACGCCAAGGGTACGGTCATGGTATTCGACCAGCCGTTGAAACTGAACGCTCCGAGAGAAGCGCTCCGGAAGGATATCTTCTTTGTATCGGAAGACCGGAAAGGGATCGGACTCTTACTGGATCTCTCGATCGAGCTGAATATCGCGGTCCCGACGATCGAGAACAAGGATCGGTTTATCCGGAATTTTCTCGGCGTCTCCCAGATACAGTACGCGGAAGTGCGTTCCAACGCACGGAACATGATCCGGGAACTGGATATCCGGTGCTCCGGGCCACGGCAACTTGTCCGTAACCTCAGCGGCGGAAACCAGCAAAAGGTCTGTCTTGCAAAGGCCTGGACCTTTGCTCCCCGGATACTCTTTGTCTCGGAACCGACTCGGGGGATCGATATCGGGGCAAAGAAACTCGTACTGGACACGCTGGTCAAGATGAACAGGGAACACAACATAACGATAATCATGACGTCCTCGGAACTGGCGGAGCTGAAGAGCATCAGCGACCGCATCGCGATAATCGACGCCGGCGAGGTGGCTGGTATTCTGCGTCCGGATGACGACGACGTGAAGTTCGGACTCCTCATGGGCGGTAAGCGAATCGAAGCAATGAACGGGAGTGCATCGTGAAAGGTCGAATTCTGGACGCCCTGAAGTCATTTGGTATCCCGCGCATCATCATCGTGATCTTTCTTGTCGGTCTCTGGATCGCCGCGGTGATGGTGGATATTCCCTTCTTTGACCTGCTCTACGATTGCGTCGTTCGGACCGGTATGTGGGTAATTCTCGCCTTGGCGATGCTGCCGGGAATCCGTTGCGGTATCGGTCTGAACTTTGGAATCTCCATCGGAATCCTGGCGGGGCTGGTGGGGATGCTCGTCAGCATCGAGACCGATTTCAGCGGGTTCGCGGGGTTTCTCATGTCGATCCTGTTCGCGATGCCCGTGGCGGTCCTCTTTGGCGTGCTCTACGGAATGCTCCTGAACCGGGTCAAGGGATCGGAGATGATGGTTTCCACCTATACCGGGTTTGCCATGGTCTCCCTCATGTCGATCGGGTGGCTCGTGCTGCCGTTCAACGCGCCGGAAATGGCCTGGCCGATCGGCGTGGGCGTGCGCGTAACGATCAGCATCGAGCGGCGGTTCTCCCAGATCCTGAACAATTTCGGCCGGTTCAGCGTGGGAAACCTGGCGGTACCGACCGGGTTACTGCTCTTCATCGCTGTGGTGTGTTTGCTCTACTGGTTCTACTTTCGAACCAAGAGCGGTTCCGCGATGCTGGCGGTGGGAGACAACCCGAGATACGCCGAGTCCTGCGGCATCTCCGTTGACCGGTACCGGATTATCGGCACGGTCATGTCCACCGTGGCCGGAGCGGTGGGGATAGTGGTGTATGCGCAGAGTTTCGGGTTTATCCAGTTATACCAGGCACCGTTGATGATGGGGTTTCCCGCGGTTGCCTGCATACTTATCGGCGGTGCCACGATCCGGAAGGCGTCGATCTTCAACGTGATCCTCGGGACGTTCCTTTTTCAGAGTATCCTGGTCACCGCCCAACCCGTGGCGAACGAGGTCGCCGGCAACATTTCCAACGTAGCGGAGATCACTCGGTTGATTATCCAGAACGGAATAATCCTCTACGCACTGGCCCAGACATCAACTCAGGGGTAACGACGATGGCAAGCAAGTTTAGAATCGGATCGTCCGTACGATCATTTATTACCAACAACATGGTCATCCTGGTGTTTTCCTTCCTCTGCATAGGAGGGTTCTACCTCTCCAACCTGTCGCTACCGTTCTTTGTGAACGACTTGATCAGTCGGGTCGCGCGGAACATGTTTATCGTGCTCGCTCTGGTGATTCCTGTCGTCGCCGGGATGGGGCTGAACTTCGCCGTTGTCCTGGGGGCGATGGGAGCGCAGTTCGCCCTGGTCATGGCCACGCACTGGGGTTTCGGTGGGTTCGGCGGGATAATGTTCGCGATGCTGCTTTCTCTGCCGATGAACCTCGTGTTCGGCTACCTTACGGGGAAGCTTTTCAACCGTTCCAAGGGCAAGGAGATGATTTCCGGACTGATTCTCGGTTTTTTCGCGCTCGGAATCTATCAGTTGGTTCTTCTGGTGTTCGTGGGGACGATCATCCCCATGGACAACCCCGACATGGTGCTGAGTTCCGGGGTGGGATTGCGCGTCTCTATCGACATTCTGGATCTGAAGTACGGTCTTGATCACGTAGTGCGGATGAGACTCTCCTACTTCGGGTTGATACTCACCGCCGTCATCATCGGACTGAACATTTTCCGGTACTATCGCACGGAACGGTTGCGGAAAAACCTGGTGATCGCGGCGATCAGCGCTCCCTTTTTCCTCTGGAGCGTCAAGGAGATCATCTTCCCCACCATGACGGGGAACCAGCTCATCCCGGTGGTGTCCTTCGGTATGATCGGGCTGCTCTGTCTGTTTACCGTTTTTGTTCTGCGTACAAAACTTGGGCAGGATTTCAAGTCGGTCGGGCAGGATCAGCACATCGCCTTTGTCTCGGGGATCAAGGTCGACCGGGTTCGGCTTATCGCGATTATCCTTTCCACCGTTTTTGCAGGCTTCGGCCAGATCATGTTCATCCAGAACATGGGGGTTTTCAGTACCTACGGCGCCCACGAGCAGACCGGGTTGTTCGCGGTAGCCTCGATCCTCATCGGCGGCGCCACCGTGGCAAAGGCGAATATCGGCCACGCGATCCTGGGAACGATCCTCTTTCACTCGCTCTTCATAATCTCCCCGCTCGCGGCGCAGACGCTCTTCGGAAACGCCCAGGTGGGCGAGTACTTCCGCGTCTTCCTCGCCTACGGGGTTATCGGCGCGGCCCTCGCGATGTACGCGTGGAAGAAACTGGTGGCGGAACGTGCCGCTTTTGAGGAAGCGGGGAGCGTTTGACTACGGACGGTTGTTCTTTCGCGAAACCAGGGATCGGGCGGACTCGTTCGTGTTCCACGATCGCGATTACGGGCTGTCTTTGCCTGATGCTCGTGGTGGTTTCCAATCTATCTGCCGACGACGACCCCCGTGCGATCTCGGAGTACCTCTTTTCCCGAACCACTGAAGACTACGTCGATTTTCTCAACAGGTACGATCAACTGGCGTTTGAAATGGGCAACGGTCTGAACTTTCTCGGGTTCCGGGCGCTCGTTTCGCCGATCCGGATCGTTCAAGGGGATCGCGTGAACCTGTACGTCGGGGGATCTGTGAATTTCTCTTTTTCAGTGTTCCCTGGAGCGGACTTCTCCGTAGATGACCCGGATTATGATTACGACGAGGAGATAGTCGATCCGTTCGTGGTCGTACCGGGCGGTGCGTTCCGGGCGGGTCTGTCGATCGACCGCTTTTCACTCTTCTGGTCGATCGGAACCCTTTACTGGACCGACGACTCGTTCGGGCAAAACCGGTTTTCCACGTTCGGGCAGGTCGGGGTCGGGTTTGATCATTACGCGACGCGTTTTGGTTACCAGTACGACCGGGGGGAGCTGCGTTTTGCCAAGAACCGGTTGTCCTCACGGTTGGGCCGCGGAGCGGTCAGTCTGGAGACCTCCTATTATAACGGCGGTGCTTTTTCCAACGATGTTTACTACGCCAACCTGATGGTCAACCGGGGTTATCCGACCGGTCTGGTGCTCGCTCCGTCGATCTTTCACATAACGCCGGACCGGCGGGATTTCGGCGATTATGAAGCGACCGGTGACGAGCCGCCGTCGTTTGACGAGATCTCCGTAGCAAACGTCGGAGTCGGCCTGCGGATCGGGTTTGATCCCGTCCTGCGTTCCCCGGAAGACTATGACGACGATGTGACTTTGCTGGTGTATGTCGAGGGGGGCAGCCACAGTATGCGCGCGGACTATTTCTCGGTAGGACTGTTAGTCCGTCTTGGCGGGGGCGATATGGGGCTCGAATTTGATTACCGCTTCGGGTTGAACGATTTTATCACGTTCAAGTACCTGCCCGATTCCGGCACCGCCTCCGCCGGTGGATCACGGCGGGAATCGTGGAATCACCAGTTCATCATACGCTTCTGGACCGGGTGAGCTCCGGTCCGTAACCCGGACGTCCTACTCCCAGACCGCGTTGCAGGAACAGTTCATCGTGCATTCCGTTCCCGCTACCGATTCCGTGCAGGAGGTTCTTCCGTCGGCGTAATCACACCCGGGGTCTTTGTCACACCATTTCTCGCACATCTTTTCAACTTCGTCCCAACTGTTTCCGGTAAACGTCCGGTTTCCCTGGTTGCAGGTCAACCAGTTGCAGCTCGTAACGGACCCCGTCATCAGTAAGGCAGTAATCACGGCGATCGCCGTAAATCGAAATCCTTTCATGTACCCTCCCGAATGCACCGGTACAACGTGTGTATCTAGAACAGCCGTGTCAGCTGACCGAGAGTCGCGCGATACCCGATTACCGCGGCGGCGTAATTGAAGAACCAGTCCCGATCATCGGAGAAACTGACAAACGTGCGGCTGTATACCAGGTCGAGAAAGAACACGCCCTCGCCGTTTGCCGTCCAAATCTCCGTTCCCACGCCGAGGGCGAGTGCCGGTATCCATTGATTGTCCACCTCGTAGGATGAACGCTCCGTCGACCCCTCTGTCTCGAATATCCCCCCGGGTCCGGTCTTTATCGTCTCTTCAAGATCGCCCTGGAGGTACACCACCTGCGGACCCGCCAGTCCGTACAGCATCCACCGTCCGAGCGGTATGCGGGGTTTCAGCAGCGCCGAGATCTCCAGAGACCCGATCTCGTGCGTGGCATCGATATCCGATCCGCCCAGGGAAACCAACGTGGCCTCTCCGCCCCGCGCGGCGTGACCGAAACCGAACTGAACGGCGAGGTTGGGATGAACACCCCGTTCCGCGACGATGCCGGCGATATAAGCGGGAAAGAAGTCTATTCCGACGTCAAGATCGTCCATGAACTTCTGATAGTCCTCGCCGCCGATCCACCCCTGACCCAGGCCGAGCCGTACGCCCACCGTCCAGGATCGCTCGCCCGCCGGAACGTCTGCAGTACCGGCGCCGGACATCAGTAAAACCACGAACACAAAAAGCCCGGGAAAAACACGAGGCAACGCAGGACGACTCACGACCCCTCCGGATGTATCGGATAATAATCATTCTCAGTATCGATAAAAACAGCGCGAGGCGCAAGAGACGCGTCCATAGATAAGATTGCTCCGTGAGGTAATGTTGAGGCGATGGTGAGGCGATGCCGGTGTTCCTATTTTTTGGGGGGGACCGGGTCGCGGCCTGATCGAGCTGTCGACCGTTGCGGTCCGGGCTATCCCGATGCGCTCTCCGTCTCCCGGTAGGTGCGGGGGCTGACGCCCTCGTACTTCCGGAAGACCGTGGAGAAGTAGCTGTCGCTCTCGAATCCCACCTGGCGGGCGATATCGTGAACTTTGTCCCGGGGGTTTCGGATGAGCAGTTCCTTTGCCCGTTCCACGCGTCGCTGGTTGATATATTCCGTGGGACGGTAGCGGGTGATCGACTTGAAGAGGTCGCAGAAGTACTGCGGCGTGACGCCTACCTCCGCTGCCAGGTCTTCCAGCGTCAACGACCGGTGGATCTCCCGTTCGATCAGGTCCAGCGCGGGCTTGAGACGGCGCACGTGAGCGTCGTGGCTGACCGCGCCTTCCCGCTGAACGTATTTGAAGAAATCCATCATGAGTTGGTACACGATCGCGGATCCGTCGATGCCGCGCAGCGGGTAGTCGCTCTTCAGGGTGCTCAGCGCTTTCCGGATATGGTGTTCCAGCGCCGGTGGTTCCGACACGCCGTATACGCCGGTCTGGGGAAGACCGATGTATTGGAGCATGTCGACGATGTGGTATCCGCTGAAGGTGATCCAGTCGACGTACCAGGGTTCCTTCCGTGCGTGATACGCGTGGCGCTCGTTGGGGTAGAGCAGCATCCCCTGGCCGGGGGGTACCTCGTGAACGGAGCGGCCCTGTGTCCGCGACTCGAGTTCCAGCACTCCCTCGCCGGACACGGTCTGAATCCATTGAAACGTGGGGAAGCCGAAGGGACGCTTCACGGGATACTGATAGAAGTCGCATCCCGCCCCGACAAGCTGATACGGAAGTTCGTTCTCGATCTCCGAGGGTTGTCCGAGGATGAATTCTCCGTCTCGTCGTCCCAGATCGTGCTGGTTTTCCACGGCGCTTCCTTTCCGACCGGAAAATTATAATAGAAATCCGATAATTGCGAAATCATGATTCCGTACCGGAGTGCGGGCAGATCGGGTTTGACCACTTTGGACGTATATACATGCAGGACGGCGCCATACAAGGACCATATATAGTATTTTTATACAGAAACGGCCAGTTATCTGAATACCGGGTAAGTAGGAGAAAATCTTGAGATTGACCGACGTTCAACTCGATCGGACAATAATACAGGAAAAACCTTAAGGAGGACCGTAATGGTACGACGAATCGTGTTGATGGTACTGGTGGTGGCGGTGGTCGCTTCCGGTATCGTGTTTGCCGGTGGCCGCGCCGAGGAGGAGCAGCGCCGCCTGGTGATCAACTCCAACCTGTCCGACCCGGCTCCGCGGGAAGCCTTTGCCAACGTGGTAGATCAGTTCCGCGCGGAGCATCCCGAGATTGACGTGGTGCTGAACACGTTCGATCACGAGGCGTACAAGACCGCGATCCGCGGCTTTCTTGCTTCCGATCCGCCGGATATCGCGCTCTGGTTTGCGGGAGAACGGATGAAGTTCTTTGTAGACCAGGGATTGCTGGAAGACGTGAGCGATGTCTGGGACGAAAACAACCTGCACCAGAAGATGGCATCCTCGCGCATGCCCTCCACCGTAGACGGACGGCAGTGGGGCGTTCCCTGGGGCTACTACCAGTGGGGTATCTACTACCGTACAGACATATTCGACCAGTACGGATTGTCGGTACCGGAAACGTGGGAGGAGTTTCTCGAAGTGGGGGACACGCTCGTAGAGAACGGAATCACCCCGGTTACGATCGGCACGCGTTACCTCTGGACCACGGCGGGCTGGTTTGACTATCTGAACCTTCGTATCAACGGCTACGACTACCACATGGACCTGATGGCCGGTAACGCGACCTACCAGGACCCGGAACTGGACGCGGTGTTCGAGGTATGGGAAGACCTGATCGACCGGGGATTCTTCCTGGAGAACCATGCCACTTATTCCTGGCAGGAAGCGCAGGCACCGCTTATCAACGGCACCGCCGCGATGTATCTGATCGGTAACTTCATCATTCCCGATCTGGAAAGCGCCGGTGTTATCGACAACATCGGATTCTTCCAGTTTCCCGTGATCGATCCCAGCGTGGGTATCTACGAGGACGCTCCCACCGAGACCTACCACATCCCTGCGGGTGCACGGAACAAAGAAGACGCCCGGAAGTTCCTGGCGTTTGTTTCCCGCCCGGACGTGCTCGGCGAGTTCGCCGCGGCGGTGGGTAACATCTCTCCCCACAGCGACTCCCCGCCCCCGCAGGATCCGTTCATCCGGAAGGGGTTCGAGATGCTGAACGCCGCCGATGGACTGGCTCAGTTCTACGATCGCGATACCAGCGAGGAGATGGCCGGGTACGGCATGGAAGGATTCCAGGAGTTCATGGTCAATCCTGATCGGCTTCCGGGGATCCGCGAGCGCCTGGACCGGCGCCGGGCGGAAATCTTCAGCCGGTAGACACCGGGTGGGTTTACTATAAATATGTTTCCGGCGCGGGCGGCATCCTCCGGGGTGCCGCCCGCCTGAGCCGTATCGCCACCGGAGGTGTCGCTGTCGGGTGTACAGTCAGCCCCGGGGCGCCGCTCTGACCGTGTATCATCTGCCGGGAGGTGCACCAAAGTGAAAAAAGACAACGAATACCGCCTGCTTCGGCTGCAGTACAAGTTTGCGCCGGTCTATTTCCTGGCCCCGGCGTTTATTCTCTTCACCGTGTTCGTCATCTGGCCGATCATCCAGAGCTTCTGGATCAGCTTGCATCACTGGAGCGGGTTCGGCCCGATGAACTGGGCGGGCATGGCCAATTACGAGCGCCTGGTCGGGGACGAACGGTTTCACGTGTCGCTGGCCAACAACGTACGCTGGCTCGTAGTGATGATGCTGGCTCCCGTGGGAGGCCTCGTGCTGGCGCTCTTTCTGAACCAGAGCGTGCGCGGGATCCGCGCGATCAAGTCGTTCTTTTTCTTCCCCTTCGTGATTAATCTCGTGGTGATCGGCCTTGTGTTCTCCTGGTTCTACAATCCCGACCTGGGACTGCTGGCGGCGATCTTCCGCGCGTTCGGACTCCGTCCGATCCCGATCCTTGCAAACGAGAATATTGCCACGTACGCGGTGATCCTGGCCAATCTCTGGCCGCAGACCGCGTACTGCATGATCCTCTACCTTACGGGACTCACGAGCATGAGCTCCGAAGTAGTCGAGGCGGGACGCATAGACGGCGCGTCGGGGTTCAATATGTTATGGAACGTGATCCTGCCGCAGCTTCGCGGCGCCTCCTTCATCGCCTTTGTAGTGACGATCGTGGGAGCGCTGAGAAGTTTTGACCTGATCGCGATCATGACCGGAGGCGGACCCTGGGGCAGTACCAACGTGCTGGCTTACCAGATGTACAACGAGTCGATTTTCAACTTTAACATGGGCTACGGCGCGTCGATCGCGGTGGTGCTCTTTCTGATCATGTCGGTCTTCATCGCGTTCTTCCTGTGGACCGTCGTAAAGCACGAGAGGTGACGTGATGTTCCCCACACCGATACAACGAACGAGCATCGTCACGCGCACGGTCTATCGGATAGCGTTGCCGCTGGTATTGCTGATCTGGCTTCTACCGATGCTGGCGATCGTGGTCACGTCCATGCGCGGCAACCAGGACATCATCGCAGGAAACTACTGGGGTTGGCCTACGCAGTTCCGGATGATCGAGAACTACGCGGAGGTGTTCAATCCCGCTCGCAGCCCGATGCTGCGGTACTTCATCAACAGCGTCGTGATCACCATACCCTCCGTGGTAATGGCGATCTTTTTCAGCGCCATGGCCGGGTATACCCTGGCGATTCACCGCTTCCGGGGGCGGATCCTCCTTTACGCGATGTTCATCGCCGGTAATTTTGTCCCCTTCCAGATCCTGATGATCCCGGTACGTACGCTCTTTGGGAACCTGGACCTTCTGGATACGCTTTGGGCGCTGATAATATTTCATACCTCGTTCCAGATCGGATTTGCCACGTTCTTTTTGAGGAATTTCATCGCGGACCTCCCGATCGCGCTGGTGGAGTCCGCCCGGATCGAAGGAGCTACGGAAATGGGGGTCTTTTTCCGGGTGATCCTGCCTCTCATACGACCCGCTCTGGGTTCATTGGGGGTGCTGCTTTTCACGTTCATCTGGAACGACTTCTTCTGGGCCCTGACACTGGTGCAGAGCGACGCCGCCCGGCCGGTCACGTTCGGGTTGCAGGCGCTCCGGGGGCAGTGGTCGATCGCGTGGAACCTGATCTCCGCCGGTTCCGTCGTGGCCGCGCTGCCGTCGGTACTGGTGTTCTTTGTCCTGCAGCGTCAGTTTATCGCGGGCCTTACGTTCGGCGGGGTCAAAGAGTAGAATCGCGCCATGAAGAACACGATCGAGGTTGTCCCGGGGATCAACGGCGCTGTACCGGAGGGGCCTTTCTTTCACCTGCGGTTCGGGCCGTCCAGTTACATCTTCTCCGTACTCGACGGAGTGCACCTGGCACACCGGTACTGGGGTCCCCGTATCGAGACGGAAGGATCGCCCCTGGATAGCACCACGGGCGTTGCGGGACTGGCGGAGCTCCTGGACCCACCTGTTACGGCGCCGTACCTGACCACGGTGGATCTGGGAGAATCGGCGCGTTTCTCGCCGGATCTGCTCCCCCGAGAGTATCCCTCCTGGGGAACCGGGGATATGCGCTCGCCCGCGTGGCTCCTCCGCCGAGGGGACGGGTCGACGGCGGGGGCGCTCCGGTACCGGGGATACGCGGTGTTCCGGGACGACCGTGTGGTGGATGGGGACCCGGGGCGCGTCGGCAGCGGCCCCGGCACCGCCGCCGGCGCCGGGGAAAGCGCGGGGCCCTCCAGACCGCCGTTGCGTCCCCGGGGACTGCCCTGGATCCGGCCCGGAGCGGGCGGCGAGCCCGGAGGGGGCGGCGAGTCCAACGCGCCAGGCGAGGGCGGCGACCCATTCGAGCCGGGGGCACCGGTCGAGCCCGGAGACCCGGGCGACGCGATCGTAACCCTGCGCGTCGACTGCGAGGACCCCGTTGGAGGGTTGGATATCTCCCTCTATTACACCGTGGTGGAGGGTTCCGGTTGTCCCGTTCTCCTGCGGTGGACCCGGATCGTCAATACCGGAACGGTACCGCTGGACCTGGACGCGGCGGCATCCTGCTCGGTGGATCTGCCTCCGGAGCACGCCGGCTACGACCTGGTGACCCTGGACGGTGCCTGGTCGCGGGAGCGTACACTGCTCCGTCGGCGCGTCTCCCCGGGAATCCAGCAGGTGGAGAGTCGCGGCGGCGCGTCGGGGCACCAGCACGCTCCTTTTCTCGCGCTGCTCCACCGGTCCACCACGGAAGATCGTGGGAACGCCTGGGGGATCTCCCTGGTTTACAGCGGGAACCACTGTCACCTGGCGGAACAGGACCAGTACGGATCGGTCCGACTCCAGGCGGGGATCAACCCCCTGGGGTTTGCCTGGCGCCTTGATCCGGGTGAGTCTTTCGACACTCCCGCGGTGGTCCTGGCCTGGTCCGATGAGGGTTTGAACGGCTTGAGTGACCAGCTGCACCGGTTTGTACGGACCGCGCTGCTGCCCCGGGAGTGGCGGGAGCGCGACCGGCCGATCGTGGTGAACACCTGGGAGGCGTACTACTTCGACGTGGACGCTCGCAAGGTTGCGGCCCTGGCCCGGGAAGGAGCTTCCCTCGGGGCGGAGCTGCTCGTGCTCGACGACGGATGGTTTCGGGGCCGCCGGGACGATACCGTCGCCCTGGGAGACTGGACGCCGGACGCGGAGAAGTTTCCCGCGGGTCTCGCGCCGGTGGCGGAAGACGCGGGGCGCGCGGGATTGCGCTTCGGGATCTGGATCGAACCGGAGATGGTCAGCCCCGAGAGCGACCTCTACCGGGAACACCCGGACTGGGCGCTGCACATCCCCGGTCGCGACCGGACGCTCGCGAGGAACCAGCTCGTGCTGGACCTGGCAAACCCCGCCGTGGTGGATCACCTGGAGAAAACCTTCGCGGACCTCCTGCAGTCGGTACCGATCGAATACGTCAAGTGGGACATGAACCGCAATATGAGCGAGCCCGGTTCACCGCATCTCCCGGCTGACCGGCAAGGCGAGGTGATGCACCGGTATATGCTCGGACTGTACGACCTGCTCGAACGTCTGACTACCCGGTTTCCGGAGGTGCTCATCGAGGGCTGCGCCGGTGGGGGCGGACGGTTTGACTACGGAATGCTCTGTTGGGCGCCGCAGTACTGGACGAGCGACCAGACCGACGCGATCGAGCGGCTCGCGATCCAGCGCGGCAGCTCACTGCTCTTTCCTCCCGAGACGATGGGAGCCCACGTATCGGCCAGTCCCAACCACCTCTTGGGACGGACCACCCCGGCCTGGACGCGGGTGGTGGTGGCCCTGGCGTTCAACTTCGGCTTCGAACTGGACCTCCTGGCGGAGTCGGAGGACGACTGCGCCGTATACCGGCGGGCGACCGTACTCTACCGTCGGTACCGGCGGTTCTTCCGGGAAGGGCGGTTTCTGCGACTGCTACCGGAGACCGCCGGTGATATCACCGGGGTGGTTACCGGCAGCGCCACCGCGGGCGATTACGCCTGGAGCGTCGTCTCCCGCGACGCCCGCCGGGCGATGATCTTCCACGTGTCCCTGCGCGCCCCGGCTAACCGCGTGGGACGTCGGATCAGGCCGGTCGGACTCGATCCCCGGGAATCCTACCGCGTCGTTCCGATACTGCCCGACGGCGGCGAGGAGACGTCCCGGGCCGCGCCGGTACCAGGGGCGGCGCTCATGCACCGGGGAATAGCAGTGCCGCAACAGGCTGGTGATTACCAGGCGCATCTCTGGGAACTTGTTTCCGATCGGAGCGACCCGGCGTAAGAAGGACCGGGAAGAAGAGGAGTACTCGACCGTGGTGGACCTGAAGCAACTGAAACCCTGGCAGCGGCCGGAGCTTACCGGACTGGGACGTCTCCCGACGCGTCCACCCCTGTACGCCTCGGACAGGCTCTCCCTGGACGGAACCTGGGAGTTTGAACTCCACCGGAATCCGGAGGCAGCGTCGGAGCGGGTGGACGAGATCCTTTCCGGCGGCGCCCGGTCCGACTCGTCGCAGCTTGAGACCTCGATACCGGTTCCATCCAACTGGACGCGGGAAGGGTTTGACAAACCGCACTACACCAACATCGTGATGCCCTGGCGGGAACCTCCGCCGCACCTGCCCGCCGAGAACCCTGCCGGCTTGTACCGCCGGACGTTCAGCGTACCACCGGGCTGGGGCGGGCGGCGGCTGGTCCTCCACGTGGGCGGCGCCGAGAGTACCGCCGTCGTCTGGGTGAACCGCCGCTTTATCGGCGTTACCAAGGACTCCCGGATCGAGAGCGAGTTCGATATCACCGCCGCCGTGGATGGCGCGGGTGCTCCTGTTACCGCGTCGGCGGGCGAGCACGAAATCCTGGTCATGGTAGTGCGGTACAGCGACGGGAGCTATTTAGAAGACCAGGACCAGTGGTGGATGGCCGGGATACACCGCAGCGTGTTTATCTACAGCACGCCCCCGGTATACCTGCAGGATCTCTTCGCGCGGGTCCAGGTCGAACTGGACGACCCTGGCGCTGAACGCGATGACGGCGATTCGCTCCGTGGACTCGCGCAGGACCCGTGGTCCCGCAGCCGCGGACGACGGGGAACGCTCACGGTGGACCTCGAGGTGGGACGCGCGGAAACAGTCCCGAGCGCCGACGCCGATCTCCCCGTGGAAGTCACGGTCAGGCTCTTTCCCGCGGAGCGGTACGACGGGTGCGACGACGGTCCGGCGGAGAACGAATCCCGGACCGCCGGCGATCGGAGAGACCCGATCGCCGAGGAGACCGTACGGATATCCGGTGTCTACGGTTCCGAGGGGTGGCGCCACGATGATCCCACCGGGGGACACCGCGCGCAACTGCACGTTCAGGTGGAGGAGCCTCTCCTGTGGAGTTCCGAGGCACCCTTCCTGTACCGACTGGAGGCGGAGGTTTGCCCTGCGACGACTCGGGAGCAGGCCTCCGGTGGCGACGGCGCCGGGGATGGTAGCAGCCACGGCGGCAGCGATACCGGCAGCGACGGCGAGCGTGGCCCCGGAGACGTGTACTCCACGTTCGTGGGATTCCGAACGGTGGAGGTGCGGGAGCGGCAGCTCCGGGTGAACGGGCGTCCCGTCCTGATCCGCGGGGTGAACCGGCACGAACACGATCCCCGCACCGGCAAAGTCATAAGCCGCGAGAGCATGATCGCGGACCTGAAACTCCTGAAACAGTTCAACTTCAACGCGGTCCGGACCGCCCACTACCCCAACTGCGGTGAATGGTACGACCTGTGCGACCGGTACGGGATCTACCTCGTGGACGAGGCAAACCTGGAAGCGCACCACTACTATAACGAGGTCTGCCGGGACCCGGCCTACGCCGGAGCGTTTCTCGACAGGACGATGCGGATGGTCCTGCGCGACCGCAACCATCCGAGCGTTATTCTCTGGTCCCTGGGGAACGAGAGCGGATACGGACCCAACCACGACGCTGCGGCGGGGTGGGTCCGTCACGCCGACCCGACCCGACCGCTGCACTACGAGGGGGCGATCCGCGCGGAGTGGGGACAGGGACCGTTCGAATACCACCGCGGCCGGGCTGCGACGGACGTGATCGCGCCGATGTACGCGCCGGTAGAGGAGATCGTTGCCTGGGCGGAGAGCGACGCCGGGAAGGCCGATCCGCGACCGCTGATCCTCTGCGAGTACTCCCACGCGATGGGGAACTCCAACGGTGGACTCGAGGATTACGCCGAGGCGTTCCGTACCGTCCCGGGCCTGCAAGGCGGTTTCATCTGGGACTGGGTGGACCAGGGACTCGAGGAGCCGGCACCGAACGGCACGCGGTTCTGGGCATACGGCGGGGACTTCGGCGATACTCCCAACGACCGCGATTTCTGCATCAACGGCCTGATATGGCCGGACCGTACGCCGCACCCCGCGATGTGGGAGTTCAGAAAACTCTTCCAGCCGGTGCGTTTCGCGTTTCGCCGGGACGCAACCGGTACGATCCACGTAACGATCCGGAACGAACTCGACTTCACGCCGCTGGAGCAGGCCGTTTTACGATGGGATCTGACCACGGACGGCACCGTCTCCCGCAGCGGCGAAACCGATCTGCCCGTCTTAACCCCGGCAGATACCCCGGGTGGGACCGTGGAGGTTTCAATCGATCCCGGCGACCTTCCCGGCGGAGATCGCACCCCCGGCGAGACGATCCTGACCGTTCGCCTCCTGGTGGGCTCCGCCACCGATTTCACGCCCCGGGACCATCAGCTTGCCTGGGAGCAGTGGACCGTCGCCGGCGAATGGAACGCTGCTCGCGCCCTCCCGCTCTCGCACGGCAGGACGAGCGCGGCCGGTGCCACCGACGAGACTCCCACCACCGCCGCGGTCACCGCGTCCGACGCGGGTGCTGCGCAGCGAGCGCTGCCACTCGCGCTCGTTCTGGACGAGCACGGATTTCCCTGCCTGATCGATGGGACACCCCGGTCCTCCGTCGCCGACGTCGCCGGAGCGGCTGTCGGACCGGTTACCGAGGAGCCGCCTCTGCGTATCCGAGGACCGGTTCCATCGTTGTGGCGAGCGCCCACCGACAACGATTTCATCCGCAACATCGACGAGCCGCGTGAGCAGCCCGGCACGGTCTGGTATCGTCTGGGTCTGGATCGACTTGTCTCCACCTGGGCGGTCCAGGAGGACCCTCGTGGGACGGCGATCGTGGCGCAACTCCGCGTCGCGTCGGACTCGTCGGGAGCGGTTCTGGGTACGTCGCGGTTTGTCCTGACGCCTCCGGGAGCGGAAGGGTTCCAGTCGTTGCTCGTCGAGATAGAGGTGGCCCGGGTGATCCAGGACCTGCCGCGGGTGGGAGTGCGCTGGGACCTGCCTTCCGGGTTTGAGACGGTGCAGTGGTACGGGCGTGGTCCGCAGGAAAACTATCCCGACCGGGGAAACGGCTATCCGTTACGGCGATGGACCTCCACCGCGCGGGACCAGTACGTACCCTATATCGTTCCGCAGGAACACGGTGGCCACGGCGCAGCGCGGTACGTTCGTCTGGTATCCCCGACAATGGAGTTCACTGTTGCCGCCGCGGATCGGGAGTCCTTTCACTTTTCTGCGCTGCATACGGCGCCGGAGGATCTGGACAGTCTCTCCCATACGTGGCAGGTGAGACCCCGGGATACGACGATCCTTACGGCGGACCTGTTTCACCGGGGGCTCGGCACCGCCGCGTGCGGACCGGACTGCGCGGAACGGTACCGCCGCGGAGGTGGATCGTTTACCGCTGTGTTCCTGCTGCGGGGACGACGGGTCTGAACGTTACCACTCTTCTCCGGCGGAATGGTAGTGATCCCGGAGGTGCTCCAGGGTGTCCCTGTTACGAGCGATCATCCACGTTCCCCGGCTGCGCCAGATTCGGTGGTTGCCCGGTTCCAGCACCCAGTCCCGCTCGGTGACGCTGTCCCCGAGCAGGTGTCCGTCGGGATACTGTACAAGGAACCCGAGTCGCTGCAGCAACGGGATCGAACCCGCTACGTCCCACAGTTTGATGCGCGCCACGTACGCCAGGTAGCCGCCGAGGATCAGCTGTGCCATGGAGTACACCGCGCTTCCGTTCGCCTGAAACGGATTGGATCCGGTGTAACGGCCGCCGTAAGCGATCTCGTGGGGAAAACTGAGCATCCCCATCGGGTTGTACGGGCGTTCCGGTATGTTGAGGGCTTTCAGAGCCTCGAATCGCCACCGTCCGGGGTCGCGGGGGTTCTCCTCGTAGAGAACGTCGCTGCCGTCGGTGATGAAGAGGTCTCCCGTGCGGGGCAGAAAGAGCGCTCCGTCGGTAAAGCGCCCGTCTTCCAGTCTTCCCAGGGAGACGCCCCAGGTGGGCAGCTTGTTGGCGTATGACGCGGTGCCGTCGATCGGGTCCACCACCCAGGTGACTCCGTTCAACGTGGCGTGAATCGTCTCTTCGTCGGCGACTCCCACGGTCTCCTCGCCCACCAGGGTAACGGTGCGATCCTGCGGCTCGTCCCTGACAAGCTTCTGCGTGAGAAACTCCTCCACGGCGTGGTCCGCCACGGTGACGAGAGAGTTGTCCGGTTTATGTTCCGTTTGAGGTTCCGTAAAGTGTTCCAGCGCGATCCTGCCGGCGTCGAGCATCAACGCCCGGATCAAATCGGGTTGCCACTGTTGCATCGCCCTATTCTTGTGGAAGCGCGCGGCTTTGGCAAGGTCGTGCGGGTCTGGTACAATCCGGGATCATGAATGGTTCCGGGACGATCGGCGGATATGAGGACATACACGGCAACCTGCGGTTCTGGATCGCTCGGCTCCTGGACGCGGCGGGCCCCGGCTCCCGCGTGATCTACGATATCGGCTCCAACGACGGTGAGTTGACGCTCCCCCTCTGTCGGCCTCCAAGCAGGGTGATCGCCTTCGAGCCGGTACCGGCCAGCCGGGAGCGCTTGGAGAGGCGGGCGACGGACCAGGGAATCATGACAGGCGAGTCCAGGTGCCTCACGGTCGTGCCTTGTGCCCTGGGATCGACCGCCGGGTCCGCCACGATCGAGATCTACAGCGACGACACGTTCTCCTCCTTCTTCGGCCGACCTCCCGAGGATCTGCAACGCTACAACCTGAGCGTCACGGGAACGGTGCAGGTGCCGGTGCTGGCGCTTGACGCACTTACGGGGCTATCCGGGGATCGGGTCCGGCACGAGGCGCAGGCGATGCTGCCCGCGGAGGTTGCTCTGCCGTTGAAACCGCCGGACATCGTAAAAATCGACGTGGAAGGAGCGGAACGGGAAGTCCTGACCGGCGCGATCGAGACGCTACGTCGGTTCGCGCCGGCGGTAATCATGGAGTATTCCTGCGTAAACACGGAGAACGCCGGGTACCCCCGGGAGAACCTGATGAAGCTTCTGAACGACGCCGGGTACGATCACGTGTACGGTTTGTATCGTGCCGAGGATCGTACGCTCTACCACGGAACCGCGCTCGAGAGTTGTCGAATATGGAACGTCCTGGCGGTTCCGCCGCGCTTCAGCGGAGCGGCAGCGGGGGCGGAAATCGGCACGATTCTACCGGATTGAACCTGCCGGACCGACGCTACCGGATCGGCCATGACCGGACCGGCCTCGACGGTTCTATCAGGTCTTCTCCCGGTCCCACCTCAGGATCGGCCACCCCTCGCGACGGGCTACCCGTTTCAGAAGAATATCCGGGTTGACCGCTACCGGCATTCCCACCGTTCTCAGCCCCGGCAGGTCGTGGAAGCTGTCCGAATAGAACGCGCACTCCTCCGGATCGTTGCCGAGCTCGTGCAGCAACGCGACGATTCGATCTGCCTTGGCCTCAGCGTAACACGGACCGCCGGCGAGCCACCCGGTGGATCGGTCTTCCCGGTCGAACTCGAGGACCGAGGATATTACGTGATGAATCCCCAGGGCTTCCTGTAACGGCTCGATGATTACATCGAAGGAGGATGTGGCGAGTGCGATCTCCGCACCGGCGGCACGACACGCGTCGAGGTACGCCCGGGCGGACTTGAACACGTTGTCGTGGCCGCCCGCCTCCCATGCGCGGTACGCCAGGTCGACCAGCTCCTTCCGGGTATAGCCCTGCAGAGGTTTGATTTTTTTTGTCACGGTCCCCAGGGAGAGTCGCCCGATCCGGTACAGCAGATAGTAGAACGGCATGCTTGCCAGCTGTCGCAGGGAAACCATACCGTCCCGGAGTCCCGCCCTGGCGTAGAGCGTTCCCGTGGAATACCGCGTCAAGGTGTGGTCAACGTCAAAGATGTGTATCCGGGCGTCCCGGCGGAGGAGCCCGGCACCGGTCCGTTGTGTCATACCCCGGTTTCCTCCGGAGCAGCGTTCCCGCAAAGCCGGTGAAGTTCGTCGTAGAACGAGGGATAGGTTACCGCCGCGGCATCGGCGTTACGGATCCGTACAGGACCGGTCGCGCCGAGCGCCGCCACAGCACCGGCCATAGCCACGCGGTGGTCGCCGTGGCTCGCGATCGTGCCGCCCTGGAGCGGTCCCGGACGTATCTCCAGGCCGTCCGGGAGTTCGCGAACGTCTCCGCCCAGGGCGGTAAGCTCCTTCGCCATCACCGCGATCCGGTCGGTTTCCTTGACCCTCGCCTGGGGCACGTTGGCGAGCGTGATCGGCGCCGGCGCGTAGCATCCGAGCACCGCCAGCGCGGGAAGTGCGTCGGGCATCGCGTTCAGATCGAACGTACCTCCCCGTTGAGGGGTTCCCTTTACGGTGACTGAGGGATAGAGACCGTCTTCCTGGTGCCAGTACACCCGGCACCCCAGTTCCTTCAGGATTCTCAGTACGTCCCGGTCGCCCTGGACGTCGTCCGGGGCGAGTCCCTGCACGGTCACGGAACCGCCGGTGATCGCCGCCGCCACGAACCAGAACGTGGCGGAACTGTAATCCCCCGGCAAGGAGGCGGTGACCGGAGCGTAAGTCTGTCCTCCCGGCAGGACGAACCGATCGTACCCTTCCCGGTCGTAGCCGATCCTCTGCTGGTCGAGCCACCAGCACGTCATGTCGACGTAGGGACGCTCGTACAGTATGGTGGGGATCAGGGATGTGGTGTCGCCGGTGTTTTGTGATCCTATAAGAGGTGACGCCAGAAGCAGCGCCGAGAGGTACTGGCTCGTGGGGCACTCCAGCGAGACCGACCGTCCCGAGAGGAGGGGGCCGGTGACCGTGAACGGCGCCGCCGGTCCTCCCTGAACCTCCGCGCCGAGATCGCGCAACGCCTCCAGGAGGGGGGAAGCGTCGCGGCGCCGGATCGAGGCGTCACCGTCAAGCCTGGTCGGTACCGACCGCAGCGCGGCGATCGCCGCGAGCAGGTAGAGCGTGGTACCGCTGTTACCCACGTCGATCGTGATAGATTGGTCCGTAGTGTGGATGCCGCCCGGTGGCGGTGTCACCGCCAGGGATACCCCGGTCGAGGTCCGGGCGGTTTCTTCCACCGACGCACCCAGGGCGCGGATCGCGGAGATACAGCTTCGGGCATCGTCGGAATCCAGGACGTTACCCACGTGGCTGACGCCCGGCGCGCACGCGGCGATCAGGAGAGCCCGGATCGTATGGGACTTGGAAGAGGGGACGGTGATCGTGCCGTATACCGGGGATGGATCTATTGTTACGTCCACATTCGTTGTGTGCTCGATACCCGCCTCCTCAACAGAAAGTCCTGAATTCCGATTATAGTATCAGGAGGACCGCCTTTTGAAAACGAGATACGATCGCTCCCCGGCACCTTCCGGCTGTGCGCTTTTTCTGGTGCTCACGTTCTTTCTCATCGTCGGCATTACGGGCCCCGCGTTCTCCGGAACGGTGTTTCAGAATCCCGACTTCCAGTACGTGGTGGACATCCCCGTGGGATGGGAAGTTCTGGACGCCCGGGAGAGCAACTTCGTCAGTTTCACGGACCCCGGGCGGGTCGCGGTCTTTCAGGTGATCTCCTTTCCAGGCGAACAGTTTGTCACCGCGCGGGATCTGGACTCGTTTATCCGGGATCGGTTCGGCGCGTCCGGCGAGAGCGCGGGTTTTCGCTATCTGGGCGACCACGCCGTGTTCGCGGACTATACATTTGCCACGGGGCCGGGTGAAGACGGCATTACCGTCCGCGGATACATGACGTTCATAAACGGCGACGACTTTGATTTTGCCGTGATGGCTTACGCCGTTGTCGAACACTACGAGGAATACCACGACAGTCTGCTCTCGGTGCTGGACAGCTTTTCACCGGACGCGCGTAATCGCATGCAGCCGGGTCCGGTGAGTACGTTCTACGCTGCTCCCGTGAAGGAGCGGCTCGGTGTTGTGGCCGACGGGCAAACGCTGGCGCTTCCCTCCGGAGCGGAGATGATGCTTCCCGCTCGCGTTGCTTCCGAAGGACTTCAGGAAGCGGCGCAGGTGGTGATTGAGCGGGAGGCTCGCGTGCTCGCGCAGTACGCGCCGCAGGAGGGTGAGCCCTCGCGGATCGGTGATGGCCCGGTTCCGTACTGGGCGCGTGCCTGGCGCCGGTATTTCCGCATGATCTACCGGGACAGCTACGACCGTCTCGGGGAGGTGGCGGAGAACGTATTCCACGACCTCTCCCGATCCGGCGTGGACCGGGACGAGATGCCGGCGCATATTCTGGCGTGGCTCCAGGAAGCCGAGTACAAGCGTACCGGTTCCTTGAGTGATCTCATGAGTCCCGCCTGGTGTCTCGTGGACTTTGCCGGTGACTGCGATTCTCTGGGACTGGTCTACGCGATCCTCCTGCAGCACCTCGGATTTGACGCGATCCTGATGGTCAGCATGGAATACGCCCACGCGGTAGTCGGTGTGGACATCCCCGGGGAGGGCGCGCGGTTTCCCTTTGAGGGGCGGGAGTGGCTGGTGGCGGAACTCACCGCACCGGTGGCGATCGGCATGATAGCGGAAGAGATGTCCGACATCGGCGGATGGGTCGGGATCAAGCTCGACCCCACCATTTCCTGGTGACCTCGTCTCCTCGGAGAGCGGCCTCCCCGTGAAGAACCGCCCCGGGGTTTGCCGGATTCCTGACATCATCGATATACTATCACCGCAGGGAGGAATGTGATGCACCAGGACTCGACGCAATCCGGGACGAACCTCGGAGTGAGCGTCTCCCGTAAGGATGGTCCGGACAAAGTTACCGGCCGAACCCGATTTACCGACGACCATATCGTGCCGGGGACACTCCATGCAGCGGTGGTGTCCAGTCGAACGGCCCATGGAAAGATAACCGCGGTTCACGACGAGGAAGCACGGGCGATGCCGGGGGTGCGGGGCGTATTCACCGGTCGGGATTTCCCGGTACTGGTGGGCTTGTACCTGGGAGACAAGCCCGCGCTGGCGGTTGACCGGGTGCGGTACTTCGGCGAGCCCGTGGTAGCCGTCGTAGCCGACGACGAACGTACCGCCCAGGCTGCCGCGGCGACGATCCGGGTGGACTACGAGGATCTTCCCGTTCTCGATAACCCCCGGGAAGCGATCAGGAGCGATGCACCCCTGATCCATCCGGAGATGGACCAGTACGTGCACATACCGGCGATCCTGCCGGAACCGGGTACCAATATCGCGCACCACACGCGCATGCGCAAAGGCGATGCCGACGCCGGCTTTGCGGACGCCGACGCGATCGTGGAAGGTGAGTTCGGGTTTCCCCCGAAGGACCACGCCGCGATGGAACCGCGCGCGGCGCTCGCGGAGATCCGATCGGACGGTCAGGTGGTGATCAGATCCTCCACGCAAAGTCCCTACGGAGTACGCACGATCATGAGTCGCGTATTCGGAACTCCCCCGGGACGTATCACCGTGCAGGTGGCGGATATCGGCGGAGGATTCGGCGGCAAAGCCGGGATCCAACTGGAGCCGCTGGCGTACCTCCTCTCCCGCGAGCTCGGGGGGAGGCCCGTACGGGTGGTCAATACGCGGGAGCAGGACATGGTGGGATCCCCCGGCGGCCCCGGACTCGAGGCGCGGGTGAAGCTTGGCGCCCGGTCCGACGGGACGCTCACCGCCGCGGAAGTGGAGTTCCTCTTCGATTCCGGCGGGTACGCCGACTACGCGGTAAACGTGAGCCGCGCCGCGGGGTACGCTTCCACCGGGCCGTATCGCGTTCCAAACCTCAGGACCGACAGTTACTGCGTGTACACCAACCACCCCTTTGCCACCGCATACCGTGGGTTCGGTCATATCGAGATGGGGTACGCGATCGAGCGAGCGATGGATCTCCTCGCGGAGAAGCTGAAAATGGACCCCCTGGTACTGCGCCGGAAGAACGCGATCGCCCCGGGGGATACCACGCCGACACAGAACGTACTCGATCCCAACACGGGGAACCTGCGGGAGTGCCTGGACCGGGTGGCGCGGCAC
>SLRR01000165.1 GCA_007130865.1 Spirochaeta sp. | reverse complement strand
GGCCGCTCAGAGCGGCGCAACCCGCGCCCGCCCGGGCTACTTACGCAGCAACCGGGAGAAAGTCTGCTTCTTCGGCAGATAAAAAGGTGCCAATCAGGAGATGGCGCTCCACCTGCAACGAATCACTCGGAACCACCCCAATCGAATCCGGAACACCCCCGTAATCGATCACGTTATTCCTGCATACAAATGTAGGCTATCTCCGGCGTCCGGTCAAGCGGCCGGGCAGGGTCAGTGCATCAAAAACGAGCTGAGCGGGCGGCGGTGTCGCGGTCAGGTTCCGGCGGTCCTGTTCCGCAGCGTCATCACCGCCCGGTGCAGTTCCGGCGTGGCACAGGCGAGCGCGCTTTCTCCGAGGTTCTGCTCGACACCGGAGAAGTCGGTGAATACACCGCCTGCTTCCCGGACGATAACTCCCAGCGCGGCTACATCCCAGGGGGCAAGAATGGGATCCAGCATGATGTCCACCGCGCCTCGGGCAAGGAGCATGTATCCGTAGGCGTCGGCCCAGGTCCGGGACGAACGGCACTGCGTGAGCAGGTCGGTGCTGAAACCGCGGTGGCGACGATGAAAATCCACCGGATCGGTTGTGACGTACCACGCGTCCTCCAACCGGGTCGTGCCCGATACTCCGACCGGGCGACGACGTTCGTCCCATGCTCCGTGGCCGGAGAGGGCGCTCACCATCTCACCGGTGGCCGGTGCGTAGATAACACCTGCCACGGGGACTCCGTTCTCGAGAAGCGCCACGAGAGTGGTGTAGAGTGGAACCCCCCGCACGAACGTTTTGGTGCCGTCGATCGGGTCGATCACCCACTCGAAACCTTTGCCTCGGATGGAACCCCCGTGTTCCTCGCCCACCACGGCGTGGTGCGGAAACCGGTCCGTAATCATGCGGCGGATCACTTCCTCGGTAGTACGGTCGGCCACCGTGACGGGGCTGTCGTCGGCTTTTGTTTCCACCACGAGTTCACGACGGGAGAACCAGTCAAGCGTGACAGCCCCCCCGGAACGGGCGAGATCCCGTGCAAAATCATGGAACTCCTGGTGCTTCTGCGTGTCCTTCATAGGTTGTTCCGTTCTCCCTACAATCCCTGTCGCATGGCCCGATCCATTTCGCGCTTCTGGTCCTTGGCCTTGAGCGACTCCCGTTTGTCGTACAGTTTCTTTCCCCGGCACACACCGAGTTCGAGCTTTATCAGTCCCTGCTTGAGATAAAACTCCAGCGGGACCAGGGTGAATCCTTTCTCTTCAACTCTGCGCCGCAGTCGGTCGATTTCCTCCGCGTGACAGAGAAGCTTGCGCGACCGGGTCGGATCATGGTTGAAGAGGTTCCCGTGAGTGTACTCCGCTATGTGCAGACCGATCAGCCAGAGTTCACCGTTCTTGACGCGACCGTAGGCATCGGCAAAGGAGAACTTGCCGCGCCGCATCGACTTTACTTCCGTACCCTGCAGAACGATACCTACCTCGAGCTTCTCCTCCACATGGTACTCGTGAAACGCCCGACGGTTCCGGGCCAGGCTCTTGCGATCCGCCATCATTCCTCCCGATCCGGAGCGATTACCACCCGGAAGCCGAGAAAAGGCGTTGCCCGGTCCGGTGCCTGTCCACCGCGCAAGTTATGCACCGGTGAAGCATTGGCAAAACTACCGCCCATAACCGTGACCGTTGCTCCCGCGTCGGGAGTCAGGATATGTGCGTACCGACCGAACCAGTCTCCGGTCCATTCCCAGAGGTTTCCCGTCATCCGGTGTGCCCCCAGCGCACCGACCGGCAACTGATCCACCGGCACCGGCTCTCCGGGTGTTTCCAGAGAATTACCGGAATCATTAAGGAAAGCGGCGTACTCCCATTCGGCGGATGTGGGGAGCCGGACCGTTCCGTCCGCCGGGGTAAACGTTTCCTGGAACCATGCCGCGAACGCTTCCGCCGCGTCGCGAGTTACGTACCGTACGGGTAACCTCGCGTCCTCGCCGGCGATCTCAGCGGGCCAGTCCCGCAGGTAATCCTCTTCCTTCCGATTCTCCGGTGCCCATTCGGGCTTCTCCTGGAGGAAACGAGCGAACGTCCCCCGGTCGACTTCGGTGTTCTGTATCCAGAACCCCTCTTCAAAATCGACGAGAACACCGGTATCATCCTGGTCGCGCAGGGGATATCCGATCGCGTACCGTCCCGGTGGTACCGCTACAAACTCCAGTCCTCCCACGTGCCGTCGTTGCAGGGGCGGAGAAACACCTTCATCGAGCGAGACCGAGAGAGCCAGCAGTTCCGTGGAAAACTGATCGCTCCGAGCGTCCCGCCAGGCGGCGACACCGGAGGGGACCTCCGGCACCAGTCCTTCCACCACGTGATGAAAACCAGGATATTTGTTGTCAAGATGTATGAAATTCTGTACTGCGGCGGCGAGCGACGCGGCATTCAGCACGGCGCCGGGGTTTTCCACACGCAGAATCGCTCCCAGTACGTCCGCCCGTTGGAATCGTTGCGCGTGCGCGAGCAGATCACGAACGTAGTCGGTGGTGTTGAGCGGATCCGCGGAATCGTCTACGCGGCGGGTCCAGAGCCGTCTTGATCCGTCCCGGGCAACCGGCGGGTGTTGAAACTGCGCTCCCGGCTCAAGTCCCAGGGACCAGGCGGAAAAATCGACGATCGAGTCGGTCCGCACGGCGGAGAGGTCCGGTTGATCCAGGACGATCGTCGCGGTTTCGGACATGGGAAACAACCAGCTGCCGAACCGCCGGCCACGCACAGTGAGGGTCCGGCCGGTTTCCGGGAATCCCGCGAGGCCGACCTCGAGGGTTCTCTCCCCGGCGGGAACAAACACCGTGAGAGGTGTCGCGCCCCGTCGCACCCCGTCAATGTACACTTCCGCGCCCGCGGGAGAGCTCTCCACGGTCAGGTGCGTGCCGTACGCGCGCAACCCCGGAAAGAGCAGCACGAAAAACAGTACCAGCAGAAGAACGGCGGCACCGATCGCGGGAACGTATACCTCCGGAGTCACCCCGAAGCGAGGCTTGAGTTCTACCGCGATTTCGTCCAGATCCTCCTCGGAGGTAATTTCTTTCCAGGATTTAGCCATATAGTGCCGCGAGTATAGGAAGCGCTTTCCGCCCGTGTCAACGCGTGTCAACGCGTGCTTGTCAACGCGTGCTTGTCAACGGTCGGTCCTCGTGGTAGCCTCCCGCTCATGCGCGCATTTTGCACCCGCCTGGTGGGTTGGACGGAGCTGTTCCTTACGGTCCGTGCACGACACAAAGCACGGAGCCGCCTGAAGCAACACCGGAAACACCCCGTGCGCGACTGGATAGAGGCGTTTCTACAGGCGGCACTCCTGGTACTGCTCATAAACCAGTTCCTGTTGCAGGCATACCGCATTCCCTCGGGGTCGATGATCCGCACGTTCATCGAAGGAGACCGGATCTTTGTAAACAAGGTTGTCTACGGACCGGAGCTGCTTCCCGGACTGACGAAGCTTCCCGGTTTTACCCGACCACAGCGGAACGAGGTGGTTATCTTCCTTAACCCTTCGTACATCAGCCGGGGCACGCTCTTCACGATCGCGCAACGCACGATCTACATGCTTACCCTCTCGCTGGTTGATATAGACCGGGACGCGATCAGCGATGAAGCGCGGGCGCAACTCCTGATCAAGCGGGCGGTGGGCGTCGGGGGAGACCGTTTCCGGAACGACCGGTACGGCGACCTTCTGGTGATGCCCGCCGGCAGCGACCGGTGGATTCCGGAAGAACAGTTTCAGGAACTCTCGGAGAACCCCTACCAGCTGCAGCGACTTCTTGACGAGGAGGACTATCGATCGATCCACGAGGGTGCACGAGCGCTTGCATTTAATGACCTGGGATTGCCTCTGACCGCGCAGGAGCAGTCCGCGATCGAACGGATCCGTCGTGCGGGAATCCGGGATCCTTTTGAGTTCGAGCGCGTCCGGCAGGGCACGCTCGCCGCCGCGGCACCTCACGTCGATCGCTATCGACAGCGGCAGTATTTCGTGGAGAACGGATGGTTCGTTCCGGAAAACCGCATCTTCGGCCTCGGCGACAACCGCGACAACTCGCGGGACGGTCGCTACTTCGGTCCCGTACAGGAACGGAACGTACTCGGTCGGGCGATGGTCATCTACTGGCCTTTTGCACGGATCGGACGGATACGATAGAACGGTGAGCGACAGGGTAAAACGCCGTAAACGGCGGCGACGGACAGCGTATCTACTCCTGGCACTCCTGGTTTTCCTTCTCGTCCGGTTCTTCGGCCCCACTCTGATCACGATCCGCGGAACTGCGGTGGAACCGTTGCTGCAGGCCGGCGACATCGTTCTTGCCCGGCGCGTCCGGAACGGGATACCCCGAGGTGCGGTGGTCGTCACGAACGCCCCGCTGAGAACGGGATTCGCGCTCATACCGCGGTTGCGCGCGCTGATTAACCGGGAGGACGCCGTGCCTGTACCGGTGGGCAGGCCGGTACCGCGAATCGTCCTGGGGCTTCCAGGAGAAACGGTTGCCTGGGATCACTCGGGAGTCACGGTCGGGGGACGGCGGTACGAGACACTGATGCTTCACGAGGATCTCCCGTTGGACGAGGAAGTCCTGGAACTGGGGGAGGAAGAGTTCTTTCTGCTCTCCCTCCAGCCGGGACGGGCAGACTCACGGATCATCGGCCCCGTGTCCCGGAACGCGTTGCGATTTCACGTACAATCGATCGTTTGGCCCGGTGACCGGCGTGGCGTCCTTGACCCGGCGGAACTGAACTTCCCGTGACTGTCCCGGTAGACCTCCATCTCTACGTGCACGTCCCGTTCTGCCGGTACCGTTGTGATTACTGTGATTTTTACACCCGTACCACGGTTCCACCGTGGCGACAGAGCGAGATCCTCCGGGCGACGGTAGACCAGACAGGGGAGCTCCTGGAACGGTGGGGATCACCGTCGCTCTCCACGCTCTACATAGGCGGCGGAACTCCGTCTGCTCTGCATCCCGATGCACTTGATCAGCTTCTCCGCCTGATAAACACCCGAACGCCCACGGCGGAGACCACGGTGGAACTGAACCCCGAGGACATCTCCCGGGAATTACTGGACCGTTTTGAAGAAGCGGGGGTGAACCGGTTCTCTATCGGGATCCAGTCCTTTCGGGAACATACGCTTCGGCGGATCGGGCGTCACACATCGATAGAAGCGACCCGGCGAGGTCTTGAAATCCTGGCAGATCGGTGGCGCCCGGGCACGAAGACGGACCACGGTCTTTTCCTGCGCTGGAACGCGGACCTCATCGCCGGTATCCCCGGCGGCGACCCGGCGGATACGGTCCTCGACCTGGAGGAGATACTCTCCTTTGGTCCGGACCACCTCTCGGTCTACGAGCTGGGAGTGGAGGACAATACCGTTCTCGGCCGCGCCCGGAGACGTGGCCTGTTGCTCCCCCGCGACAGTGATTCTCTCGCGGAGGAACTTGACGCGGTCCGCGCAACGCTTCTGGATCGCGGATTTCTCCACTACGAGGTCTCGAATTTTGCGCATCCCGGCGCGGAGAGCCGCCATAACCTGGGTTACTGGCTGATGGAGCCTCATCTCGGCGTTGGCCCCGCCGCGGTAGGGACGCTTCCGGAACCGACCCTGCGCCGCTTCACCAATACACGCGAGTTCTCTCGGTACTTACACGATCCCGACCGCGGTCTCCGGGAAGAATCGCTCTCCCCGGGGGACTTCCTCCGGGAGCTTCTCATGATGGGCTTGCGCACCGACCGAGGCGTGGATCGCGCGAGAGTTCAGAAGCTCGCCGGTCGTCCCCTGAGCGATCTGCTCGCGAACACACTCCGCCGATGGAAGATCGCGCTCCCCGGGAGCGGGGAAAGCGGAGCGTTCGTTCTCTCCCCGGAGAACCGGCAGCTCCTGGACCGGTTTCTACGGGATGCGTTTCATGAGCTGGACCCTGAATCTTGACCCGCGCCGGGTTCAAGTGATAGTTTCCGGGCACTATTCTATAAACCTGCAGGGGTAATTCTATGTCCGGCCATAGTAAATGGGCGACGATCCGACACAAAAAGGGCGCGCAGGATGCAAAGCGCGGCAAGGTCTTCTCCAAGATAATCAAGGAAATCACTATTTCCGCCAGGCTCGGCGGCGGTGAGGTGGAGAGCAATCCCCGTCTACGCACGGCGATCTCCAAAGCCAAGGGTGCCAATATGCCCAAGGACAATATCGACCGGGCGATCAAGAAGGGTACCGGCGAACTGGGCGGAACCGATTACGTGGAGCTCTCCTACGAGGGATACGGCCCCGGAGGAGTTGCGATCCTGATCGATACACTCACGGACAACAAGAATCGCACCGCCGCGGATATCCGGAGCATTTTTTCCAAGAACGGCGGGAACCTCGGCGAGAACGGCTGTGTAGCGTATCTCTTCAACCGGAAAGGGATCATCGCGTACGACGCATCCCGGTACAGCGAGGACGAAATCATGGAAGCAGCCCTCGAGGCGGGAGCCGACGACGTAACCTCCGAGGGCGATTCGATCGAGATCTCCACCACCCCGGAAGATTTTGAAACGGTCCTGGACGCGATGACCGCCGCCGGCTTCGAGCACGAGATGGCGGAGGTTTCCCGCGTGGCGGATACCACCGTGACGCTGGACGCAGAAAAGACGAGGAAAGCGCTGCGCCTGGTGGAGCTGCTGGACGATCACGACGACGTGCAGGAAGTCGCCACCAACCTGGATATACCGGACGACTTCGACCCCGAGGAGTGATGACCACCGTCATCGGGATAGATCCCGGACTGGCGGCTACCGGATACGGGGTGATCCGCGCCGAGGGCAGCCGGATCGCCTGCGTCGACTATGGCGTGATCCGGACCCATTCCTCCGCGGCGACGGGCCCGCGGCTTGAGGAGATCCACACCGGCGTGAAAAAACTTCTTGCAGAACACGCTCCGGACCAGGCCGGCATCGAGGGGTTATACTTCACCAGGAACGTGACCAGTGCTATTCCCGTGGCCCAGGCGCGGGGTGTGGTTCTCCTGGCCCTGGCGCAGCAGAACGTCCCCGCGGAAGAATATACACCGCAGCAGATCAAACAGGCCGTGGTGGGTAACGGGCAGGCCGACAAGGAGCAGGTGATGCAGATGGTCCGGGTGATCCTTGGAATGACCGAGGTTCCCCGCCCGGACCACGCCGCGGATGCACTCGCCGCGGCGATCACCCGGCTGCATGCCGGTCCGGGGAGGTAAACGATGTTCAACAGTCTTAACGGCACAATTACGGGACATTCCTTTCCACAGATCTACCTCTCCACCCGAGGAGTAGAGTGGCAGTTGGAGGTGAGCGCCACCACGTTCCAGTCGGTACTCGCAGCGGACCGGAGCGCGCCGGTGCGTCTTCTTGTGTACCTGCAGGTCCGGGAAGACCTGATGAAGCTCTACGGGTTCTGGACCGAAGCGGAACGCCGGGTCTTTCTCGAACTGGTGACCGTTCCCGGTGTAGGCCCGCGCCAGGCCCTGCGAATTCTCTCCGGAACCACCGTGCGGGAACTTACGCAATACCTGGAAACGGAAGACGTGCAGGCTCTGACACGCATCCCCGGTCTCGGAACCAAAACCGCTCAGAAAATGATCCTCCAGCTCAAAGGGCACCTCGTCCTGGAGGAGAGTTCTTCCGCGTCCGGGGGCACCGGCACCGCGGGCGGCCCCCTGGAAGAGTTGCTGGCGGCGCTGGTAGAGATGGGATTCGACCGCGGGAACGCCCGGAAGTCGCTGCAATCGCTTCGGGATGAGATTCTCGGCGATGACGCGCTCGATAGCGAAAAAGGCCTTACGGAGGTGCAGGAACAGGAGATATTCCGCCGGGCGATCGTGGAGCTCAGCCGTGGATGACCACCCGCTTCACCCCGAGTTCGAAGATCTGGACCGCGTGGAAAACGAACTCCGCCCGCGGCTCCTGGATGACTTTCTCGGACAGGAACAGGTAAAAGACAACCTGCGGGTCTTCATCCAGGCCGCCCGGGAACGGGGCGAGTCCCTGGATCACGTTTTTCTCTCCGGACCTCCCGGCCTCGGTAAAACTACCCTGGCCAATATCATGGCCCAGGAGATGGGGGCCGATCTCAGGGTCACGGCAGCGCCCGCTCTGGACAAGCCCAAGGACCTGGCGGGAATCCTTACCTCTCTGCAGGAAGGAACGGTGTTCTTCATTGACGAGGTACATCGCTTAAAGGCGTCGTTGGAGGAGATGCTCTACGTAGCGATGGAGGATTACGAGATCGACTGGGTGATCGGCCAGGGACCGAGCGCTCGGACGCTGCGCGTCCCGCTTCCGCGGTTTACGCTGGTGGGGGCTACCACGCGACCCGGGATGGTAGCGAGTCCGCTTTTCACGCGTTTCGGCATACCGGTCCGGCTCGACTATTATTCCCGGGAGGAACTGGAAGCGATAATTCGACGCTCCGCCTCTATCCTCGAGGTGCGGATCGAAGAGGACGCGGTGGGAGCTCTTGCCGAGAGTTGTCGTGGCACCCCTCGCGTGGCAAACCGCCTCTTGCGCCGGATGCGCGATTTTGCCCAGGTCCTGGCTTCCGGGGTGATCACCACCGCGGTCGTCCGGGAAGGCATGGATCGGTTGAATATCGACCGTCACGGCCTGGAAGAGCAGGATCGACAGATCCTGCGAGCGATAATCGAGATGTACGGCGGCGGTCCGGTGGGAGCGGAGACGCTCGCGATCTCCGTGGGAGAAGAACTTGACTCACTGGAAGTGTTCTACGAGCCCTTTCTGATACAGCAGGGGCTGCTCCAGCGAACAGCCCGCGGTCGGATCGTGACCGCCCGGGCATACGGTGTACTGGGATTGCCGGAAAGGAAGTCCGATGAGGACCAGGGATCTCTCTTTTGATCTTCCCCGGGAGCTGATCGCTCAGGAACCGTCGTCGGAGCGCGGTCGGAGCCGTCTCATGGTGACCGATCGGAAGGACGGTTCTTTTCAGCACCGGACGATGACGGATCTCGTCGACCACGTCGATCCCGGGACGATTATGGTGTTCAACGACTCCCGCGTACGTCGCGCCCGGGTGTACGCCCGTGCCGAGGATTCCGGCGCGCGGCAGGAGTTTCTACTGGTGGCACCGCGAAACGGGGAACGCACCCGCTGGTTGGTGATCGGGCCGAACGCGAAGAAACTTCGTCCCGGGAGGACCTTCCGGTTTGGACCGGAGGAAACGCTCGCACAGCCGAGCGGGGAGGTTCAATCGCCTGGCGGGACTCAGCGACCGGGTTGGGCGTCTCCGCCGGATAGCGTGATCGCCGCGGAGGTCACCGGTGTGGAGGAACCCTATCGGGAACTTACCTTTTCCCGACCGGTCACCGAGGAGTGGCTCGACGAACACGGACACATGCCGCTGCCCCCGTATATCCGCCGGGAAGACGCTCCGATGGACGTCCGGCGGTACCAGACGGTGTACGCTCGCGTCACCGGTAGCGTGGCCGCTCCTACGGCGGGCCTGCATTTTACCGAATCGATCTTTCAGGCGCTGCGGGATAAAGGTGTTACGATCTGCTTCGTAACACTCCACGTGGGGATAGGGACGTTTCTACCGGTACGCACGGAGGTACTCGAGGACCACGTGATGCACCGGGAGGAGTTCTCGATCAATCCCGAGACCGCCCGGATCCTGAATGATGCTCGCGCCGGGGGTAACCCGGTTCTTGCGGTGGGCACTACCGCGGTTCGGGCCCTGGAGTCGGCGGGACAGGAAGGTGTAATCGAACCGGGACACCGGGATACGGAGATCTTTATCCTCCCGGGGTACCGGTTTCGTGTGGTGGATCAGCTGTTTACCAACTTTCACACCCCGGAAAGCACATTGCTCGCGCTGGTGAGCGCCTTTGCCGGTCGGGAACGAGTATTACGGTGGTACAACCAGGCGGTGCAGAAACGATACCGTTTCTTTTCCTACGGCGACGCGATGCTTATCCGGTAAGTCAGTACGTACTTTCGTCCATAGACTCGAACCGCGCCCGTACTTCCGCCACGCGGTCCAGGTGCCGGTCGATGATACGCCCGTAATCGAGGGACCCCGACCGTATGCGATGGTGCTGGTCTTCCCAATACTGGATCCGGTCCAGGTGAATAAACCGGATAGGAGCGGCTTCCTCGCTCCACCGTTGCGCTTCCTCCCAGTATACCCGGGCGTAGCGGAAAAGCTCCTCCGCTCGATCCAGGCTTTCCAGATTCTGTCGCTGCCAGGGTGCGTTGTAGAAGTACGCCTCGAACTTCATGTACTGCGCGCCCCACTGAAGGTAAAGGTCCGTGAGAGAGAGATTGATATGCATCGTAAAGAGATACCGGTACCACTCCCATTCCCGTTCATTGGAGATGCGCGCCAGCGCGTAGAGAGGGTTGGCAAAATCGCTGCGCAGGGCCTGCTCCAGCCAGTAGACGTTTTCAGCGATCCGCTCGGGGTACTGGTAAAAGTGGCGATGGTAGAGTCGGTAGAGTTGCTCCCGGTAGATCAGGCGGTACCCCAGCACCGGCGATACAGGAACAAGCATCAGTATCAGGACCGGGAACCACACCAGAAATCGACGTCTCATCACGTTTTACTATCGGCATTTCCCCCGCCGTGGTTGAAACGGTCCGCGGCGTTACGTCCGTGGAGCGTCCGGTCCCAGCGCTTCCAGGATCGCCTGGAGCACCCCCTCACGGGGCAGCGATCCGTCGATCCGATGGATCTTCATCGCCCCCCGCCGGACCGCGTCACACCGACTGAACATCTCAAGCACCGCGCGGTATCGCGGCGCCACCTGTTCCTGAACCGATCGTTGTTCCAGCGCGTCGCCGCTCTTCCGGTCGAGGGTCTGCCGCGTTTCCATCCGACGGTACGCTTCCTCCAGCGGAGTGTCGATGAAAACGAGGTGCGCCGGCAACGGAAAAGGAGCGTTCAACCGTTCCACCAGCTCCCTGTCCGCGAGCGCTCCCTGGTATGCCAGGGAGGAGAAAAGGTACCGATCGCACACTACAACTTTGCCTTCCGCGAGCAGGGCTCGGATTCCCTCGCCGGGCCGGTTGAGATGCTCGCTGCGATCCGCCGCGAAAAGCAGCGCCAGCGTCTCCGGTTGGACCTGTTCGGGACCGCTCAGGAGCTCGCGGATCACCCGGCCGGTGGCAAACGCTGTGGGCTCCCAGGTAAACACTGCCTCCCGTGACCCGCCGTACAGATCCACCAGGTGCTTTGCCTGAGTGGTTGTGCCGGCTCCATCGAGCCCCTCAAATACAATGAATCCCGGGAGCACTTCCCGGGACCACCTTTCATCGTGCATCGTGTATGCGATCCCCCATTTGTGATACGATACTATATAGCATACGGACTCATGAGATGAACAGAAAAGGGGCGCTCAGAAGCGCGATATACGTCGCCATTTTCCTCGCATCGATCGTGGCCGTCACGTCGGTCGCGACAGCGGTGACGATTACGCGCCTGGAGGAGCAGTTCCTGCGTCTCCGCGCGGAACTGCTGGGCGACCTGGAGGTAGCGCTCGACCAGGAAATCTCCTGGGAAGCGGTGAGCCCCTCGATTCTCCGGGGCCTTACTGTTCACGGCGTCCGCGTATCCGGCGGTACCGGCGTAGCACGGTCCGTGTCGATCGAGTTTCGCCTGGCGGAGCTGCTCCTGGGCGATCCCTACCGGATGATCCCCCGCGTTACGATACGCCGACCCGCGGTGATTATCGACACGCCGGAAGCGTTGGAACGATTACTTCATACGATCGAGTTCGTTCGGGGAATCGGAGAAGGTCGGCGAGTCATAAACGTTACGGTAGAAGAGGGGACTCTCACCTACGCGGAAGAAGACACCAGAATCGTCCTGCGGGACGTTCGGAGCGAGGTCGCCGTGGACACCGTACAGGTGTCCGGACGGGTTCGGGCCGCCCTGGAGCTGGAATCGACGCTGCAGGACGAACCGTTCACCTTGAGCTCCATGGTACAGGCGGACCTCGATGGCGTTCGTACCGGGGATCCTCTCGGAGTCACGGTGGAGCTCCTTCAACTGCGGAGCTCCCACTTTACCGCGGCGGACCAGGCGTTTCGAGTGGAACGGCGTCGCGAGACGGTCCACGTAGAGCGAATTCGCAGCCAGGACGCGCTGGATATCGCCGCCCGGGCGGACCTGGCGGCGGAGACGGTGGAAGTGAACGTCCGCAGCCAGGAGTTCACGCCGGCGTCGCTCGTGAGTTTTCGCGGTCCCTGGTCACCGGTCAACCAGTGGATTTCACAACCGGTTACCACGGACTCCCGGATCGTGCTCGATCTGGAGGGATCGCTGATCGAGGCGGCCGGTTCCGTATCGAGCAGGGTGGCTCACTCGGCGGTTCCCGAGCCGTTTTCTCTCCGCGGGGACTACCGACTGACCCCGGGATCACTGGCTTTACCCTCCCTCACGGTACTCTCCGCGCAAGGAGAAGCGCACTTTTCCGGTAACTGGCGCCTCGGTACGATCGCGCCGTCCGGAACGTTGGATCTTTCCGATTTTGCCTACGGCGGGTCTCCCGTTCTCGATGGTCGTTTGATTCTGAGCGGTTCCGACTCTGCCGCAGGCATCAGCGCTGAACGGTTGATAACCAACGGAGTTCCCTTGTACAACGTGGTGACCAGTATCCGGACCGGCACACCGGCAGGATCGGAATACAACACCGTAGAAGCGGCCCTTTCTCTGGAGGAGTCCCGGCGAAGCCGCGTTCGTGGAACGGTCCGTTTCGCAAACCTTCAGGATCTGACCGGCGCGCTGGAACTGAACGATCTGCCGGCGGAACGTCTCTCCGCCGTCGCCGCCGCCCACGGATACACGGTAGAACTTCCCGCTCCCGCTGCGGAGGTGCGTTTCACCGGTTCGGTCCGGGTGGACTACCGTGACGACGACCTTATCGTGAGGATTCCGTATCTTACCGGGCGAGACGACCGTTTAGAAGATCGCTTTGTCTCGATCTCCGGCGAGTATCGGAACGGGAACATAACGCTCAACCACTTCTACCTGCGGGAGCAGAACCTGGTGGTCCGCGGCACCGGTGAAGCGATCGTGTATCGGGACAACAGCATCACGTTCTCCACGGAGTTTTCCGTGAACCACATGCCGTACTATCTGGACGGCACGCTCAGCCCGGACGGTCGCGTAGCGATTACCGGTCCCTACGGGTTTACCGCCGGAATAACGCGTACTCCCGGTCGCGGATTCGCAATCACCGCGGAAACCAGAAATGCGCCGATACCGCTCGGCCAGGCGCGCGTATCGGCGTCGCTGGAAGGAGTGTTCTACGATCGCGCCGGGTGGTATCTCAACGTGACCGAGCTGACCGCCCGAGGTATTCCGCTTCCCGGAAGCGCCGATCGTCCGCGTACCGCCCGGGTTACCCTGGCGGCCGCGCTCGGTCCCGAGACCGCTCAGCTTGCGATAACGGATTTCACCGACGATACGAGCACTCTCGCGGGAACGGTCGATCTGCGGTACGCCTTCATCGACGGGGAGCCGGAGGTCTCTCTGTCGGGTCGCCTGGGCGGCACGGATACCCCGGAGATTTACCGCTTCGCCGGGAGATACTCCCGGGGTACCGTGGCGGGAGATCTCCGATTCTCCGACGCACCGGCGACCCGGTTTGTCTCGGAGGTCGAGCGTGGAACTGTACAAGGAGCGATCCAGGTTTCGGGACCCCGGGAGGAGCCGGAGGCGCGGGTGTTTCTGGAATCGGACCAGCTGATAGTGAACAACGTCGCCACTTCGTTCCGCTTTCTCGCTCAGTCCGACTCGTCGGTGCTCCGCCTCACGCAGGGTGAGTTTGTATACGGGACTATGCGTCTCGACGTGCCGCAGGTGATCGTTGATCGGCAGGGAGGCGCTATCGACGGCACGGTCCGGTTTCGACGCCTGGAGCAAACGGTGGAACTATCTATCACCGGTACTACCGACCCCATAGTACGGCTGGAGCCGGAGCTATTGCGCACCTCCGCGGTGGACCTCTCGATTCAGGCAACCCCCGGTGCCGAGGCGCCCGTACCGGAGGACCCGCGCGCGTGGCACTACCGGCTTGTACGTACGGAAGAACGTACCACGCTGGACAGAATGGACGGCGCGATCCGGGCGAGTCTTTCCGATTCCGGCGAGTTTGAAGTGGTCCTGGGAGGTGACTTGCCGTACCGCGGTACCGCGGCGGGCATCGTCTCCGCGGATCACATGGAAGTGACCGTTTCCAACATCAACGTCAATCTTCCCGATGTGCCCTTGTTACCGGCGATGCAGCAGGTCAGTATCGAGAGCGGCGTTGTCTCCGGTTCACTGCGCCTTATCGGCCCGCCGGGTAATCCCGATCTGTTCGGCACGCTCAACGTCCGAGGACTGGCGCTGAGGACGCCGGTCTCCCCGGACACTCTCGGCCCTCTGGATACGGCACTCATCTTCGAGGAGCAACTGGTGCGGCTGCAACCGACCCGGACCACCATCGGTCGGGCACCGGTGGAAATCAGCGCCCGCGTCCTGGTGACGCGTCTCGCTCTGGAACAATTTGAGCTGATTCTGGATATGCCCGGGGAGACCGGTGTGCACGTGGTGAGTGAGTTTGGACCGATAAATATTGACGGTTTTACCCGGGGCAACCTCCTGGTGGCGGGAACACGCGAGAACGTGGAGGTCTCCGGCACCCTTACTGTATACGGCGCGGAGCTGGCGGTAGCGACCGACTTCGAACCGGACATGACGGATGGTCCCGGAGCGCTGGTGGATCTGCAGATCCGTACCGGCCGGGCGGTACGGTTTATCTGGCCCGATACGGAGCTTCCCATCATACGCAGCAACTTTGCTACGGGCCAGGAAGTAGCGATCAATATCGATACCCGGGCGGATACGTTCTCCCTCAATGGAACGGTAGCGATTCAGAGTGGGGACGTATTCTACTTTGACCGAAACTTTCTGCTTCGAGACGGACGCATCGAGTTCCGTGAAACGCAGGACGACTTTGATCCCCGGGTAACCGCCCGGGCGGAGTTGCGGGAAACCTCTCCGGACGGCCCGGTGCGGATCTTCCTTATCGCCGATGGTCAGCGCCTGAGCGAGTTCAGCCCCCGATTCGAGTCGAGTCCGCCCATGGAAGGCGCGGAGATCGTCGCCGTTCTCGGCGGAAGCATTCTCCAGGTCGCCGGTGAGGGCTACGCGAACCTGCCGGCGGCTCTCCTTTCCACGAGCGACTTCGTCACGCAGATAGGATTTTTCCGCCAGTTTGAGAACGCAGTACGCGATCAACTGGATCTGGATCTCTTTGCAATTCGCACAAGCGTAGTACAGAACATTCTGCTCACCGCGATTACCCCCGTGGACGAGGATGTGCAGCGCCAGGTTACGCCGTCACTCGGCACGTACCTGAATAACACGTCGATCTTCATGGGACGTTATATCGGTGACAGCGTATTCGGACAGCTGGTTCTCCAAATGCGCGCCTCCGATCCGGAATTTTTCCCGGAAGATGATGGAATCCAGCGCCTCGGCGGGGTATTGATTGATTCGGAAATTAGTTTAGAATGGCAGACGCCATTTTTCCTGCTGGAGTGGAATTTTGCTCCGCAGAACCCTGAGGAGCTCTTTATCAGAGACAATACCTTTTCGTTTCTGTGGTCATTTTCGTACTGAAATCAAGGGAGCCTGAATGCGACGAATGCGCTACGCCCTGCTGCTGATCATTGTCGGCGGCATTGTACACGCTCAGAACAACACCGAGTGGTATCTGAACGAACCAATCCGGGAAATCCGGTTTGAGGGACTGGAGACCGTCTCGGAGAACGAACTTTTTCCGGTGGTGGAACCGTTCATCGACCGGCCTTTCACGGAGCAGAACTTCCTCGAGCTGCAGCGACGGCTCTACGCGATGGACCTGTTCGAACAGATCATCCCCAACGCTGTTCGTCCCGGTGATGTCCCGGGCGGACCGGAAGATGGGATGATTCTCAGTTTCGAGGTACAGGAACGGCCGGTTATTACACAGGTGGAGTTTACCGGAAACAACCGCCTTGGGCGCAACCGACTGCGGGACGTGATCCTGCTCAAACCGGGCGACATGGTTACCCGGGCCCGTTTGCGGATCGACGAGGAAGCGATCCGGTCGCTGTACCTGGAACAGGGATACCCCGACGTATCGGTGCAGGGCGAGTTTATCGAGGGAGACGACGAGAATACCGTCCGTTTCACGATCAACGAGGGACGACAGCTGGCGATCGAGTCAATTCTGTTCGTAGGAAACCAGTTCGCCTCGGACTCCGCCCTGCGGGGCGTCATGCAGCTCCGGGAGCGGAGCATCTTCAACCGAGGTCTCTTCCAGGCGTCGACTCTGGAGACGGATCGTAACCGCATCCGCCGGTATTACACCGAACGGGGATTCGTGGACGCGGAAGTGGTGGAAGTCCGTCAGGAGGTCCGGGAGGAACCGGATGACAACCGCAGTTACCTGACGCTCACGATCTTCATAGACGAGGGCGAGCAGTACCGGTTTGACGGTATCTCCTTTGAGGGAAACACGATTTTTCCCGACGATGAACTTCGCGGACTCGTGAGGCTTCAACCGGGCGATATCCTCGACATGAACCGCTTTGACACCGACTACCAGCGCGTGGCGGACCGGTACTACGAGAACGGGTACATATTCAACCAGATCACGCGTCGCGAGATCCGTGACGAGGAGCAGAATACGATCGCCTTTGAGGTTTCGATCGTGGAACGCAACCGCGCACATATCGAGAACATCATTTTTCGGGGTAACGAGAAAACGCGGGATTACGTGATCGAGCGGGAGATACCTCTCGAAGTGGGAGATGTGTTCAGCGCCACCAGGATACGGGAAGGTCTTCGCAACCTGGCAAATCTGCAGTATTTCTCGGCGATCGCCCCGGAAACGCCTCCGGGCAGCGCCGACGGTCTCATGGACCTCATAATCAACCTGGAGGAGGGGAACACCGCGGAGATAACGTTCGGCGTCGCCTTCGGCGGTAACCAGGAGTTCCCCGTTTCCGCCCAGATCCAGTGGCAGGACCGCAACTTCCTCGGTCGGGGCCAGACGTTCGGAATTCAGGCCACGGCGTCGCCGATCAACCAGCGGATCGACTTCAATTTCCGGGAGCGCTGGCTCTTCGGACGCCGGTGGTCCGGTGGTATAAATCTCAGCCTGGACCGCTCGGTGATACGCAACCAGCCCCAGGACGCCCGGGCGCCGATCTATTCCGCGGGAGACCCCAACGCGGTGCCGGACCCGTTCAACCACGAGGACTACGTCTTCACGGAGGATACGAACTACAACGGTCAGGACTACAGCGCCGGCGACCGTTTCCCCGGCGTTCCCACTGCGGACGAGATCAGCACATTCGATCTCCAGTCGGAATACGAGTACCTGGGGGGCACGTTCCGGGCGATCCCCCCGGAGAACCTGATGAGCTACGACGCCTACAACATACGGGTCGGCGCCAGCACGGGGTACACGTTCCGCACGCCCGCGGGACGCCTGGTACCGCGCACCTCGATCAGCACCGGAATCAGGTACATAACCTACGACGACACCGTGTATCGGCCGTTCAGCGTTACCACCCGGGAGAACCACGAGCGGTGGCGCTTTGTGAACACCTGGGGCGCAGGGATCGCCCTGGATAATCGGGACTTCGTTTTCAGCCCTTCCAGCGGGTACCGGTTGGACCAGCAGTTCAACTTCACCGGTGGTATGCTCCTGGGCGAGCGGCATTTCGTGCGCTCCGAGTCCACGGCGGAGGCATTCTTTACACTCTGGGATCTGCCCCTGGGCGACTGGTCGTGGAAAATGGTCCTGGCGATGCAGACCAAACTCAGCTTCATCCTGCCCAACTTCTACCTCTCCGAGGGGAACGACCGATACTTCGCGCTGGAGTCGAGCGACGCCCTGCGCCTGGACGGAATGTTCAACTCCCGGGGCTGGCCCTTCCGCAGCGGCGGTGCCTCGAGCTGGAACAACTGGATCGAATTCCGCATGCCCCTGGCGGAGCAGGTGATCTGGTGGGATACGTTCTTTGAAGGCGCGGTACTCCGTGAGTTCACCTCGGACCTTACCAACTGGGAAGACCGACAGACGTTACAGGATATGGAACTCCAGGACTGGCAATTTACGATCGGTACGGGAATCCGCTTTGTGATTCCTCAGTTTCCAATCCGACTCTACCTGGCACGGCGGTTCCTGGTAGACGAGAACGGCGAGATCGAATGGCAGACCGGCAACCTCTTCAACCGGGGCGATCCCGACAGCGGACGGGGACTGGACCTGGTGTTCACGATCGGCGCGGAATTCTTCTGATACCGAACTAGAATCAACGGGAGATTATTCGATGTATAACCAGACAAGCGGTATATACCACGGCTCGACCAACGAGCACGTTTTAAAGACGCCTTCAATGCCGTCGCGTCCCTGCCGTAAACCGGCGGGACGCCGTTTCCCGGCTCGCCCGGTTGCCACAACGCTCACGATGGTGTTTCTCTTCACGTTCCTTCCGGCGATCCTGCCGGCGCAGCAGCTCGCCACGGTGGGAGTCGTCAATATCGGACAGATTTACAACTCCTTCTACCGCGACTCCCAGGCTGTACGGGACCTGGAAAGGCTCCGCCGACAGTACCAGCAGGAGATCGACGATCACCTGCGGGAGCTCGAGAACCTCCGGGACCGCCGCTTTACCGCGGAAGAGGCGGGTAACACTATGCGTGCTGAGCAGCTGGAGGATCAGATCATGGAGCTCCAGCGGTTTCTGGAAGATCTGACATCACGACGACGGCAGCAGCTCGCTGCACGGCAGGAACAGCTTCTCTCGGACGAGTTTCTGCAACGTCTTCAGAACGCGATTCAATACGTTGCGGAAACCGAAGGGTATACGGTGATTATCCGGTCCGATACGGAGGGACTGCAGTGGTGGTCCTCCGAGGTTGACCTGAGTGAGAAAGTGCTCGACCGTCTGATACAGATCAGTCGATAGTCGGGTCGGAGGCGGACCGTGTCCACCCCGATGCTGAAGCAGTACGAGGAGATCAAGGCGCGCCACCGCGACGCGATACTTCTCTTCCGTCTCGGTGACTTCTACGAGATGTTCGGGCACGACGCCCGGGAAGGCGCGCGGCTTCTGGGGCTTACCCTGACGCAGCGGCAGGGTACACCCATGTGCGGTGTTCCTCACCATGCGGCGCGCGGATATATCGGGAGACTGCTCCGGCAGGGGCGCAAGGTCGCAGTCTGTGAACAGACCGGAGTTCCCGATGGGAAATCGCTCACCACGCGGGAAGTGGTGGAAGTTCTCTCACCCGGTACAGTTTTTGATCAGGATTACCTCGACCCCGAAAGCAACAACTTCCTCGTGGCGATCGGACGTACCGACCACGAGCTCTGTGTGGGCTGGTGTGACGCGTCTACCGGGGAACTGACGCTCGCGGCGTATCCCCTTGGTACCGGCGAGGCGCAGAACTCCGATTACCGCGCGGTGGACGCGCTGCTGCAGCGGGAACTGGCTCGTCTGAGCCCTCGGGAGATCCTCGTGCAGGAATCGCTGCTGGAGCACTCTTCCTGGCTGGGAAGCGTCGCCGACAGCGAACGCCGGGGCAACCGCGACCGCACGGGACGCGATCTGGTGGTTAACCGCATACCCGATTGGGGGTTTGATCGGGCCGAGTCCTTCCGCCGACTCCGGGAGATCCTGGCGGTGGAAAACCTCCATGGATTCGGGTTTGAAGAGGACGACCCTGCGCTGCTCACAGGGGCCCCCCTCATCGAATACCTCGAGGAGAACGCCCGCCACGTTCTCGGACACCTGCACAACGTACGCCGACACCGTGACAAAGCAGTGGTAATCCTGGACGACGCTACGCTGCGTAACCTGGAAATCACCACCAATATGCACGACGGAGGTCGGAGTTTCACCCTCCTTGCGGTGATGGACCGTACCTGTACTCCCATGGGAAGCCGCCTCCTGCGTCGACGGATCACCGCACCCCCCCGGGAGCTGGAAGAGATCGAGCGGCACCTGAACCGGGTGGACGAGCTTTATCGACGCCAGGCGGATCTTCACTCGCTGCGCACCCTCCTGGAGGAAGCTCACGACCTGGGACGTCTCACAGGCCGCCTGGGGGTAGAGAAAGCACATCCTCGGGACCTCACGGCGATCGCCGCGTCTATACGGGTATCCCAGGGGGTAGCGACAATAGTTCCCGACTGGTTCGGAACGGACGAGACGGGGTTGATGGACCGACCGGACGAGTGGAATAGAGCCCAACAGATCGAGGAGAAGATCCTTGCCACCCTGGCGGACGACCCGGCGGTGGCGATAAACGAGGGCGGGATAATTCGAGACGGGTTTGACCCGGAACTCGACCGCCTGCGAACATTGCAGCACCGCAGTCGATCCGTGCTGGAGGAGTACCTGGAGGAGCTTCGCCGGGACACGGGGATCGCATCGCTCAAGATACGGTACAATCGGATGCTGGGACACTTCTTCGAGCTTCCCCGTTCGCAAGCGGATCGTGTTCCGGAGTACTTCATTCGCCGGCAGAGCCTGGCTAACGCTGAACGGTTTACCACTACGCGACTGAGCGAACTGGAAACAGAGATCAACAACGCCACGGAGGAAGCGGTTAACCGGGAGCAGCGGCTGTTCCTGGATCTCCGCAGCGCGGTCGCGACGGAAACCGCACTGCTCTCAATCCTGGCGGACCGGATCGGCCAGGTGGATGTCGCCGCCGCACTCGCCCGAGTGGCTACTCTACAGGGTTACCGCCGTCCCGAGTTAAGCGTTGAACCGGTACTGCGCATCACCGGCGGCCGCCACCCGGTAGTGGAAGCAAACCTGCCACCCGGGGAGTTCGTACCGAACGACCTGGAACTCTCGCCGGAAGAGACCCGTTTTGCGCTTATCACCGGACCGAACATGGCGGGAAAGTCGACGGTCCTCCGTCAGACCGCGCTTATCACGCTCATGGCACACGCGGGAAGCTTCGTTCCCGCGGAGAGCGCGCTCATCGGGCTGACGGATCGCATTTACTGCCGCGTGGGAGCATCCGACAACATCGCTCGGGGAGAATCCACGTTCCTGGTGGAGATGAACGAGACCAGCAACATTCTCCGCAACGCCGGGGAGGCAAGTCTGGTGATCATGGATGAGGTCGGGCGGGGAACGAGTACCCACGACGGGCTTTCGATCGCCTGGGCGGTGTGCGAACACCTGTTGCGGACGATACGGTGCCGCACCCTCTTTGCGACGCACTACCACGAGCTGACAGGGCTGGACGGAGAAGGTTTCGCCCGCCTGACGATGACGGTGGAGCACTCCGGCGACAGGATAATTTTCCTGAAGAAACTACGACCCGGTGCTGCGGACCGATCCTACGGGGTGGACGTGGCACGGATGGCGGGTCTGCCCGACGACGTTATCCGGCGGGCCCGACAACTCCTGGCGTACTTCGAGTCTCGTCGTGCCGAGTCATCCACGGAGGATTCGTGCTTACCTGAGACTTTACCGGAAGCCGCCCGGGAGAAGTCCTCCAGCGATTCCCTCTCCGCGGGGGGAGAACTCTTTGCTCCGGGGGATCTGATCCTTGCGGAACTGGCCGGTCTGGACCTGGACAGCTGTTCCCCCCGGGACGCTCTGGAGCGCCTGTACCGGTGGAAAGAACAGCTTTGACACCCTGGAATTAACAGTCGGAAATCACCCCCCAGGAGAGCGAGTGTCTCTCAGGTCAGTGGTTCAGGAGCGACCACAGAGCGGCCACAGCGGGCAGACCCATCGCAAAAAACCCGACCAGCCCGGATACGGGCATTTTCCAGAACACCATGTGACCGCCGAACTGGAAGAGCCAGGTAAGCACGTAAACCAGGAGCAGCGGCGTGCCTTGCAGGGAGAGAGGCTCCACCAGAATCGTAATGAACCAGGCCCAGCCAAACCACCCGAGAAAGTTGGTGAGTGGGATTTCCAGGTAAAACCGTCCCCGGTCCTCCCATTGCCAGAAGCGCCATCGTACAAGGTGTGGGTCGAGGAAGAGGTCCCACGCGGTGAACGCTGCAGCCGCTATAATCGCGGTAATCCAGGCGGGGCCCTGCGGAAGGATCGCGTCCGCCACGGCCCACGCCGGGGGGAGCATCATCAGCCACGCCAGGGGGATTATCAGAGGTACTCGGAAAATTTGCGGTTGCAGCGCCTCGGTGTAATGGTAGCGACCAAAGGGAATACCCGTGCGCGAACCCAGAAACTCCGCAAACCACCCCAGTAACGGCACGAAGAGGATTGCCCGGAGCGTGATCGCCCGGGGCCAGAGGGAAGTCAGGTATACGATTACCAGAATCGCCTGGGCGTATACACCGATCGTGATCGCTCGGCGCCGTCCGTTTTCGCCGCGGCGAGCCACGAGCGGCACGGAAATCATCACGCCGGTCCACGCGATCAATACCGGCATCAGCGGGAGCGGTCCCAGCAGCGTTTCTGCGGCAGGGGTCACCCTTCGTCCTCCGGAAACGCGTTGCCGTACGCGTCCACCCGGCGCGCTTTACCCCGTCGGTTGTGTCGGCGCTTGACCCGGAACCACGCCGCGATAAATGTACCCCACGGTACCGTTGCCATGAGCCGGATGTTTTCGCCGATTGCTCCAGCCTCGTCAAGAAATCTCAACACCCTGGTCATGGGATTACGCTCGAACAGTTTGATAAACACGTCGCGTCCTCCGTCGCGGGATCGCTCAAGCACGGAGAGCATCATCGCGTCAAATGTTCTGTATCGCGGCGGGGCTGCCCGACCGTGAAAAGGGTGACCCTCCGCGCGGAGGGAATGGACGATCGCTTCGCTATCCTGCTGCATTCTTAAAAAGGCAAACCCCGTGGACGGTTTAACGCGGCCGCCGCGCGTACCGATCGTCATAACCCGTTGCCCGGACTCACGGGAAAAGGGTTGGTCGGTCATCGGGATGATTCCATCCTCCTCCTCCTCCACGGTGTACGCCGTATCACCCAGGTAGTCGCGGATGTAATCCCTGATCGCCTGCTTATACTCCTGGGCAGGCAGAATATCCGAGGAAAACAGCGTGTATTCCACCAGGGCCCTGTTGGGCGACTCCGACAGAAGGTACATGAATCGAAATGCACCGTTCTGCGGCACCCTCAGGTCAAAGAGAGTGATCGCGTCCGGATCAAAGACCGGTTCTTCCGTTCGGATCGTCCACCCGGCAAAGTGCTGCTTCAGGAAGTAATACCGACTTGTGTCGACGGAAAACTCCCGGGGCAGAAATAGACTGTCAAAGACAAACTCCGCGGTGTGACGTTCTCCGCCGGCTGTATGTACCTGGGCCGGTTTGCGGGGTTCGCCGTCCTCTATCCGGTCCACGCGATCCCGTATGAACGTCACATTCGGCCGCGCGTACAGGTCTCCCTGGACGAACTCGTAGAAATCGATTCCCCGGATCATACGATATTCATACGGTTCCAGACTGAAACGGTGAGACCGCTCCGGGCCGTGGAACCAGGCATGGCGCCAGCGTCGCTTAACGACAGGATCAACGAGCGTAGGACGGTCGATCCAGAAGCACCATGTTCGATCGTTCTGCGTCTTGTGATCTGGATCGATGATCGCGATTTTCTTGTTTGCCGGTCCACGGTGTACCATGTGGTACGCCAGAGAAAGCCCCGCGGCGCCACCACCGGCGAGCACATAATCAAAATGAGCCATCTATAAAACATAGTCTTCCGGTCTTCCCGGGGCAAGGCGAAAACCGGTAAGATCCAGCTATTTGACACAAGCGGGACGCGCGACGCCGGTCGTCTCGGTATTATGCACGGAACGCTTTCTCACAACGTGGGCCACCGCCTGCGACGCATCCTGACAACGGGATCCACGGAGGTCTGTCTTCTCTGCGGAGAGACTCACATTCCCGTCGGCAACACACCGGGAATATGCCGCCACTGCGCGTTCCTCCTGAGACACGGACCGGGTCCTTTTACGCCGGAGGTGCACCCCGGGATAGTCGCCGCCCGAATATACGAGGGTGCCGTGGTACGGGGAATCGAGGTTCTCAAGATACAGGGACATCGGGAGATCGCCGCATCCTTTGCCCGCATACTGCTTCTGCCTCTGTACGAGAGGTGCCTGCGGGACTGGGATCAATCGGACACGTTCAATACTGAACCGCCCGTGGTGGTTCCGGTTCCAGGTAGCGTCGCGGGATGTCGCAGCCGGGGATTCGATCAGAGTATTGTGCTCGCCCGGGAGTTGCCGTCCACCATAGTTCCGTTGGTGGAACGCACCCGGGGAACAACTCAGAAACAGTCTAATCGAGATCGCCGCCGGGAAAACGCGGAACACCAGTACCACGGATCCCGGAGAGTCGCAGCTCGCCGGGGGATCCCGGAACGAGCTATCATCGTGGACGACGTAGTTACAACAGGCGCGTCGGTCTGCCGCTGTGGAGAGATCCTTTCGGAGATGGGCGTGCGGGAATGGCGGGTCATCGCGCTGGCGATCAAGTTGTAGACCCAAGGAGAATCAAAAGAGTATTGACCAACTCGGCGTTTAGGAATAGATTTTCAGAGACAGCTTACTGCCCTGGACAGCAAAGAGTCGCCGCGCCGACTCTTTTTTTTGTACCGCGGCACGAGAGAGGTAATCATGCAGTACCGGAAACCGGAAGGCCCCGTGGCGGATGAGATCCGTGCGGTGGTGGAACTCCACGGGTACGGTCTGGTGGCGTTCTCATCGGAGGTGGTTCATAAACGGATGCATGTGCATTGTGTACTGCATCATCCGGACGGGGTTGATCTGGATGCGTTGGCGGAGATCCATCGCGCGCTGCAACCGCGGATAGAGATCCTGCTCAGCGACGACGAGACTCCCCGGGACGTACGGGTCGAGTTCAGCTCACCCGGACTGACGCGTCGGTTCACCAGCTTTCATGAGTTTGAAGTGTTCCTCGGTAAAGACGTGACCGTCCTGCCGGAGGGGCGGAACGATTGGGTTCACGGCACGGTAATCGCCGCCGACCGGGAGCACTGCCTTTTACAGCTTGAGGACGGCGCGGAGATGCGCTTCGTTCCAGGGTCGATAGTGAAAGCTCAGCTCAAAGAGTAAGAGCGGAGCGAGTAAGCAGGAGGATTAAGAAGGATGGCAACAGGTCTTGCGGACGCGATCCGCGCCGTCGTTAGTGACAAAGGTATTTCCGAGGAATTGTTGATCAGCGTGATCGAGGATTTTCTTCTCGCCGCGTACAAACGCAAATTCGGTCAGGACGAAAACGCCGTGGTCCAGTTCTCGGACGACGGTAGCGAGGTTACGCTCTTTGCGCAGAAGAAGATCGTGGAGGATGTAGAAGACGAGGTAACGGAAATATCCCTGGCCGACGCTCTGGAGCTGAATGAAGAATGTGAAGTGGGAGACGAACTCCTCATTGAGATCAACCCTCAGGAGTTCGACCGGGTGGCGATTCAGACCGCCAAACAGCGTGCCCGCCAGCGGATCAGGGAAATACAGAAAGACACGCTCTACTCTGAGTTTATCGACAAGGTGGGTGAACTCGTAATCGGGTACGTCCAGCGTGAACGGAACGGAAACGTATTTATCGACCTCGGTAAAGCAGAAGGTATTCTGCCCAAACGGTACCAGTCTCCCCGGGAAGTATATCGTCCAAACGATCGAATTAAAGCGCTTATCGTGGACGTTGCCAAGAGCGGCACCGGTCTCCAGATCGCGCTCTCCCGGACCCACACCGACCTGGTGAAACGCATCTTTGAGATCGAGGTACCGGAGATTTACGGGAAAACGGTCGAGATCGTGCGAATCGTCCGTGAGGCCGGGTATCGTACCAAGATCGCGGTCAGTTCAACCCGGGACGACGTAGATCCCGTGGGAGCATGCGTGGGAATGCGAGGAGTACGAATTCAGGCGATCGTGAGGGAGTTGGAAGGGGAGAAGATCGACATTCTGAAGTACGACTCCGACCCGCGAGTCCTCATAAAGAACGCACTTTCCCCGGCGGAAGTGTCCAACGTGGTCGTGCTTGACGAACCGCGGCGCCAGGCCCTGGCCATCGTACCGGAGGATCAGCTGTCCCTGGCCATAGGTAAGCAGGGTCTCAACGTGCGCCTGGCAAACCGCCTTGCCGACTGGAGCATCGACGTGAAAACGATGGAACAGTTCGGAGAAATGGATCTCGCCGCAGAATCCAAGCGGGCGGTCTCCATGCTCTTCGGCGACTCGGACGAACCGGAAGACGAGATCACCTCCGTGGCGGAACTCCCGGGAATAACCAACGAGATCGTGCGCGTTCTCGCGGAGAACAAGATAACGCTTATCGAAGAGGTAGTAGGTCTTTCAGAGGAAGAGCTGCGTGATCTTGAGGGAATGACCGCGGACAACGCGGAAGTCCTGAGCAAAATCATCGCCGACAACGTGGAAATCGTGGAACAGGACGGTTCCTACGATGAAGACGAGTACGATGACGATTACGACGAGGAAACCGACGACGCCGAAGAAGGCGACGATGAAGATGAAGGCGACGATGAAGATGAGGAAGACGAAGAGGACGACCTCGAAGAAGGTCACGTCGACAGCGATGACGAGGAAGACGTGGTAACGTCAATCGCGGAACTCCCCGACATGACCGACGAGATCGTTGAGAAACTTCGTCAGGCCGGCATCAGCGAACTGGAACAGCTCGTGTCCCTCGATCCGGACGATCTCGGATCGATCGAACAACTCTCCCCGGAGGAAGCGGAAGCGATTCGAACGATTCTCACGGAGTTCGTGGAGATCGTCGAACCGGGTGAGGAGGAGTAAGGGCTGTTTACAGAGGGACCACGCTCTCGGTACAATCGTACAAAGGAAAGATATGGCAGAGGAACAGGATAAACAAAAACCGAAGGCAACGCTGATCAAGAAAAAACCGGAGAAAAAGGCCGAATCGGCCTCGGAGAAGCCGGAGAAGAAGAAGGTACGCGTTGTTGTAAAGCGAAAGCCGAAAACACGCGAACAGATGCAGCCCGAGGTGGAAGAAACCACCGGGACGTCCGCTTCTAAGTCCGCGGAAACACCCTCTCAGGAACGGTCCGCGGAAGCGTCGAAGCCGACGGAAGCGGCCGCTAAGAAGAGCACCCCGGAAACTGCTGCCGGGGAGTCGGCGACGGTTTCGGAACCGAAGCGTACCGACGAGACAGCACGGAAACCTTCGGAATCCTCGCCGGAAACGGGTGCCGACGCTCCCGGAGACTCCTCTGCCCAGGATCGGCCCCCGCGTCCTGAGCGGCCCGCGGCACAGACCCGCCGACCGGGACCCGCCCGACCGGGAGAGCAATCGCGCCCGGGACCTCGTACTACCGGTAACGGACGTCCGCCCGGACCCGGCCGTCCTCAGGGTGGCCGTCCTCAAGGTGGCGGTCCTCAGGGTGGCCGCCCCGGCAGCGACACCTACGGCCGTGGTCCCCGCGGCTCCGCCGGACCTGGTGGTCCCGGAGGCCCCCGCGGACAGGCGGGAGGCCGTCGACCCGGCGGCCCTCCGGGTCGAAGATATGACAGCGGACCTCAGCGATACGGCGGGGGAAGCCCCACACCGCAACGTTACGGCGGTGCTCCCGGCGGTCCTCCGCGACCCGGGCGTGGCCCCGGTCCGGGCACACCGGGAGGTCCTCCGGGAGAACAGAACAAACAACCCGGCAAGAAATTCTACAAGAGCAGAAAGACCCGCGGCGGTGGCTACGACCGGGACGACCGAATTCAGGAAAAAGAGCTCCGGTACAACCGGAAGAAGCCTCAGCCCAAGGCTAATCCGGTTCCCAAGGTGATCGACATCATGGAGGTCGTCACGGTGAGTGAGCTCGCCCGAAAAATGAACCTCAAAGCCAACGAACTCATCGGTAAACTGATGAGCATGGGCATGATGGTCACGATCAACCAGCAGATCGACGCGGAAACCGCGGAGATTCTCGCCGCTGAGTACGACTGTAAAGTCAATATTGTCTCACTTTACGACGAAACGATCATTGAAACGGACGAAGACAAAGAAGAGGACCTTCGGGATCGCCCGCCGATCGTCACCGTTATGGGTCACGTGGACCACGGTAAAACCAAACTCCTGGATGCTATCCGATCCACCGACGTGGCCGGGGACGAACACGGGGGAATCACGCAGCATATCGGTGCGTACCAGGTTGTTATCAACGAGGGAACGATAACGTTCCTGGATACACCTGGTCACGAGGCGTTTACGCTCATGCGTGCCCGGGGCGCACAGATTACGGATATCGTAATCCTCGTTGTTGCCGCCAACGACGGCGTCATGCCCCAGACCAAAGAAGCGATCGATCACGCCAAGGAAGCGGGAGTCCCGATTATCGTTGCGATAAACAAGGTGGACCTGCCTGAAGCCAACGTGGATCGCGCCAAGCAACAGCTTTCCGAGCAAGGCCTGATCGCTGAGGATTGGGGCGGCGATATCGCGATGGTGGAAGTCTCGGCACTGAAGCGCGAGGGAATAGAAGACCTCCTCAGCCAGGTGCTTGTTCAGGCGGAGGTCATGGAACTCAAGGCGAACTTCAGCCGCGCCGCCGAGGGTAAGATCATCGAGAGCAGGATCGATCCGGGTCGTGGAACGGTAGCCACTGTTCTGGTCGAGCGAGGAACCCTCCACGTCGGAGACGCCTTCGTTGCCGGTATATACTCCGGAAAGATCCGGGCGATGTTCAACGACCGCGGACAGAAGATTAGCATCGCACCTCCCTCGACGCCTGTAGAGATTATCGGACTCGACGGTGTTCCCGACGCGGGCGACCCGTTCCAGGTAACCGAGGACGACCGCACCGCGCGCCAGGTTGGTACGAAGCGCCAGGAGCTGAAACGGGTTGAAGCGGCGAAAAACGTCAAGAAAGTCACTCTGGACAATCTCTACGACAGTATCCAGGAGGGGGCGGTACAGGAACTCAAGGTAGTGATCAAGGGAGATGTCCACGGATCGGTGGAAGCCCTCCAGAACGCCCTGGAGCGTCTGAGCACCTCGGAGGTACGACTTGTGGCGATTCACTCCGCGGCGGGCGCGATCAACGAGGGCGATGTAATGCTTGCCAGTGCCTCGAACGCGATCGTGATCGGGTTTCATGTTCGACCAACCCCGCGCGCCATGGTGGCGGCGGAACGGGAAAAGGTGGAGATACGCAAGTACAACATCATTTACGACGCGGTGGAAGATATCCGTTCCGCCATGGAAGGAATGCTCGAACCGGATCTCAAGGAGCAGACGATCGGTTCCGCCGAGGTGCGGGAGATATTCAAGGTTCCCAAGATTGGTATCGTCGCCGGAAGTTACGTCACCAGCGGAAAGTTCCAGCGTAACGCCAAGGTTCGTGTCTTCCGTGATGATGTGATGATCCACGAGAGCTCGATCTCTTCTCTGAAACGGTTCAAGGATGACGTGAGAGAGGTCGACGCCGGATACGAGTGCGGAATTGGCGTAGACAAAGTACAGGACGTCCAGGTGGGCGATACTCTTGAAGCTTACATCGTCAAGGAAGTGGCCAAGAAACTCTGACGAGGTCGCAATCATGGCAATGGACGAGACACGACACGCCCGGTTGGAGTCCCGGATTCTCCATGAGCTGAGCACACTGCTTATGCGCGGGGAGATCAAGGACCACCGGGTGGATACCCTGGTATCATTCAGCTATATCAAGCTCGCCAAGGATGCCGCTACGGCAAGGATCGGTGTATCTACGATGCTCCAGGATCCAAACCACGCGCGCCGCGCCGTGGAAGGACTGAACTCCGCCGCGGGGTACCTGCAGGGCCGTTTGGGGAAAGTACTCCACACACGCACCACGCCGCTCCTCCGCTTCGTGGAAGACCACAGTATCGAAGAGGCGCAGAGGATCATCCGCAGGATCGACGCTACGGTACAGGCGGATAACGCAAACACGTCGACATCCACAAACGATGACGAGCGGGATTCTCCTCCTCAATAAGCGGTCCGGTCCGAGTTCGACCGGTATCCTGGGGCCGCTGAAGCGCTCCCTCGATACCAGGAAGATCGGACACACCGGAACGCTTGACCCCTTTGCCTCAGGGTTGCTGATACTCATGGTGGGACGAGCCACGCGCTTGGCTTCTCTTTTTACCGCTCTGGACAAGACCTACGAAGCGACTCTGCAACTGGGCGCGGAAACCGATACGCTCGATCCGGAAGGTACCATAATCGACCGGGCTCAACCGGCCACAAACGAGGCGCTTCAGGACGTTCTGCCTCGTTTCCGGGGAACGATAGAACAGATCCCTCCAGCGTACTCGGCGATACACGTTTCCGGTCGTCGTGCCTACGAGTTGGCCCGTCGCGGCGAGACGGTAACGATCCCCGCTCGGAACGTCCGCGTTGACGAGCTGTCCCTGGAACCGATCGATACCACCACCGGTCGGTACCGCATGACAGTAGCGTGCAGCAGCGGCACATATATACGTTCCCTGGCGCGCGACGTTTCCCGTGCCGCCGGTTCAAGAGGATACCTTGTCGCCCTGCATCGCCGATCTGTGGGTCCCTTTTCCGTAGCGGATGCGGTTACTCCCGATGAATTTCTCGAGTCGGAATCGCCGGAGCGTTTTCTGTGGCCGATCCCGGAAGCTCTGCGGCGACTCGGTACGGTGCGAGAAACATCCGTTCCGGAGGATCTTCGGGAGGCAATTCTTTCGGGGATCCCGCTCTCCCGTCCCGGCATGGCGCACCTCCGGTTGGAACTGGACCGGATTACCCAGGGGGGAGGCGCCGAAGCGGGTAATAATACTCCTGGCGCGCCTCCGGTAGTCCTCCTGGTGGATAAAACGGGAAGGGAACTGGCGCTCTGCCGGTACTCCGACCGCGGCTGGAGATACGCGGGAGTGTTTTCGTGAGCACGATGACCACTGTTGACTGGAAGGATCCGTCTGTTCCACCAGTCACGACGTTTCCGGATCGGCCGATAAGCCTTGCTCTGGGTGTGTTCGACGGCGTTCATCGCGGACACCAGCGACTCCTGCACCGGGTCGTTTCCGATGCAACCTCACTGGACCACGGAATCCCCGCGGTGCTGACCTTTGATCCCAACCCGGCCACCATAACGCGGGCGGGCTCGTTTGCCGGGATTCTCTCGACCACTGCCGAGCGACTGGAGCTTTTCCAGCGTTTCGGGGTCCGGGAAGCGGTGGTGGTGAAGTTTTCTTCCGCATTTGCCCGGATGCCGGGGGCCGTTTTTCTTGAACGCCTCCTCCAGGTGTTTCCGGGTCTGCAGTTGATGGTGGCGGGGTTCAATTTTCACCTTGGACACAACCGGGACACCGGGCCGGAGGAACTCCGGTCATGGCTTACCACCAGGGGTATCAGGGTTGACATCGTACCTGCGCTAAAAGATAATGAGGATTCGATTAGCAGTTCCCGCATCCGTCGTGCCGTCGCGGCTGGGGATCTGGAACAGGCCGCCCGGATGCTCGGACGGCCCTACGGGTTGGCCGTTTCGCCGGGTTCGCAGGAAGATTCCTGTAAACCGGAGCAACTGCTACCCCCTCCCGGCCGGTATCGGTGTACCTTCAAAGGGGAGGACTCAAGCCGCGAGGGCATGATGGAGATATCCGAAGAAGGGAATCTCCGTTGGGAACCGCGAATCACAAAATTTCACTACGTGATTCCAAGGAGTAGAATCAATGTCGGTAACAGTTGAACAAAAACGCGCCGTCGTCGAGCAGTACGGCAAGGACGGCAAGGATACGGGCAAACCGGAAGTCCAGATCGCGCTGATCACCACGCGAATCCAGGACCTCACGGAGCACCTGAAGACTCACAAAAAGGACCACCATTCACGTCGCGGTCTTCTCAAGCTGGTCGGGCAACGGCGACGGCTGCTGCGTTACCTGAAACGGAAAGATCTTGAAGCCTACCGCGACGTTCTCGCCAAGCTCGGATTACGCAAGTAATCCTCGTCTCAAAGAAAACAAGGAAATGTCTACATGCATAAGGTAACAATTCGCGTAGGTGAACAGGACCTGGTTCTGGAAACCGGCCGCATGGCGAAACAGGCCAACGGCGCCGTGTTTGCAACCTACGCCGGTTCCGCGGTACTCGCTACCGCCACCTGCGCCGACGAACCCCGGGAAGGGCTTGATTTTGTCCCGCTCTCGGTGGAATACAACGAGAAGTATTACGCCGCGGGAAAGATACCCGGAGGGTTTCTAAAACGGGAAGGTCGGCCCAAGGATAAGGAAGTCCTGGTATGCCGGCTTATCGACCGTCCCATGCGACCACTTTTTTCTAAGAAATTCATGCGCGAGATCCAGGTGGTCCCCACTACCGTATCTACGGACCAGGTGAATCCCCCGGACGTCGTCGCAATGGTCGCTGCGAGCGCCGCGGTGCACATCAGTGACATTCCCTTCGACGGTCCTGTCGGAGCGGTACGAATATGTGCAAAGAACGGCGACTTCTTCATCAATCCGACGTTCGACCAGGTGGAGGAATCGGACCTGGAAATAATCGTGGCCGGTACCAAAGACGGTATCACCATGGTGGAAGGCGGCGCCCGGCAGGTGAGCGAGGAGTTGATGCTCGAGGCGATCGACAAAGCCCGGGAGGTGATTCTTGAACTTTGTCGTGCGCAGGAGGAACTGCGCGAACTCGCAGGAAAGGACAAACTTCCCCTCGTAGAGGATCCTCCTCCTCTCGCGATCGCGGACCAGATCCGGGAATACGCCCTGCCGCGATACCAGGAAGCGTGCTTCGTTCCAGTGAAGCAAGCACGTCAGACCGCGATCAGGCAGATTAAACAGGACGTGATGGAGAAGTTCGCCGAGGAGCTGGAAGATGAAACCCAGACCCGCCAGGTAAAGGCGCTTCTCGGTGATATTGAGCAGGACGTGGTCCGCCGGTCGATTCTCGACAGGAAAGTACGGAACGATGGACGCTCTCTCGAAGATATCCGGCCTATCGACTGTGTTACCAACCTTCTGCCCCGTACTCACGGTAGCGCGCTTTTTACACGCGGAGAGACACAGGCGCTGGCAGTTGTAACGCTCGGAACGATGTACGACGAGCAGATCATGGACGATATCGACGGCGACCGTCGTGAGAACTTCATGCTCCACTACAATTTCCCGCCGTACTCCGTCGGTGAAACAGGTCGACTCGGTACGGGACGTCGCGAGATCGGACACGGTCATCTCGCGCATCGAGCGTTGGAAGCAGTTCTGCCCACCAAAGAGAATTTTCCCTATACGCTGCGCATCGTGAGCGAAGTGCTCGAGTCCAACGGATCTTCTTCGATGGCCACGGTCTGCTCCGGCTCCCTGGCGCTGATGGCTGCGGGTGTTCCCGTGAGTAAGCCGGTAGCGGGTATCGCTATGGGCCTGGTTACCGACGGCGAGAACTCCGTCGTGCTCAGTGACATCCTCGGTGACGAGGATCACCTGGGTGACATGGACTTCAAAGTAGCCGGTACGGAAGATGGAATCACCGCGTTCCAGATGGATATCAAGATCAAGAACGTCACCCGCGAGATCATGATCTCGGCTCTCGAGCAGGCCAAGCGTGGACGTATGCACATCCTGGAGCGCATGGGCGAGGTGATCGGTAAACCCCTGGACGAGCTTTCGGAGCACGCGCCGCGCATTCTCAGTTTCAAGGTCGATCCTGACGAGATCGGACTGCTTATCGGCAGCGGCGGCAAAACCGTCAAGGCGATCTCCGAGAAGTTCGGCGTGCAAGTCAACTTTGACGATAACGGCACCGTTACGATCTACTCCAAGGACAAAGCCGCCGCCGACCAGGCTAAAGGCAGTTTTGAACAGCTTCTGGAAGAACCGGAGATCGGCGCGGTCTATCCCGGCATCGTAAAGCGCATAACCGATTTTGGTGCGTTTATCGAGTTTCTCCCGAGCCGGGAAGGTCTCTGTCATATCAGCAAGATGTCCGCCCAGCGTATCGATAAGGTCGAAGACGTGCTCTCCATGGGTCAGGAAGTAGATGTCAAGATAGTGGAAATTGACAAAATGGGACGCGTCAACCTCAGCCTCATCTACGAGGGCATGAATGAAGCCGGTGGTGGAGACCGCGGCGGCGACCGCGGGGGACGTGACGGCGGCCGAGGCGGACGTCCGGGCGGCGGACGCGGCGGTCGCGACGGAGGACGATCCGGTGGTGGATACCGCGACTCCGGCGGACGGAGGAACTGATCAGATCCGGGTGGCCGTTCACGGGCACCCCGATTTTTTTCCACACTACGCCTCGGAGGGTTCAGCCGGGGCGGATCTCCGGGCAGACCTGGAGAAACCGGTTACGCTCGCCCCTGGAGAACGGACCGTTGTGGGGACGGGAATCCGCATGGAAATACCTTCAGGGTACGAGGGACAGGTTCGACCCAGATCCGGCCTGGCTGCTCGCGAAGGCGTTACCGTCATAAACGCCCCCGGGACTATCGACAGCGATTATCGGGGCGAGATACGCGTACCCCTGGTGAATCTCGGCGAAGCACCGGTGACTATCGAGCCGGGTATGCGGATAGCACAAATCGTTATAGCACCGGTAACTCGAGTCCGGTTTTTCTCGGAGTCCGAGATCTCCGGTACCGTTCGCGGTTCCGGCGGATTCGGTTCCACCGGGTACCGATGAAGCGCCGTTCCTGGGGGATACCAACCCGCGCGTACCGGTACATCGGAAGCGAGTTTACCGTCTCCTTTTTTGTTTCCTTTGCGTTCTTCTTCTTCGTTTTTTTTGTTAACCAGCTATTGCTGCTCGCGGAGGACATCCTGCAGAAGGACGTACCATTCCCGGCGGTGGCGCGGCTCGTTTTCTATTCGCTTCCCTCGATAATCGCGCTTTCGGTTCCGTTTTCCACCCTCGTGGGAACGCTTATGGCCGTAGGGCGTCTCTCCGCGGACAACGAAATCGTAGCTCTCCGGGCGGGAGGTTTTTCTCTGCGGCGAATTTTCATGCCCGTCCTGGTACTGGCCGTAGTGCTGTCGGGTCTTTCCTTCGTAGTAAACGATATCCTCCTGCCCCAGGGAACGCTGAACTTCGGGCGGCTCTACCGGGAGCTGCTCTACGCCAATCCCGCGCTGGAACTGGAACCTTACTCGGTAAAACGGTACCAGGAGGATACCCTCGTGACCGGAGCGGTATCGCCCGGGTTGCTGGAGCAGTTTACGATCCTCGATACGGACGGGCAGGGTCACCGCCGGGTGATTACCGCCCGGGAAGCACGGCTTATCCGCGAGGGTGATCCCAACACGATCGGCCTGGAACTGACCGATGTAGTGATGCACTCGGCGGAACGGGGAAGCGATCACAATTACAGCGTGGCCGAGACGATGCGGTACAATATTCTCCTCGAGGATATAACAGTCGCGCTACGCAGCCCCGGTCCCCGGGAAATGAGCGCACGTGATGTTCATGCCGCGATAGAAGAAAAGAGAGAGGATTTCCTTCCCCGGGTTGAATCCTGGCGACGGGATCTCGCCCTGGAAACCTCGCGGCTCGGCATCCTGGCGATGGACCACGCCCGGGGACTGCACCCGGCAGGCACCGTCTCCGACGCTGCCCGCGAGACACAGCGTCGCGTCCGGCAGGAGCCGCACGACCGGTCTCTTCAGATTTACCGGCTGGAGTACCACAAGAAGTTCAGCATACCCTTTGCGGCGCTCTCCTTTGTGTTTCTCGCGTTCCCCCTGGGGTTGTTCAGCCGGCGCAGCGGTCGAGGAGTAGGGTTCGGCATCGGACTACTAATCGCCACGATGTACTGGGCACTGCTGATCGGCGGACAGACTTTTGGAAGCCAGCGGAGCGATGTCTCCCCGGCGCTCGCCATGTGGTTACCCAACATCTTCTTCTTCGTTGCGGGGATAATAGCGTTCGTACGGAGGGTACGCCAGTGAGAATTCTCACTCGTTTTGTCCTTCGACACTTCCTGCCGATCTTTTTGCTGGCCCTGGCGTTCTTCGTTATGATAATCCAGCTGGTGGACCTCTTTGGCAACCTGGTGCGGTATCTCAACCTCGAGATACCACTGCTGCAGATTCTACGTGTGCAGCTGCTCTTTCTTCCCCGTTCGATCTCCTACGCCCTGCCGATCGCGCTTCTCTTCGCGGTCGCGTTCACGCTGGGCACGTTCTACAGCAACAACGAACTGATCGCGGTCTTTGGTGCAGGAGTACCGCTGTACCGGTTCACCGCTCCGATCGTCGCACTGGGTATCCTCCTGAGCCTTGGTGTTTTCTTCTTCCACGAACACCTCGTGATCGACACGTACCGCCGGAAAAACGAACTTTCCCGAGAGTTGCTCAACATCACCCGTACGTTCAGTAACACGGATATAACCGTCCGTGGTCCTGCGGGGCAGGTGATCTATTCCGCGGAGTATTACAACGACACCACGCAACAACTTTCCCGGGTCACCGTGGTGGAACGAGACGGGGAGGGGGTTTTCCAGCGCCGGATCAACGCCTCCACGGGCAGGTGGAACGGAACCAACTGGGTCTGGGAGAACGGCACGGACTACCGCGTCCTGAACAACTCACCGCGGGAAGGAATCACGGCGGAGCCGTTTCACCGGATCGACGATGACCGGTTCGGTTTGCATCCCCGGAGTTTTCGCCGCGTCGCCCGGGATATTGACGAGATGCCCCTGGAAGAAGCGCGTGAATGGGTCTCGGCGCTGCGGAACGCCGGCCAGCCGTTCCGGCGGCCCCTGACGGATTACTACAACCGCTTCTCCTTTGCTCTGACACCGTTCATCGTGGCGCTTCTCTCCAGTTCCATGGGAGGACGCTTCAGGAAAAACATTCTCCTTATGAGCCTGCTTGTCTCGCTGGTGGTAACCGTGGTCTACTACGTCACCGGTATGATAACCGGGCTGATGGCTGGAAATGGGTTGATACCACCAATCGCGGGAGCCTGGACCGGAGTTGTAGTATTTACCGTGTTGGGAGTTGTTCTGTTTCGTACGGCCAAGACGTAAATTACTCCATGCATATTTTCAGAGAGAAAGCACGCGACAAAGAAACGTTCGCCCGCACCGGCGTATTAAGCCTTCCCCATGGGGAGGTGCGGACGCCGGCGTTCATGCCGGTGGGCACTGCCGGTACCGTGAAAGCGGTGAACCATGACCAGCTACATCAGCTCGGCTACCGCCTGATCCTGGCCAACACGTACCACCTCTTTCTCCGCCCGGGAATGGAAACGCTCGAGACGTTCCGCGGACTGCATCGGTACAGTTCCTGGGAACACAACATTCTTACCGACTCCGGTGGGTATCAGATATTCAGTCTCGCTCCATTCAGGAAGATCTCCGATGAAGGGGCTCATTTCCGTTCCCACGTGGACGGCAGTAAACATCTGCTCACGCCGGAACGGGCCGTTGATATCCAGACAACGTTCGGTAGTGATATCCAGATGGTACTGGACGTGTGTACCGGCGCGGACGAGGACCGGTCCGGTGCGCGGGATGCTCTGGAGACAACGATGCTCTGGGCCAGACGGGCCAGGGAACGGTGGCTTGAGCGACGCGATTCCGGTTATGAGGGACAGCTCTTCGCGATCGTTCAAGGTAACTTCTACGAGGACCTTCGCTCGGAGGCGGCACGGCGCACAGTGGAACTGGATTGCCCCGGATACGCGATCGGGGGGCTCTCCGTCGGAGAAACGTACCAGCGTTACTGCGAAATACTCGCTCATACGGCACCTCTGCTTCCCCGGGAAAAACCACGGTACGTCATGGGTATCGGTACGCCGGAGTACATTCTCTCCGCGATCGAGCAGGGGATAGACATGTTCGACTGCGTGTTTCCTACACGGGCGGGACGGACCGGGACGCTCTTTACGACCCGGGGACGGCTCAACCTTAAAAACGCCCGCTTTGCTCACGACGACGATCCCCCGGACCCGGAGATCGATTCGTTTGGAGGCCGCCAGTACAGCCTGGGATACCTCCGACACCTGATCATGTCGAAAGAGATACTCGGGAGCATGCTTGCCACGATGCACAACCTGCGTTTCATGAAGTGGCTCGTGGACGAGAGCGCTCGGGCGATCACGGAGGGACGCTTCTCATCGTTCAAGGACGATTTTCTTGCACGGTACTTTGAAAACGGCGCGACCGGCGGCTCAATTTCCACCGGTACCACCAATCCCTCCGATCCCCCCAGCTCTTCCGATAGTGAGAACGCGCGGTGACGCAGGAACGCTCCTCGCACCACGTCTTTTCCGCGGCGATCGTGATGGGATCGACCTTCGTCTCCCGGCTTCTCGGTTTTCTCAGAATAGCGGTAATCGGTGCGATTTTCGGCGCAAGCGGTGATGCAGACGTGCTGAACCTGGTGTTCAATATACCAAACAACCTGAGAAAACTTCTCGCGGAAGGAGCTCTTTCTTCAGCTTTTCTGCCGGTCCTCACGCGGGGCCACGTGGAGGATCCTTCCGGTGGGCGGTCGCGACAAATCGTACGGCAGCTTCTGGGCTTCCAGCTGGTAATCCTGGTCCCACTCTTGGTCCTGGCATCGATCTTTGCTCATCCGATCGTAAATACGATCCTGGCGTTTCCTGAGATCGAACGACAGATTCTGGCGGCGAGACTTTTTCGGTTTCTCATCCACTACGTTCTGCTCATATCAGTAGCAGCCGTCCTCATGGGAACGCTGAACTCCCACCAGCGTTTTCTCGTTCCCGCTCTGGCACCGCTGCTTTTCTCGTTTGCGGTTATAGGGTCTATCCTGCTTCTTCACCGACGCCTCGGCATTTTTTCTATGGCCGTGGGCGTCCTTCTGGGAGGGGCGGGACAACTTCTCGTACAGATACTCCCGGTGACGCGCCGCGGTTATACGGTGCTACCGTTGTTCCGTTTCCGGGATCCCTATTTCCGTCGCATCCTCCAGCAGTGGCTGCCCGTTCTGGCTACATCCAGCGTCTTCGCGATAGACCAGCAGATATCGCTTTTTTTTGCCAGCGGTCTCGCCGACGGAAGCGGTTCCGCCTTGACCAACGCTATGGTTTTCTGGCAACTGCCCTTTGGGATTTTCAGCGTTTCCATAACAACGGTTCTCTTTCCGCTTATGAGCCGCCAGGTCGTAGAAGGGAGTTACTCCGGACTCGCCCGATCCGTGGCAGGCGGATTGAGAGCGCTGGCCTTGCTCCTGGTGCCCGCCGGAGCAGCCCTGGCAGTTCTCGGGCATCCGATAATAGCCGTGGCATTACAGCGCGGCGCTTTTGACGCGAGAGCCACGACGCTCGCGGGCAACGTCCTCGTCGGGTACAGTCTCGGTTTGTTCAGTGTAGGGGCGTTTACGTTCCTGCAACGGTTCTTTTATGCTCTCGACGACTACCGGACACCGCTCAAGATAGCGGGGGTGACAATGTTACTGGACGTGGGGTTGAGTCTCTGGCTCAAGGAGACGGCACTCGCTGTCGTGGGGTTATCGGTGGCCAACAGTATAGCCTTTACCGTGGGTCTGATTCTCTTCTTGCGGACAATCCGGAAAGCCGTTCCACAGTTTCACCTCAGACCGCTGGCGGGCGCGGTACTACGCGGTATAATAGCTTCAGGGGCAGCGGCGATTACGGTGTACTCTGTGCGGTACGTGCTGGGCATCCTCGGCTACGTCCGTTGGTGGATCGCGGGAAGCAGCGGTACCACGTTTCTCCTTCTGCTCCTCGAAGCGCTACCGGCCCTGGTGGTTCTACTTGTGGTATACCACCTGATGGGTATTAATCTCCGGGCGCTTTTACGACGAAAACCGGAATCAGTAGTGAGTGAACAATGAAACACGTGAATAATAACCACCTTTCCCGGACGGTTCTGCATAAAACGCCGACGTTTCTAGTATGTGCGCTGGTGGTGGCTATCCTCGTTCCGACCGCTCTGTACCCGCAGGTTACGTCGGAAGAGGGTGCCCAGGAAGCGGAACTCACCCCCGCGGCTCCGGCGGCCCCGCCGGCGACACCGTCGCAACTGGAGGAGTGGCGGGATACACTGCGTTTCGGAATCAATACCGCCGTAGCGGAACTGCTGCCGCGCCTCACCCGGGAACGACGAGACGAGCTCGCCCCCGACGTGGTGGACCTGTTCAACATGAGTAACGACCGGGCGGTGCTGCAGGGAGCCGCGGAGTATCTGCGTGAACTGGAGATTTCCGACGGCCATGATCGGGCATTCGACCTCCTTCGCGAGTACTTTGCACGTCCCTCGGAGCTCATTACAATTGTTCTGCATTACCTTCGCGAGACCGAGGCGGAACCGGACGAGGAAATTCGGGAGATTCTCGTCGAAATGAGCCGGATGATGCCGCCCATCCGGGGGATGGCGGCCGTGCGCTACTTCTCCTCCGCCGGAGCGAAGATCGAGGAATTACTCGAGTTGTACCACGAAGCAGGTATTCCCGAGGATGTGCAGGGACAGATCCTCGTGGAGCTGGGCAGTCGTGGCGATCCACGAGCGTTCGAGTTCGTCGCCGAGATCATCGGTGAAGATGAACAAGCCACAACCGCTCTGCAGCGGTTCGCGATCGACACCCTGGGAAGGCTCGGCGATGAACGCGCAATTCCTCTGATCCTGCGACAGCTCGATTCAAGTGAAGCTATGACCAGGGCGTACGCCGTGAATGCGCTGACATCGTTTGATACAGCCGAGACAAACCGCGCGCTCCTGGCTTCTCTTCGAGATCCCTTCTGGCGCGTACGGATCGCCGCGTTACGCACGGTAGGAGAGCGTCGGATGACGGACGCGGTGCCGGCGGTTCTATACATGATGCGCCGCGATCCGGAGCGGCCCGTCCGGCTGGAGGCGATACGGACGGTGGGTGAACTGGACGATCCCGACGCGTGGGAATCACTGCTTGAACGGATGGCAGACCGGCGGGGCAACGTGGAGGAGCGGAGCGCGATGATCGACGTCGCTCTCCGGGCAGCCTCGGAACGGGCCGTTCCGGTCGTAACGGAGATCGTCCAGCACGAGTGGGACACGGCGAACAGCCGTATTCTCGATACGATCGGACGTACAGTTTCCACGATGGAGGACCGCGCAGTTGCCCCCGTGGTGGAGCAGCTCCTGAACCACCCCAACTACGTGATCCAGATGTACGGCGCCCGAGCGGCAGGCAGGAATGGACTGCGTCAGTATTCAGAGGTTCTGGAAACCCTGAAAGAAGAGGGCGCTCATCGACTTATCCGGGACACTGCCGGGGAAGCGCTGCAACGTCTCGGACGATAACGTCGATTTCCCGGCGGTCAGAGCAGGTCCGTTGCCACCTCGATCGAGTCCACCCGCAGGTGATAACGTTTCTCGTTGATCTCAAAATCCAGCGTCTCGCCCTGAGAAGTACGCAGGAGCCGCTTACCCAGAGGCGACAGGTAACTGATCACGTTCTGGTTAGGATCCGACTCCCAGGGGCCCAGGATCGTGTAAACGAGATCCTGATCCTCTCCCAGATCACGCATGGTAACCTTCGTGCCGAACGCGACCTCTCCGGTGGATACGTCCTTCGGTTTGACCGTCCGCGCCTGTTCGAGTTCTTCCTTAAGCCGGGCGGCCCGGTTGTTCAGGCTGTCCTGCCGCTCCATGGCAGCTTTGTACTCGGCATTCTCCTTCAGGTCGCCGTATGAACGGGCCACCTCGATCTCGCGGGAGTTCTCCGGAACTTCCACCTGCTGCAGGTGGTTGTACTCAGCCTGCTTTGCTTCCAGCATCCGTTCCGTGCAATAGAGGACTTTTCGCGACGCCACGAGGTCGATTTCATCCTCACCGTAGAAGTGGAAATCCGGGAAGCGGTCCATCACCTGCTGTTTGAGCTCGATCTGAGCCTTGGGATCCAGTTCCTTTACATCCGAGATCAACGTAAATAGTCGGGATACGGCATCCTCGTCTGCGTCGGCGATGAATCGCGACAGATTCTTGTCCCGAAACAGGTACGCCTGGATCTGCTTGTTGATCTTTCGGTTCAGGCTGACGTCCTTTCGGTTATCGATATCCCGGAACGTCAAATCGTAGATGTGGGTCATCGCCAGGAGAAGCTTCTCCCGGGAGAGGCCGATCTCCTCAAACCAGGGGTCTTCGTCACAGCTCTTGACAAGCCAGACGAACGTCTCCCGCATGGCGCGGTAGTTCTCGTATACATTGGAGACAAAGTCGAGCACGATCTGCCGCTTGCCGTGCCGCTCCAGCTCAAGCAGCATATCCCGGCTCAGATGGTACGGCAGAAGCCGCGCGTACACTTCCGGCCAGTTCTTGTCGGCTACCCGCACCAGCGCGAGAAACCGCTTCCGCAGTGTCGGAGATTCGATCCGGGAGAACACCTCCTCCACGTTATCGATCTGGTCGTAGAACGTCTCGAAATCCAGTTCAAGGTCGTGTTTGAGAAACGGATACCGTGCCACCAGGTCACGCAGGACGATGATCGAGGAGATCACGTACTCGTTGACTCCGTGCGTCGAGCGGACCATGCCGGCGAAGTACTCGTACATCTCCCGGAAGAACTCACTGTCGAGTCCCTCCGCACCCTGCTCAGCGGCGTATTCCAGAAAATCCTCGAGGGTCCGGACCCTGTCAAAGAAAGTCTTGTCCGCCTTGAACTTGTTAAACGTCTTTTCCTCGAAGGAGACCGGTTTGTCCCGGACGGTGTAGTGGTCCGTCTTATCCGGCAGCATGCCGAAATCAGGATTCGTGCGAAGTACCTCCCGGGCTTTGGTGCTCCAGGAGGACCATTCGCCGGGGGTGAGGATCGACGGCACGAGCTCCGCTTTGATTCGCTTGATGTCCGCCGCGTTTCCGAGGCTCCGGATCACCGTCTTCAGCGCCCAGACGGTGTTCTTTTTTACCAGGGACCGGAGCTTGTCTTTCTTCCAGACCGCCCGAAGCACCCAGATATGTTCCTTGGGTAGTACGTCCAGGGCGTTCACCGCCATCTTCAGCGACATACGGTGATCGCGCTTCTTGGCGAAATCAATCGTTATATCGTCGCCCTTGATCGCACGAATGCGCCCGATTCCCCAGCTGCGATGGAACACGAAGTTACCCGTATCGAAAGCTATGTGCTTCTCGAAATCCGCGATCGCTTCGTGGACGGGCCGCCAGCTCTGGTTCAGGTTGCTGACCCGGATATATTCCTCAAGGTTACTGTGATCGGCGTACTTGCCCTGGAAACAGTCGATGATTTCCTTCCGTGCCCAGTGGTTCTTGGGGTCGTACCCGAGAACACGCTTGAGCAGTTCGATCGCGCGGTCCCAGTTGCCGGACTGTTTTATCTGCGGATAAAGATCCTCCAGGAGCTGTACAGCCCGCTCGGAACTGATGAGACGGGCGATCTTTGTCTCAGCGTGGTAGAAGAACTCCGTTTCCTCCGGGGCAAGGGAGACCAGTTTGTGCCAGATCTCCTTAACACTGGAGAACGTCTTGCGCGTAATGTAGCGGTGCAGCGCCTTTTTGTAGTAGTTGACCGCCTGCTCCGTATCACCGGCTTCTTCCTTGATCTCCGCGAGACGCCGGACGATATCCGCTTCCTCAAAATCGACGAGAATGAGCCGCTCCCAGATCTGGTGCAGCTTCTCCGTCTCGTTCTCGTTTGTGTAGACATCCGCGAGAACGCGCAAGGCCGTCCTATTCTCACCGAACCCCAGAATTCGGTTCGCAAGAAACTCCACGATCTTCCATTTGTGGTTGTCCAGGAAGATCTGCGTCAGCAGTACGAGGTTGGCATCGTCCACGGACTGACGGGAGAGATCAAGAACACCCGCAATGTAAAGCGCAACGATGCTGTTCTTGGTGTGCTGCAGGTGTTCCTCGCAGATTTCCCGCGCTTCATCCTCGAGGCCGCTCTCCCGAGTCGTCTCGATGATCGTGTCCAGCTCCTGGAAATTTGCGACCGTGTAATTGTTTATTGTCGCCCGGGTCCACTTCTCCTGGTTGAGAAGTTCATTCAGTTGCTGAATGAGTTCAGGCGTTGTACTGGTGGTAGACATTGTCATCGACACTCCGTATTTTCAGTAACACTTCTTCGACTTTCCCCTGCGACTCTTTCACGGCGACGTAATGGTCGATCAACCAGAAGTATCTGTTGATCAACCGGGGTCGGATCAACTCATCGTCACCGGTTCCTTCCCGCAGCTCCCGTTCCAGCTCATAAATAGATTGCTTGAGACGTCCGAACTCGATCGACCGAATCTCCCGCTTTACGTTGAGCACCCCGAATAAAAAACCGTAAACGGGAATCCACTCCAGAAGGGCAGGACCTTCAATACCACGATGTGCGACCGCTCGAATCAACCTATGTATAAGTTCAGACTCCAGACGCGCAATGTCAATCTTCTGCGCGTCGATAAAAAAGGCCTCCCGAAAGAACGCCTTGGCCGCGGCGGTCTCGTTGACCAGGGCCAGCACGTCCGCGAGTTCCGCCAGAACTTCCGCGTCTTCCGGCCGTTGTGACGCCGCGGCTTGCAAAAACTTGCGCGCCCGCTCGTAATCTCCGGACCCCTTGTAACAGCGGGCGATCCTCACGAGCAGAGCCGCATCACGATTCGCCGCATCCTGGTATACCTCGCGGTAAAACTTCAGGGCCAGCCCGAAAACATGCTGCCGAAGCGCGTTGATCAGCAGTTCCACCGGACGATCGATACGCTGGATGAAATCCTGAAACACCGCCCACTGCGCAAGAAGGTATTCTCCCTGCTCGAACGGATCCGGCATGACCGCCACCCGTTCCTCACGGTCTTTCCAGAAACCGGTATATTTCAGCGAGGCGACCACGTCGGCGCTCTCAAAATCGATCGCCAGAGCTTCCTCTATTACGCCGATCGCTTCGGTCAACTGGTGCGACGCAATCAGGGTTGCTGCTCGTTGTAAACACTCGTTCACCCGCTCCGTATAGGTGTCCACGCTGCTGGCGTCCTTCAACACGGCGTTTTTCTCATTATATCATTCCAACGGAAAAGGTCAACGAACACGCTCCAGGGGATCCCGTGCCGACACTGGAGATATCCGTGTTGGCGAAGAACCGTTATTCGGATTAGTATACCCGGGATGAACAGCTCTGTCATTACGGCACCATCTATCCTCGCGGCGGACTTTGCGGAGATCCTGTCCGGAATCCGTCGGATCGAGTCGGCCGGCGCGGACTGGATACACCTGGACGTGATGGATGGGGCCTTTGTCCCCAACATCTCATTCGGCCCCAAGATGGTCACGGACATACGTTCCCGCACAGAACTTCCCCTGGACGTTCACCTCATGGTAGATCGACCGGAGCGTTTCGTCCGGGACTATGCAGAGGCCGGGGCGGACTTTATCACTATTCACCTGGAAGCTACGGTCCACGCACACCGGACACTGCAGCAGATCCGTGAACTGGGCTGCAAACCGGGTATCTCCATCGTACCGTCGACACCCGTGGAGGCGCTCACGGAGATCCTGGATGAGATCGAGCTCCTGCTCATCATGACGGTTAACCCCGGTTTTGGAGGACAGACGCTGATTCCCCGAGGTATCGGCAAGGTATCCCGGGCAGCGGAACTCCGCCGACAGCGGGATCTCTCGTACCATATCTCGGTTGACGGCGGGGTCAACCGAGATACCGCGGGAGACCTTCGCCACGCCGGCGCGGACGTGCTCGTCTCGGGGTCGGCGTTTTTTGACGCCCCGGATCCGGCTCAGTACCTGCGGACGCTCGCGGGACGATAGATCGACGTTCAGGCGGCTGTTAAACCCGCCGGTATGGGACGCCGAAAATGTTAACGGGAGAACGATCGATGACAAAACCAGTACGCCCCCTCGCATTCCTTCTGGCCATCCTGTTCGTAGCCGGTCCCTCGTGGCTGCTGCCTGCCGGTGAGACGGCTCTTAACGATGGTCTTGAAGCGTTCCGACGCAGTGAGTTTTCCGTCGCGATGGATCATTTCCAGACCGCGATTCTGGACGCCGTTGATCTCGACACCGAGGCAACCGCGTACTTCTGGCTCGCCAAGTCCGCTATGGCACGGGGACATCTGGAGGAAGCGGAAAAAAACCTCGAGTACTACCTGCAGAACTTCTTGGACCACCGTTTTATACCGGAGGCGAGGTATCAACAGGGACGACTTCTCTTCCTGCAGGATGATTTCGAGAGCGCGATTCAGTTGCTCGAACGTTTTATCGAGACACACCCCGATTCTCCCTTCGTGGCAAACGCGGTATACTGGAGCGGCGAAGCGCTGTTCAACCTCGGTCGGCTCGAAGAAGCGCGCCGGTTATTCCAGCGGGTACTGCGGGACTTTTCCACCAGTTTCCGCGTCGAAGCGGCGCGTTATCGAATTTCTGTCATCGAGCTTACGTTTCGTGAACAGGAGTTACTGCAACTTCTGCGATGGAGTCATGAGGAGTATCTTCGTGCTGTGGATGAGTTTCAACGACGGGAGGCGGCATACCAGGATGCTCTCAACTCATACCGTCTTCGCCTGCAGGATGCGGCCGACGGCGATTTCCGGGAGGAAATCATCCGTCTCAATACGGAGATCCGCACCTTGCAGGAGACCCTGCGCAGCCGTGACGCGGAAATCCGCCGACTCGAAGAACAGCTCTCCGACGATTAGAACCGGGTGGACCGGATCTATTACGGTCAGCACCGGGATAATCAATTCCGAGGCAAAAGGATCCGGCGATTCTCAGAAGGCGCAAGTCTTTTTTGTGGGGGGAGTGGTGTGAAACGCTCCTCCGCACGCAATCTCGCCAAGGCAAACCGGCTTTTCCGTCGACGGAAATATACACAGGTGATAACTTTTCTCGAGCCGCAGGTTTTTCTGTATCGTGAAAGCTACCGCTACTATTACCTCCTGGGGATGAGCTGTCTACACACCGGCGATTTTGCCGGTGCGTTCTCGTACCTGCAGCGCGCCCTGGACATCGAGGAGAAACCGGATGCGATGCTCGGGCTCGGGGTAGTGTTGCTTCGACGGCGCCACATCGACCAGGCGTTGCGTAATTATCTGGATCTTCTTGATCTGGACAATCATAACCGCCGAGCCCAGCGAGCGTTGAAGTGGTTGCGTAACCTGGAAGATCCCGACGAAGTAGTGGAATGGTTTGAAGACCGGCGGATACGAAAGATCCTCCCTTCCACCGGGATTTACGTACCGGCCTGGTTTACCTACAGCGTAGCCGCGATCGTTCTTGCCACGGTGCTATTCTTCTCGGTCCGGGCAGGAGTGGAGCGTTTTACGTCGTTTCGCAGGGAGACACGGCCCGGCGTGGAGCTGGTAACGCTCACGGAACGGCCGGAATCCCTCCTGGATGAAGACGGGGATTACCGGTACGAGCTCACCTCCCGGGAAGTGGAACGTCTCTTTTCGGAGGTGGAAGGATACTTCAACGAGCACCGGGACAATATGGTGCGACGCGAACTGAACCGGATCGCCGCGTCCAACGCTAACCCCCGGATCAAAGCGCGGGCGGAACTGCTGCGCGATTATCTGCAGACCCCGGATTTCTCCACGTTCCAGGACAATTTTACATACCGCCAGGTTGATGCGGATCCGCGTCTATACGACGGAACCTACGTGCGCTGGCAGGGACGGGTGGCGAATCTGGACGTTGGGGAGGAGTCGATTCGATTCGACCTTCTGGTGGGGTACCACACCGGGCAGGTTGTAGAAGGGATCGTCCCGGTGGAGCTGCGCTTTGCCGTGGTCCTGGAGAACAACAATCCTCTGGAGGTAATCGCCCGGGTCCGCGGCGACGAGGAAGGACCCATTCGACTTCAAGGTACGTCGGTCCGCATCCTTTCTCAGAGGGAGTTGAACTGACGATGAGGGCTCTTCTGCAGCGTGTTCGGCACGCCTCGGTAACGGTGGACGGGGTCACCACCGGAAAGATCGGGGAGGGGCTGCTGGTACTCCTCGGAGTCCGCCGGGAAGATACCCGGGAGGATCTGGAATACCTTGCGGAGAAAATTCCCAACCTGCGGATTTTCCACGACAAAGAAGGGCGGATGAACCGTTCGGTAATCGAGGTCGGTGGTTCGATACTCCTGGTATCGCAGTTTACCCTCTACGCGTCTACCCGGAAGGGACGTCGCCCCGGGTTTGATCGGGCCGCGCCGCCGGAGGACGCGCTCCGTCACTACCGGGAGATGATCCACCTGCTTTCCGAATCCGTTTCCGTGGAAACCGGTGAGTTTGGTGCGCGTATGTCCGTGGAACTGCTCAACGAGGGACCGGTAACGATCATGCTGGACAGCGAGGATCGTCGGAAACGGCGAGACGACGTATAAGTCCCGGCAAACCGGTAGTTTCTATAAAAACAACTTCAGGTTGGAGAGGTAGTGTCGGGGATCAAAGTCGTCAAAGAACGGCGAGAGCGACTGTTCCTCGTGCATATGCATGATGATCTCCGCGCTCAATCGCGCGGAAGAAACCACCTCCAGGAACGGCATCGCCTCCTGCATCTCCTGGGGCACCCCGACGGTATCGGTAACTACCACGCGATCGAGCATCCCCTCATCGTGCAGCTCACAGAGCCGGTTCGTGGCAGGATCGGAAAAAACGGGATGCACCACGGCGATATTTATCGTTTTCACGCCCCGATTCTTCAGCTCCTTCACCAGGTAGTATACGCTGCCCCCGGTATCGATCATGTCGTCCACGATCCATACCTCTTTGTCTTCGATCGAGGTGTCCGTGAGTATATTGATCGACTCCACGGTATTGGTCGTGTCGTAGTCGCGCTGTTTGTGGGCGATCATCAGTTTGGTACCGAAAGCGCGGGCATATTTCCTGGCCACGTTTTCTCCGCCGGCGTCGACGGAACAGAAAAACCAGTCCTCTTTCACCTTACCGCTGAGGACTTCCGGTTTCCTGATGTAGTTGTCCGTGATGTATTCCTTGAGCATGGGACTACCGGGAACATCGTCGATCGCGCACACCGTGGGATCCACCACCGTCTTGGACTTGTCCGAATGCAACTGGTAGGTGATGATATGGTCTACGCCGAGACTCACAAGGGTCTTGTAATGGACCCAGAACCCCACGCTGTTCCGCCGCGTGGTGCGGTCCGACCGTGAACTGGTACAGAACGGCTCAAAGAGCGTTATACGATTCGGCTGGGCCCGTCGAAGCGCATCTATCGCGTGGTACATCTCCATTTTGCTCTGTTCCACGGTAAGACCGAAGGGATTCCGTCCCGCGGAAGCAAAAAGGAATACGTCCTTTCCACGAATCGAGGTATGCACCTCGACTTCCATCTCTCCGTCGGCGAACGTAACGGTACGCAGCTCGCCCCGAATTTTCTTGTTGTATCCCTTGCCGTAGAAATCCGGAAACGTCTGCATCTCGTAAGCGACGCGTTCCGCGTAATCTTCCATGCTGCGCGTCGCACAAACCACCAGTTCTCCCCGCATGCTTTAGGTATACAAACTTTTTACCTTTCCCACAATCCCGGAAAAGCGTTATACTCCGCGGCGTACTACTAGGATACATAGAGAATCCGCTCACAGGAGCGAAATCAGCGAGGAATTTCATGGCTACACAGAATCCTACGGAAACCGAGAAATCCACCGCGATCGAAGCGGCGAGGCTCCAGATCGAGAAACAGTTCGGCAAGGGAGCAATAATGAAACTCGGAGAAAACCGTACTCCCGCGGGAATCTCCACGATCCCCTCCGGTTCGATCGTGCTGGACGAAGCTCTTGGTCTCGGCGGGTACCCCCGGGGGCGGATCATTGAGATCTACGGCCCGGAATCCTCGGGCAAGACCACCCTGGCGTTGCACGCTATAGCCGAAGCTCAAAAACTCGGCGGCGTTGCGGCGTTCATCGACGCGGAACACGCTCTTGACCCGGTCTACGCAAAGAACCTCGGGGTGGATACGGAATCGCTCTGGGTATCCCAGCCGGATAACGGTGAACAGGCGCTGGAGATCGCCGAGGCGCTCGTCCGCAGCAAAGCCGTGGACATCATCGTGGTGGACTCCGTCGCGGCGCTGACCCCGAAAGCTGAGATCGAGGGCGACATGGGAGACAGCCACGTAGGTCTGCAGGCACGTCTCATGAGCCAGGCACTGCGGAAGCTCACGGGAATCATCTCCAAGTCTTCCTCGGCACTCGTCTTTATCAACCAGATCAGGATGAAGATCGGCGTGATGTTCGGTAATCCCGAGACCACCACCGGCGGTAACGCTCTCAAGTTCTACAGCTCCGTCCGCCTGGAAGTCCGTCGAATCGAGACGATCAGCAAAGGCTCCGACGACGCGATCGGAAACCGCGTGCGAGTCAAGGTCGCTAAAAACAAAGTGGCTCCGCCGTTCCGCAAAGTCGAGCTGGAGATTATGTTCGGCAAGGGGATCTCGGCTACGGCAAGTCTCCTCGATGCAGCACTCAAGTACGACCTCGTCCAGAAGAGCGGGTCCTGGTACTCCTACGGAGAAGACCGGATAGGCCAGGGGCGGGAAAATGCAAAACAGTTTCTTGAGGACAACCCGGAAACCGCCATGGAACTTGAGAAGAAGCTCCGGGTGATAATGTTTCCCCCACCGGCCGCCACCGTCGCGGAGAGCAACGACTCGGGCAACGGCGACGAGACAAACGGAAGCAACAAGAAAGCAGGCAACGGAAAGAACACCGGTGAAAAAGCCTCGCCCTCGAAGTCGGGCGGCACTGCTAAGAAAGAGAGCAAATCCGCCGGCACGCAGGCGCAAAACCAGAAGGAGCAGGGAGATCCCTCGGGGGACGAACTTTTCTGAGCGAACGGTCGCCCTCGGCCTGGGCGCCAACACGCCGGGCCCCCTGGGTAAACCGGAGGAGACGCTCACGTACACCGTGGAGCGTCTTCGGGAGCTACTGACCGGTCTCATGTGCTCTCGGGTCTACCGAACGGAGCCGCACCATCGTCGGGACCAGCCCTGGTACTACAACCAGGTCGTTATCGGGATCGCGCCGGCAGGACCGCACAGATTGCTCACCCTTGTACAGGAACTGGAACGACTCGGTGGCCGGGCACGGGAGAGAGAACTCCGTTTCGGTCCCCGACCACTGGATATCGACATTCTTCTGTACGGTTCTCTCGTGCTGCACGCGGCGGATCTGTACGTTCCGCATCCCCGGATGCACCGACGTCCGTTCGTTCTTGAACCGCTGCTCGAGATCGCTCCTCACTGGAACGATCCCCGTACGGGAGTTCCCTGGCGACTGTATCTTCCGTGACGGGTCTGGACCCGTCCCATGGCGAAGCGTATACTGGTCGTCGCATGGAGCAAGAAGAGTCCCCGCCGGAGGGCCATACAGTCCAGCTGGACCAGTTTGAAGGTCCCCTGGACCTGTTGATCTTTCTGATTCGGAAAAACGAGGTCAACATCTACGATATCCCGATCTCACGCATTACCGAGCAATACCTGCAGTACCTGGAGTACGCCGCTCACGTGGATCTGGAGAAAATAACCGACTTTTACGTGATGGCGGCAACGCTCCTGTACATAAAGTCGAGGATGCTGCTCCCCGAGTCCGAATTGGACGAGGAAGAGGAGGGCGGCGATCCACGGCAGGAACTGGTGAACAAACTTATCGAGTACCAGAAGTATCGCAAGCTGAGCGATCTCATGGGCGAGAAAGAGGACGAGTCGGAGTTCACGCTCGAACGGAGATCGCAAACAGTTCTCCCCTTCGATGAAGAAGAGCAACTCTGGGAACAACTTGATGTATGGGACCTGCTCAAAACGTTTTCGAGACTTGTCTCTAATCTAAACATCGACCGGGTGATAAACCTCCACGAAGAGGTCACGGTGAACGAGAAACTGACGCTGATCGATGAGCTCCTGCAGAACCGGGGAGAGTTTTCCTTTTCGGATCTTCTCCGACGCAACGATTCTGCCATGGAACTGGTGTGCGCGTTCATAGCGATTCTCGAGTCTGCGCGACAGCGGACGATACGGATCATGCAGAATCGCATGTTCGGTGATATACGGATCACCGCCGGACCCGGGTTACCGGATCAGAGCCGGGGTGGTACCGAAAACGAACTGCTTGAGGTATAAACGGTGGATATGGAACGGGAAAAGGCACTGATCGAAGCAATTCTCTTTCTCGAGGTTGAACCGATCGAGGTGCGGACGATCGCAAAGATCACCGGTCTGTCCCGCGAGCAGGTAGAGCAGGTACTCGACGAGATAGGCCGGGACTGTGCCGGGACCGATCGCGGTCTGGAACTGGTCACCGTCGCGGGAGCGGTCCGCTTTGTACCAAAAAAAGATCTCTGGCCGCGACTGCGGGAGCGGTTCGGCAGAAAACGGGAAGGACGTCTTTCCCGGGCGGCTATGGAAACGCTCTCGATAATCGCGTACTCACAGCCGATAACGCGGTCCGAAATCGAGTCGCTCCGGGGAGTGACGGCGGACTCCATGATCCGGCAGCTCCTGGACCGCGGCCTGATAAAAGAAACGGGGAAAAAGGACGCCCCCGGCCGTCCGACCCAGTACGGTACGACCCGGGAGTTTTTGCAGCACTTTAATTTACAGAGCATCGCCGATCTCCCCCGGCTGGATGAAGTGGAACAGGAGAGATTCAGTCTCAATGGATAAAGAACCGAATACCAGGCCCCGCCGTCTCGACCAGCAGACGATGCGAATTAACCGGTATCTCGCGCTGGCCAACCAGGGTTCACGTCGCTCCTGCGAGCAGCTCGTACGGGAAGGCCGTGTACAGTTGGACGGAGAGACGGTACGGGACCTGTCGTGCCGCGTTTCTCCGGAATCTACCGTGCGCGTGGACGGACGAATCGTTCATCCGGACCGAAACACCGTGGTTTTTGCGCTCAATAAGCCCGTGCGGTTTCTCTCGACCGAGTCCGATCCACAGAATCGCGCGCTCGCTATCGACCTGGTACGTCCAAAGTACTCCGGACACCTTTTCTCGGTGGGGCGCCTGGACTACCTTTCCAGTGGTCTGCTGCTCTTCACGAACGATGGAGACCTTGCGCAGGGACTCATGCGTCCGGAAACCGGGATGGACCGCGTTTATACCGTGGAGACGGGCGCACCCGTATCCGACGAGATCCTCAACCAGTTCACACGGGGAGTCACCATTGAGGGAGTTCGATACCAGTGCCGGTCCTGGCACCGTCATGCGGCGCGGCGTATCTCGATTACCCTGCAGGAAGGGAAGAACAGGGAAATCCGACGTGTTTTCACCCATTTCCGCGTCAAGATCAAACGTATCTACCGTACTCGTTATGGACCGATAACGCTGGGGTCGCTCCCGGAGGGACAGGCTCGACAACTCACCACAGAAGAGGTGCGTCGCCTGCAATCGGCCCTTGAGGCTGGAAACAGGAGGAAGAAACATGGTCGTCGCAATTGACGGTCCCGCCGGTACCGGAAAAAGCTCCGTCAGCTCCGCGGTGGCGGAAAAAACCGGTTTTTCTTACCTGAACTCCGGAAAATTCTACCGGGCGATCACGTGGAAAGCGTACCGTACCGGCCGGGATCTCGAGCGCCTCGAGGACTTGCTGGAGATCGCGCGGAATATCAACATCGACGTCCGGACCGATGCGTTTCTCGTGGATGGAGAACCTCGGGACGAGGAACTCCACGCACCGGAGATCGACGCCCGCGTGGCGCCGGTTTCATCGTTTCCCGCGATCCGTTCAGAGGTAAACCGGCGCCTCAAGGAGATCGCCGGGAACAGCAGCGTCGTCGTGGAGGGACGGGATATGAGCACGGTCGTGTTTCCCGACGCAGAACTGAAGATCTATCTCGACGCAGACCCGGCGGAACGGGCTCGTCGTAGATACGAGCAGCAGGGGTCCACCGGCGATCCGGCGGAGCTGGAGAAGGCGATACGAGAACGAGACGAACTGGATCGCGCCAAGGAAACGGGCCGACTCGCCCGGGCGGAAGATGCGATCTACCTGGACACCACGCACTTGACCCTCGAACAAGTTTGTGAGAAAGTTATCGCCATTATTCACGAGCAAACCAATTCACGGCAGGAGTAACCAGGAAATCATGGCAGATAAGGAAGCACAATTCGCTGACTCCTCTTCAAACGATTCTCAGTCCCAGGAAATGCAGATGCAGTTTCTGGATCAGCTGGATGAGCTGGAAGAGGGGCAACTCGTCGAAGGCACGGTCATTCAGATCAGTGGCGACGAGGTATTCGTTGACATCGGGTACAAGGCCGAAGGCCGCATCCCTATGGAGGAATTCGAGACCGAACCCGGCGTTGGCGACACGGTCGAAGTGGTGCTTCTGCGGAAGGACATCCGGAACGGGGGCGTTGCGGTTTCGAAGAGAAAGGCCGACGAAAAGCGGTTCTGGAAAGATCTGAAGCAGGCGTTCGAAGAGCGGCTTCCGGTCAAGGGTAAGGTAGTCCGGTCGATCAAGGGTGGATTCGAGGTTCGCCTTCAGGGCAACGTGCGCGGATTCAACCCGATCTCCAAGATCGATATCCGGCGCGTGGATGATCCGGAAGAGTACGTCGGCGTGGAAGATTATTTCTTCGTGGAGCGTATCTACAGCGACAACCGGGTCAACATCGTCCTCTCCCGCAGAGCATGGCTTGAACAGGAGACTGAGAAGAACCGCAACAAGTTCTTTGAGGACGTAACGATCGGCGACGAGGTAGACGGCGTTGTAAAGAGTTTCACCTCTTTCGGAGCGTTCATCGATCTCGGGGGATTTGACGGTCTTCTCCACATCAACGATATGAGCTGGGGACACGTGACCCGTCCCAAGGATTACGTGAAAAAGGGCCAGGAGATCCGCCTCAAGGTGATCAAAATGGATTCGGAGGAGCGGAAGATAAACCTGAGCCTCCGCCACATGACACCGGACCCGTGGGAGACGTTTGAGGACCGCTACTGGGTGGACCAGGTCGTAAACGGCACCGTCACCAAGCTGACCGACTTCGGCGCGTTCATCGAGCTGGAAGAGGGAATCGAAGGGCTCGTGCACATTTCCGAGATGTCCTGGGTGCAGCGCATCAACCATCCTCGGGAAATTCTCCAGCCTGGACAGGAAGTGGAGACCAAGATCCTGGACTACGACATCCAGGCAGGTCGCGTATCGCTCGGCCTCAAGCAGGTTCTCGCCAATCCCTGGGAAGATATTGATACGCGGTATCCTCTGGGCATGCGCTTGCAGACTACCGTTAAGAAGTTGACAGCAACCGGAGCGTTCCTCGAGATCGAACCGGGAATCGATGCGTTTCTCCACGTAGACGACCTGAGCTGGACCAAGCGGTATAAAAATCCCGGCGCTCTTCTTCAGGAAGGTCAGGAGCTGGAAGTCGTGGTTATCCTGAGCGATCCGGAGAACCAGAACATCCGCGTCGGGTTGAAGCAGCTCGAGGACGATCCCTGGAATCAGTTGCGTGACGCCTATCCGCCGCGAAGTATTATCGAGGGCGAGATCACCAATATTACCGATTTCGGGATTTTTGTTCGCGTTCAGGGCGGGGTGGAAGGCCTTATCAACAAGATGAACGTCGCCGACCCTCGCCACCAGAGCTTTGAGGAAGCGATCGAGCGATACAAAGTCGGCGAAACCGTTCGCTGTGTAGTCACCGAGGTCAATCCCACGCGGCAGCGTCTCTCCCTCTCGATCCGGGAATTGCAGCGCCAGGAGCAGCGCCAGGAGCTTGAAAAGTACATCCACGACGAGGACGACAGCGCCACTGTCACCCTCGGAGATATGCTGAAAGAAAAACAGGACGGTTGAACGGACGCCCCCGGTCCGTTCCAGAAGTGGGAATGAAACTGGCACAGGTCGATCTCGACAGGTTCGAGACCCTCATTGAGATCAACGCCCTGATCAATTCGGATTTTTCCGATCTCAGGGCGGTCCTGTACCGGATCGTCGAATCCGCCACGCGCCTGACCGAGGGTGAGGCTTCGTCTCTTCTGCTGGTTAATCCGGAAAACAACCGCCTCTATTTTGAGATCGCACTCGGCGCAAAAGGGCCACAGGTTCAGCAGTTTTCGCTCGAGATGGGTGAGGGGATCGCCGGGTGGGTGGCGCAGCACAACCGGTCGCTCATCGTAAACGATACCGACGAAGACCCTCGGCACCAGAGAGATATCGGTCGCCAGATCGGCTACACCACAAGCAGCATTCTCGCGGTCCCTATGCGCGTGAAGGATCGTTGTATCGGCGTAATCGAGATTCTCAACAAAAAAGGCAACAAGCTGTTTGACCAGGACGACCTGCAATGGCTGGAAATATTCTCCAACCAGGCCGCGATGGCCGTCCATAACGCCAAAACATTTCAGAGAGTACGCAACCAGGTCGATCTGTTGCAGGACCAGGTAAACACGGACAAGGGATACCACACGCTCGTCTGGGCAAGCCGTTCAATGGAAGAGCAGCTGAACCTGGTGGAACGGATCGCCCCGACGGACAGCACGGTGCTGGTTCTGGGCGAAAGCGGTGTGGGTAAGGAGCTGATCGCTGAGCAAATCCACCTGAACTCACGACGCTCGAGCAAACCGTTCGTCCGGGTCAACTGCGCGGCGCTACCGCCGACACTGCTCGAGAGCGAACTTTTCGGCCACGTAAAAGGTGCGTTTACCGACGCCGTCGCGGACCGGCGTGGTCGGTTCGAGCTGGCCGACCGGGGAACTATTTTTCTCGACGAGATCGGAGACCTGCCGTTGGCGCTGCAGGCCAAGATGCTGCGTGTGATCCAGGAGCGTACTTTCGAGCGACTCGGTTCCAGCGATTCGATCACGGTGGACGTGCGGATCATCGCCGCCACAAACAAGGATATAGAACAGCTCGTTGAGGACGGAGAGTTCAGAAGCGATCTCTATTACCGCCTGAACGTGCTGCCCTTGCAAGTGCCGCCCCTGCGTCAGCGCCGCGAGGACATTCCGGAACTGGCTCATTTCTTTCTCAAGCGGGTTGCCCTGGAGACCAACAAGAAGATCACCGGGTTTTCCGAGGAGGCGATGGAACTGCTTCTCTCCTTCGATTGGCCCGGTAACGTCCGGGAACTGGAAAACGCCGTGGAACGCGCCGTGGTGATCAGTCGGCACGAAACGATACTCCCCGAGGATCTTCTGCTGCACGGCGGAAGCGCTGCTGATCAGTCGCGATACGAAGGGAAAGCCCTGAAGGATGGGATAAACCTCTTCAAGAAACAGTTTATACGAGCCGCTCTCGACCGACACGGCTGGAACCATACGGCCGCCGCCAGAGAGCTCGATATACAGCGGTCCTACCTATCCAAGCTGGTGAAGGACCTTAATCTGAAACGACAGGGAGAAACTTCCTAATGAGTGATACAAGAAAACAGGACACACCGACTACAGCCGAACGACTTTCTTCGTTTCTGGGAAATCACCGTAAGTTTTTACTCATCCTGGGCACCGTCCTGGTGGTAGGTATATTTGCCGCGGTCGTTATTTTCCAGGTTGTGGACAACCGTATGGAGCAAGCCGCGCGGGAAGCGGAACTACTCGTACAGGACTGGGAACGTTGGACCGCAACGGCCAAAGAAGGTGAGGACTCGACGTCTGACCTCCAGGATCTTGAAAGCAGTATCCGAACTCGCGCCGAGGGCATTCTCGCCGATTACTCCCGCAGTTACGGCGCTCTTCGCGCGCTCCAGGTTCTGACACAGCTGGAATGGAAACTCGATAACTACGCCGCAGCCCGGGATCGTTCTCTGGAAATCACCGAACGCTTTCCCCGGAGTCACCTGGTGGGAACCGCTCTGGCAAACGCCGCCGCGGCATCGGAAGAACTGGGTGACGTCGACGAGGCGCGTTCCTTCCTGGACCGGATCGTGGCCGGTGAAGGCGCCCCCACCGCGGAGAAAGCGCGGGCGCTCTTCAATCTGGGGCGTCTTTCCGAACTGGAAGAACAACCTTCACGGGCACTGCAGTATTACAATCGTCTCGTGGATGATCACCCGGACAGCAATTGGACAAATCTGGGTAGAAACCGTATAATCTGGCTCACCAGTCAGGGGGTTCGCGCGGATACCTGACCGAACCGAAGGCGGCCTCCGGAGGAGAAGCAAAATGGCGTTCAATCGGGCTAAACTGTTAGAGACGCGGTATTTCGGGTTTGTAATAGCCCTGCTGATAATAGGCATCATGGTGCTTCTCCAGTTCGGTACGGCGATACCGGACCGTCTGGAACTGAAGATGCTGGATGTGCACTTCAGCCTACGGGACGTTTTCCAGGCCGAACAGGTTCAGGAAGGCGTCACCTTTGTCGACCGCAACCCCAACATATCCGATGATATCCTTATCGTCGGAATCGATCCTTCCACCCTGGCGCAATTCGGACGCTGGCCCTTTCCCCGATACCGACACGCGGACCTGATCAATTCCTTTACCCGCATCTCCGACCAGAACAACCGCGAGCGTGCGCTCTTCCTGGACCTGTTCTTTATAGAACCGAGCGAGACCGCCGTGGACGACGCGCTGCTCCTGCAGGCGATGCAGGACAACGAACGCGTTTTTCTCGAAACGATCCTCGAATACAGCGAGCCCCCCCGGGCCAACTACCAGGAATATTTTCGGCGGCATGAAGCACTCTTCGATGCCGGCGGTAAGATTACCAACGTCCAGGGTGACTGGACCAGGATGCCCTCGTTTTTTGGAGCTCAGCCACCGTTACGCCCCTTCGCAGCGGCTGTAGGTGGCTATGGACATCCCAACCTATGGGATGACTTTGACAGCGTCTTTCGTCGGCAGCCCATGGTGGTACGTTCGTCGGAACTGATCGACGAACTCATCCTGGAGGACCTGGAAGAATTTTACGCTGCGATCGAGGTGGATACCGACAACTACGAACGTCTCGTCTGGTTTGATCGGGAAGGGCGGGACCACACGATTCCCACACCCATCACGGAGAGTACGCTTCGGGAACTGCGGACAACACTGGAGGCCGACGCGCCGCGTCTGCCCCTGGATACGACCGGTGACGGCGAGGCGGACGGTCACACGTTTCTGATCCGGCACTACCAGGAGCACTTTATTCCGTCGATCACGCTCTCACTGGCGCTGCATTACTTCAACAAGTCGCTGGAAGACGCGGAAGTACGCCTGGGCGAGCACATCCGGATAGACAACCCCGAATATTTTGACACTTCCCGCGGAGAGTGGGTACCGTACCGGCTCGTCACGCGCCCGGCGGTCTACGACGACGAAGGCGCACTGGTGGAAGAAGCCCGGTACCGCGAGGTGGAGGAGATCACTATCCCGATCGACGAGTACGGCACGATGCTCATCAATTACATGGGCCGTCGATCAAGCCCCGCCCGGGACGGATATCAGACGTTCCCGGTACGACCTTACTACGGGTACGCCGCCCGCATCCCCGGACCTGATCCCAACACGTGGCCCCCCACGCGGGCGGTGGAAAACCGGATCGTGATGGTAGGAGCGTTTGCCCAGGGCATGGCGGATGACGAGAAACTTACTCCCTACGGGTTGATGTACGGTGTGGAAGTACACGCCAACGCGCTCAACACGATCATCATGGATCTCTTTGTACAGTATGCACCGGTCTGGGCGGATTTTCTCATTCTCGCGCTCCTGACGCTCCTGGTGGCATTCATGTCTTCGCGACTCGCCACCCAATGGGCAATGCTGACAACGTTCGTGCTGGTGATCGTACTCTTCTTTGCCACGACGATAATCTTCGACAACCAGTCGTTCGTGATCAACTTCTCCTCACCGGCGATCTCGATGCTGCTCACCTTCGTGTCGATCGTGGTTTACCGGGTAATGACCGAGGAGAAAGACAAACGCCGCATCAAGGAGATGTTTGGAAAGTACGTCAGCCCCGCGGTCGTCACGGAGATCCTGGACAGTCCTCCGGAACTTGGTGGTGTCGACAAAGACCTTACGGTGTTCTTCAGTGATATCCGGGGGTTCACGACGCTCTCGGAATCGATGACACCGCAGGAACTGGTAAACCACCTGAATCTTTATCTCACGGCAATGACCGACGCGATCCTGGAGTATCAGGGTACACTTGACAAGTACGTGGGCGACGAGATCATGTGTTTCTGGGGCGCTCCGTTGCCTCAGGAGGATCACGCGATCCTGGCGTGCAAATCGGCTCTCCGCCAGCTCGAGATCCTGGACGAACTGAACGCAGAATGGCCGCCGGAGCGGCGGATCAATATCGGCATCGGTCTTAACTCGGGGATTATGACGGTTGGTAACATGGGGAGTATGGGGCGCATGAACTACACCCTCATGGGTGACAATGTAAACCTTGGAGCCCGCCTGGAAGGAACCAACAAGGAGTACGGAACGCGTATCATCATGAGCGAATTCACCTACGGCCTGGTAAAGGACCGCGTAGTCGCCCGGGAGCTGGATAACATCCGCGTAAAAGGTAAGAACAAACCCGTAGTGATCTACGAGCTCGTGGATGTCCCGGAAGGACTCGACCCCGGTGATTCTCTCCCGACGGCAAAGAAAAAGAAGAAGTAGGGGAGGCGGAGTCGTTCCTCCCTTCAAGGCGCCGGCACGGAGACGGGTCGCTCGTTACTTCTTCGGGTCAGTCGCAAGGACCGCCCTGTGGGCGACGCCGTTGACGTTTCTTCTCACCGCGTGCGGCCTGCCCTCGGTACCGTTTCTCTGGCCCCCGGAAAATCCCGGACTGGAAGGGGTTGCCAACCAGGCGATTCTAACGTTTCAGCACAATCCCAACAACGATATCGACGATTTTCTAGGGTACGATATCTGGTACAAGTTCTATCTGACGACGTCCGCCGGGGAAGACCTGGTACGGTCCGACGAATCGGCCATAGACGCCACACCGAGATCCCCCGGTACGGGTCGACTCGCGCAGCGTGGTTTTCGTCGGGCCGTCGCGTTATATCGGAACCCTGATGGATCTCTGGTGAGTTATGACGACCGCCGGGTCCATATCGACCTCGGACCGATCGGCAACCGGTTCACTCTGGAACTGGACCTGAGGCAGCCGTTCCAGCGAGACCCCGACCCGGCCCCGGAAGATGCGGAAATCGTCGTGACCAGAGTCGATACGGAAACGGTGATCTCCGGCCTCCGTCGTCGCCATACCACGACCTCCATAACCGATCCCGGATCCGCTGATGACGGTTATCCCACGTTCTGGAATCAGAACAGGATTGAAACGGGGCAGCACGATATCTATAACTCGGACCTGGTACCGACCGAGTCGGACACAAACGAACTGAAGATCGTCCTGTACGCGCTGGCCGTCGGAATCGACCGAACCGATGGTACTTTCCGACCGTTTTACAGCGAACCTCTACGGCTGGAAGAAGCTATAATCGAGTTTGATATCGGGTCGTAATTGAGAACTCGCCGAAAACGTCTCGATTTTGCTTCTTTCCTACGTTGTGCCGGCGTGCGCACGCATGCATCGACCTTCCAATTTTCCCCTTCATATGGTAGGAATAACGCGTGACAACATTGTTTCTTGCAGTAGGGTTGAGTTACGTGGTGATCGCCTTCGCATTGGCTATTCTTTTTGTTTACGGTTTCCGCCGTTCCTTTACCGGAAACTTCTGGGGAGCCGTCACCGTAGCTATAGTCGGTGCGTTTCTCGGCGGCCTGGTGGATTACTTCTTTGCAGACATAATAGAGCAACTCCGTACCATTAACGGCGTGCTGAATATCTTCCCGCCGATAATCGCCGCTACGATCGTTCTCTCGATCTTCGCCTCGCTCAGCGAGAGAAAGGATACGTACGATTGAATCGTCCTCTTCATAACCCTCACAACGGGCGCCGCGTGACGATGTTTTTCATTACGGCAACTTCCTATAATGAATATTCTGTCTACTTATATCATGGTAAAGATGTATGACGCTTCCCGACGATAACTTCGGCGACGATAACAACACCATCGATCACGACCTCACATCGGACGAGCTCGTGCCTGACGGTCGTACGCAGGAATTTCTCGATCGAGACGAGGCGAATATCTTTGAGCAGTATGCAGCGATCGTACGGCGTTTGCGTGCGCCCGACGGCTGCCCCTGGGACCGCAAACAGACCCTGAACTCTCTTCGCCGATTCATCGTGGAGGAATCGTTCGAACTACTCGCCGCGATAAATGATCACCAGAAGAGAAAAAGCGTCCTATCAGAAGCGCGGATACCGGACGAAGACGAACCCGGGTCCGCCGAGAACAACACCCTGCACCACGTCGCCGAGGAACTGGGAGACGTGTTTCTCGTGACGCTCCTCCTGGCGGATGCTCTTAAGGATGCCGGCGGACCGTCATTGCAGGAGATTCTTAAAGAAAACGGCCGGAAACTGATTCGACGCCATCCCCACGTATTCAGCGACGTTGTAGCCGAGGACGAGCAAACCGTAGTAGCCAACTGGAACGAGATAAAACGGAACGTGGAAAACAAACCCGAGTCCGTCGCGTACGTCAGCAACGGACTTCCCCCGCTGGAACGAGCGCAGGAGATCCAGAAAAAAGCTGCACACCTGGGGTTTGACTGGCCCGACGCAGCACCGGTTATCGAGAAAATCCGGGAAGAGACGGACGAACTTCACGAAGCGCTTCAAGCGGCGCATGCCGGCGGCGGTGCTCTGCGGGACAATCACCACATCGAGCAGGAAATTGGTGATCTCTTATTCTCGGTGGTTAATTTATCTAGAAAAGTAAAAACCGACGCTTCTGTCGCGCTGGCGGGTACCAACGAGCGTTTTCTTGAACGTTTTACGTATATTGAGAACGAAGTCGCCCGTTCCGGCGTCGCG
>SLRR01000162.1 GCA_007130865.1 Spirochaeta sp. | reverse complement strand
ATCGGAACGGGACGGCTCATCTCCGTTTCACTCACGCCGTTGAGCGCAAGAAACTCCCGCGCTTCCTCCACGGTGAGACGGCTTATCCGTCCGTCCGGGGCCAGGTCCACCCCCTCCGGTACGGTGAAATCGCGGCCGTTGATCCCCATCTGGTCGGTGATGAAGAAGAGTTTGTCCGCCTCCACGGAGACGGCTATCCGGAACGCCAGCTCCCGGGAGGAGATATTGTAGGGTTTGCCGCTCACGCTCCAGCCGATGCAGGGAAAGATCGGAATGATCCCCTGCTCCAGCGTACGTCGCACCAGGTCCAGCTGAACCCGCTCCACCGTGCCGGCGTGTTCGAAGTCGATCCCGTCCACCACCCCGATCCCGCGGGCGCGGACCCAGTTACCCACCACCGCGTTGGTATGGTGCGCGCTCAGGAGCGTCATGAACCGGTTGGTCACGTCCACGGCGGCCATCTTTATGAAAGGAATCGCTTCACTTGAGGCGATGCGGATTCCCCGCTCGCGTCGCCAGGGGATGTTGTACCGGACAAGAACTTCATCTATGCGCTGCCGCGCGCCCGGCACCAGAAGGATTCTGATACCCGCCTGGTGGAGGAGCACCAGGTCCTGCACAAGCGAGGTCAGCCGTGAATCGTCCACCGCTCCGTAATCCACGTGAATGACGAACGTCTTACCCCGGAACCGGTGCGCGTAAGAAAAGACCTCGCGGATGAGGTCCACCTGATCGATGATCTCTTTGCTTTCCATGATGTTAATCCTCGGTGATCCGGTAGCGCCGACTATCCGCGTCTACCCGTGTCAGAATCGTCCCCCCAGGCCCAGAGCGAGTCCCAGGAAGGAGTAGATCTCGTCATTCTCGTATATACCGTGGAGGGAGATGTTCAGGGACAATCGGGAGTTCCGCAGGAACCCGAAGCCGAACTCCATGGATCCGGCGAACGCCGGGGAGTAATCGATCTCCACAAACTCGTCCGAGTCGTCAAAAAAATCGGATGAGGATTCCGTCCGGGAAAACGCGATCCCGCCACCGACGCGGACGATATAGTCGACCTTCGCCACGGGACCGACGGAGATTCCCGTGCTCGCCATGAGCGACGTCGATTCGAGGTCCAGTACCATATCCCCGACGAGCGTATCCTCCGCTTCCAGCGTTATGTACCCCACCTCAAATCCAAAGACGTGTCCGCGGAAAAACACGTCGTTGAAGAGCGCCGTGGCGAACACTCCGCGCCCGGTACCTTCCAGGTCTTCAAACCCCGCCTGCGGAATCATCACCGCGCCGCGCAGATCGTAGAGCGCGTGCCAGCGTTCGGTGGGATCCATGAGTCGCAGGAATCCCGGTACCGGCGGTGGATCGCGGTCGAGCCGGAACGTCAGCTCCTGAAAGTCCTCGTCCCGGAGCGTCACGCGGCGACGTCCCACCACGTGCTCAAATCCGTCATCCCGTCGCCGGACCTCGATCTCCCAGTCCCCCTGGGGCAGTTCGATCGCCCGCAGGTTTGCGCCGATCAGGACCTGGTCGGCGTAGACGTAATAGGGATGGTCCACCCCGGTATTCCGGAAGCTCAGACGCCCGAATCCCGGAAAGCTCCCGGCCAGCTCCGATTCCAGCGAGTCCGCCAGATTCACCGCCACGCGAAACCGCTCACGACCGAGTGGCAACTGCGACTCCAGCGACCAGAGGAATCGTCCTTCCCGCCAGAGGTCGAGCTCCACCCGGAGGCTCCCGTCCCGGCGCGGCGCGGTCCGGGCAAACACTACCGCGTCGACTCCGGAGGGCAGCTGTTCGTTGCGACCGATCTTCTCCACGAACGTTTCCGGCGCGTCGGAGGTCCGCATACGGACGAGGTCGTAGCGCAGGCTCGACCGGAGGTGACCCTCGATCGTCGTTTCCAGCAGATCCTGTGCTTCCACTGCGGCGGTACCGGTATCCGATGCGGGCGCGGTTCCGAGCACGAGTACTACCCGGGGCCTCACGGTCCGGTCCTGTCCCGTCACGGGCGCGGCGATTATCACCGCCCACAGGACCAGGAAAACCGGGAAAGCAAGGCGTATCCGCCGACGATGCAGGAGTTCGTTACTCATATACCTTAAATACTGTAACACAAAGCGCTTTTATTTGCACCGTTGTGGTCAATTCTCTTAAACTACCAGGAGCAACCATGAAACGACTTCTGTCCTGGCTGATCCTCGCCACCGCCGTAACAGCCCTTATCTTTGCGGTGATCATACTCATCCAGAGCCGTGATCCAAGCGACGTGCATTCAGCGTCGGAGATCGCGGAACGAATCCGCAACCTCCAGACGATCACGACCACGGAGTACCGGTATCGCGACGTGATCTACTTCGGCGAGGAGTCGCGGTTCCTCGGAATTCCCGCCGGGAGCCGACGGATACTCTTCTCCGTCTCGATCTCGATCCTGGCGGGGGTCGACCTCGCTCGAGGTGTAGACGTACAGTTGGACGAGACCACGGGAGAACGCGTCTTTGTAACGCTGCCGGCACCGGAGGTGATCCGAGTGGACGCGGAAGAACGGTCGATCACGCAGTACTTCGTGCAGGAACGGCTGGGACGGATTGACTGGGTCGAGGTGAGCGACGAGGTGGAAGCCGCGAAGGAACGCAACCGTCGCGACGCGATAGATCGGGGTATGCTGCACCAGGCGGAACGGCAGGCCCGGGCGGTGGTAACTCGACTCCTTCACGCGGGCGGGTTCTCGGACGTGCAGATCCGATTCCGGCCCGCCGAGCGGGAGATTACCGGATGAGCCCGGCCAGGTCCCGCAAAGCCGACAAGCCGGCGCGCCGCGACCGGGGCGGCGCCGATGACCGAAGCGGTGCGCGTCGCCGCGGCACCACGCGCAGAAACTCCCGCTTCCGGGCGCCGCCGGTCTGGTTGAGCGCGATAGCGCTTATCGTGGCAGGAGTCTCGCTGCTCCTGGCGCTGTGGCAGTCCTCGGACCGCTTCCCGGGATCGCTCTTTTTCACGCGGGAGCAGACCGGCGGATCCGTGGCGACTCTGCAGGAAATGCGCGACCTGGCGCACCTTGAGACGCTTGCCTACGTGCGGCGTTCGGTCTTTCCCCACGATTTTCTCGCGCCGCACCTGACCGTTACGGAGTTACTCCGGAAGATAGCATCGGCGGGCACGACCGCGGCGGAAGCACTCGCGCCGGAAGAGCTCGCTCATCTGCGCGCGATCAACCTCTCGGCGTCGCTGCAGCTCGCGGCGTCCCGGAGCGACCACCGGTTTGCCGTTGTCACGACCTCGTTGATCTACGGTTACGACCTGCGGACTCTGGCTGCGGACCTGGAGGAAGCACTGGAAACGGCGGGCGAAGACGGGCGCGTGGTATACACTCTTCCGCCGCCGCAACTCCTCACGGTGGTGACGGAGAACATCAGTCGCGCCAACTACCCCTTTCCCGCGCTCCACCTCGATGCGGAGGGCTGGCGGCGCGTAACGACGTTTGTAGAGGAGCACGTCACGGTGACCGCCCCGACGGAGGATCTCCTGCGAAGCGCCGCCCGGAACGGGATCGAGGTGCTTCGTACTCTGCTCGGAGAGGATCTCCTGAGGCTTGAACTGCGCCTTCCCGATAGTTTCCCGGCGGAATCCACCGTATACGACGGAATTTCTTCCCGTTTCCCTTGATTTCCGCGCTTAATGTTGTTATTCTCTATATAGAAATTTTTATATCAGTGGAGCGGAGAAAATGACTGAGAATCTGACGAAAGAAGCGTTTATCGATAAGGTGTTCAACTTTGAAGAGAGCAAGGACTGGTCGTTCAAGGGCGACAAACCGGCGATCATCGATTTTTACGCCGACTGGTGCGGACCGTGCAAGATGGTAGCGCCTATCCTGGAGGAACTCTCCGAGGAATTCGGTGACAAGATGAATATCTACAAGGTGGATACCGACGCGGAGCAGGAGCTGGCCTCGGTGTTCGGTATCCAGAGCATCCCGTCGATGCTTTTCATCCCGGTGGACGACAAACCGCAGATGGCGGTGGGAGCCCTTCCCAAGGACAGCATCAAGCAGGCGATGAAGGAAGTACTGAAGGTCGAGTAGATACCGCCGGTACGAGCATTGTCATTTCCGGACCCCCGGTCACGCCGGGGGTCTTTCTATAGCCCGGCGCGGGGGCGTCTCCGCGCCTGCAAATCGATTGCAGTTGATTGCAATTTCGATAAAAAAAGACGCTTTGCGTCTTGAAATAACGCATATACCGGTGTATATTCCGGAGTAGATACCATTTATATACGTCACTTTCATCAAGGGCGTTGTTTCGGCCTGTCGCCCTCCCGGGTTTTCACCTCCTTTCCCGGGAGGGCGCTTCTTTTATTTCCCGATACGCCGCTTACCTGTCCCGAGGAACGAACGAGAAGTTTATTCCCGTGGCAAGACGCGTCCCGGTGTTGATCCAGTCGTCGCCACCGATCAGCAGGTCCTGCTGCGCTTCCAGGAACCAGCTCATGATCGGGTGTACGTGTACCCGGAGCGCCCCTTTCACGTAGGGCCCCATGTAAAAGCGAAGATCCTCCTCGTCGTCGGGATTGACGTTGAACACCGGCGTCAGTCCCGTACCGAATACAAAGAGCATATTCCCCCGGGGAAAATTGAAGTTCAATCCCACGTTGGCGGGGATGAGAAACCGCGCCTCCGTGCTTCCGTCGTCGTCATACGTATGGATCGCAAACTCGCCGCCCAGGTTGAATTCCAGGCCTTCGTTCAGTTCGTGCAGGTACGTAGCGTTCATCACGGTCAGATACGCCGTATCGTACCGGAAAAAATGTACTCCCATCCCGGCGGACACCGAGTTCTGTGCCGCCAGCGGAGCCGCTAGAAGAGCCAGGATGCTCACTGCCAGTATTCGTCTCACAAATCCTCCCGATCGTTGGTTAAAGTCTCACTGAAAGACACCGTACAGATGCACTCCGCACCGAGGACACGCTCCGCGAACGAGATCGTTTACAACCTCGGCGCCACGGTCAACGCAGAGCGTACCACACCGGGGACAGAGCGTCCGCTGATACTCCAATATTCGACTGTTCCCGGCGTAGAGATAAGGAATTCTGTCGGTCTTCACCGTCTCCAGGGCGTGCCGGAGAAACGCCTCCGACGTAGCCGGTTCGTCGAGCATCTTTCCCGCGGGGTGGAAGCGGCTCAAGTGCCAGACCTGCACCCCCGCATCCACCAGGTGATCCCGCAACGTCGTCAGGACGGTGTCGTCATGAAACCGCTCCATGAGCATCGTGGTTACCTCCACGTGCCGGTACGGAGCGATCCGCCGGATCGCCTCGATTACGGGAGAATCGGTGGCGCGGCAGAGGCTCCGGTAGAACTCCTCGTTTCCCTTGAGGTCGATATTGAACGCTTCCACCACCGGCAGGAGCCGGTCGACAGCCTGGGGCGTGAAAAACCCGTTGGACACCATCACGATCCGGGCTCCCTGTTTTGCCGCTTCCACGCCGCTGTCCAGGAGGTAATCCTGCCATACCGCCGGCTCCGTGTACGTGTACGCCAGCACGGGTGCCTCGGATCGGCGCCAGGCCTCGGCAAGGTCGCCCGGCTCCCAGTGCACAAGGGCGGATCCCAGGTTCTCCGCAAAGGCGATCCCGTCGTTCTGGCAGAAGCGGCACCGGAAGTTACACCCCCCCAGGGCGATAGAGAACGCCCGTGACCCCGGCAGGAAATGATAGAGCGGCTTCTTTTCGATCGGATCCGTGGCCGCCGTCTGGATCTCTCCGTATACGGTCGTGACAATCCGTGGAGGTTGTCCGGGGCTCCCCGGGACGTGGTAGCGCACCCCGCAGAGGCCGGTCCGGTCGGGAGGAATGCGACAGCGGTGCGCGCAGAAGTCACACTGCAACGGTTCCGGGTTGCCCGTGGCGAACGCGTCCGGCCGGTACTGTGTCTCGTTTTCCAGGTTAACCTCGGAACTCATCGTCGTTACCGGTCCTCCCCGTAATGCTGCGTACGAAATACCTGCAACACCGCGTCTTCCTCCCGCCAGGCGTCCTTGGGCAGGCCCGCCTTGACCGCCAGGGCGTTGAGCGTCTCCTCCAGGGTCCAGCACTGCTGCGTGGGCACCTCCGGAAGAAACACCGACCGGGCGGAACCCACGGTGAGTATCATCCCGTGTTCTCCCAGGACGATTCCGTGACTGCACCGGACGCATTGTGGTGAGGAGAGCACGGAATGCTCGATCAGAAGAAACTCCAGCTCGGTGGCGGTCAGCGGCGGAAACCGCCGGTCGTGGAACGCCGCATCCAGCGTACGCCGCCGTACGGAACGGACGAGCGTTTCGTCGGTGGTTATGGAGCCGATGCATCCGCGCAGCTCGCCCTCGACGCGCAACGTCACGAACGCTCCCAGGGCCTGGTCGTATACGGGGTCGCCTTCGGGAGGAGAGGGTTCCTGATCCGCGACATGCGCCGTGGCCTCCACCACGCTGCCGGCGGACCGGACCTCGCCCCCCCCGAAAGTATCCGGTACACCCAGCGCGTGCGCGAGCAGCGTCCGGGAGTAACAGAGCAACCTCCGCTGCGCCTCCGGGGAAACCGGAGAATACTCCGGACTGTAGGTCTGCTCACCGGCAGGGTCGACGTCGTTCCCGTTCATTCCGTGCACACCTCCACCGTGGCGTAACAGACAAAGTCCCGTTCCTCCTCCGGCGTCGGCGTACCGTCGGCGGACGTATAATAAGAAAGCACCCGCCCCGCTGCGGGCGCGGCGCCAACCCTTTCCAGCAGCGCCAGCGCAAGCGCGATCGCGTAGCGGCCGCAGACGGTACTCTCCCCCTGGATCGAGGCCCAGAATCGCTCGAGACTTCCCGAGGCCGCCGCCTCGGCCACACGCAGGTCTTCCTCCGCTACGGCGTCCCGTATCTCTCCGTACCGCCGATTCCCGAAGGGACAGAAACCGAAACGCGGTCCATAGTGAGTGAAATCGGAACTTACCAGCCACATAACCCGGTCCGGATCAACGCCGGCGTCGTTCCGGAGAGAAGTCGCCGCGGTGAGCCGGTCGAGCACCCGGTCCGCGATCGCCCGCGCCGCGGGTGGACCCGAGAGAGGAGCTGCCAGCAGGGCGGCTACGGGAACGGTGATTCCGAAATGCTTCAGCGCAGGCAGGAGCAACTCCACGGCGTGCTCCTCCGCCACGACGGAGGGGTCTGTACGGTCGCCCAGATTCACCGGCAGACCCGGTACCGTTCCCCCGGTCGTTTCGTGCCCTGAGAAAGCCGCCCCCAGAGTCGTATCCCGGCGTAACGGAACGTGATGGCTCGGAGCCAGGATCACGATCGCATCCGGTCGCCCGCGACCGTCCCTGCAACAGGAGGCGCGCCGCTGCCAGAACGCAGCTTGACCCCGCGCGGAGTACGCCAGTCCGGCGTGGGGGAGCACGGCAACGCGTGGAGGTCGGGCTGAATCCGGTTCAGACCGTAGAGGAGCGGAACTGTTCAGGAGCGTCGCGAGACGATCCGGGTCCGCCGGGTACCAGGCGCCGGCAAAGCGCGACGCGTTCGTCCCATGGTGCACACCTCAATTGTAAGCCACGATTCGGGAGTTCTCAATGGTGGCCACGATTGACGGTACTGTGAAGCATTGAGTACCATGCCGCGCATGAAGAAGTATCCGTTCCGCGAGATCGAGCAGAAATGGCAGCAGTATTGGGAGGACAACCGCACCTTCCGGGCCGTGGAAGACCCCGCTATTCCAAAGGAACGTCGCCGGTATGTCCTGGATATGTTCCCCTATCCCTCGGCAGCGGGGCTACACGTGGGCCATCCCGAGGGTTACACCGCTACCGATATCTACTGCCGCTACCTGCGCATGAACGGGTACAACGTACTGCATCCCATGGGATTCGACAGCTTCGGTCTGCCCGCCGAGAACTACGCGGTACAGACCGGCACGCATCCGAAGACCACGACGGAAGCCAACATCAAGCGCTTCCGGGAGCAGATCAAGAGCCTGGGCTTCTCCTACGACTGGGACCGGGAAGTATCCACCCACAACGCGGATTACTACCGGTGGACGCAGTGGATCTTTCTCAAACTCTGGGAGCAAGGCCTTGCCTACGTCGCGGAGATCCCCATGTGGTACTGCGACGCCCTCGGAACGGTCCTCGCCAACGAGGAAGTGATCGCCACGCCGGAGGGTCCCCGGAGCGAACGGGGAAACCACCCCGTGGAACGTCGTCCCCTGCGGCAGTGGATGCTCAGGATCACGGAGTACGCGGACCGTCTTCTGGAGGGACTCGAGGACCTGGACTGGCCGGAGTCGATCAAGGCGATGCAGCGGAACTGGATCGGCCGGTCGGAAGGCGCCGACGTTCGGTTTCCGGTGGACGCTGCGGGCTCCCGCGAGGATATCGTGGTCTACACCACCCGGCCGGACACACTCTTCGGGGCTACCTACATGGTACTCGCCCCGGAGCATCCCCTGGTGGCGCAGGTTACCACCCCGGAGCATGCACGGCAGGTACAGGCTTACGTGGATGCCACCCGGCTCAAGAGCGACCTGGAACGGACCGAGCTCAACCGGGATAAAACCGGCGTATTCACCGGAGCGTACGCGATCAACCCCGTCAACGAGGAGCGGATCCCGATCTGGATCTCCGACTATATCCTTCTCAGCTACGGTACCGGCGCGATCATGGCGGTTCCCGGTCACGATGAGAGGGACTGGGAGTTCGCAACGCAGTTTGACCTGCCGATCGTCAAGGTGGTGGCTCGATCTCCGCGGGAAGACGCGACGGAGCCGCTCACCGAGGCGTTCACCGAGGAGGGATTCGCGGTCAACAGCGGAGAGTTCAACGGTCTCCCCACAGCGGAGTTCAAGGATCGGATCATCGCGTGGCTCGAGGAGCGCGGGATCGGAAAACGCACGGTGAACTACAAGCTCCGGGACTGGATCTTCAGCCGACAGCGCTACTGGGGTGAACCGATCCCCCTGGTGGAGTGCGACGGCGAGTATAAGCCGGTACCCTACGAGGACCTCCCGCTCACGCTCCCGGAGGTGGAGAAGTATACCCCCACCGGCACCGGGGAGAGTCCCCTGGCGGCCGTTACCGAGTGGGTGGAGTGCGAGTGCCCCGACGGCAGCGGGAAGAAAGGACGCCGCGAGACAAACACTATGCCCCAGTGGGCCGGCAGCTGCTGGTACTTCCTGCGCTATCTGGACCCGAATAATGAGAACGCCCTGGCGGATCGGGAGAAGATCGAATACTGGATGCCCGTAGACCTCTACGTGGGCGGCGCGGAACACGCCGTGCTCCACCTGCTCTACTCCCGGTTCTGGCACAAAGTGCTGTATGACATCGGCGTGGTGAACACCGACGAGCCGTTCCTCCGCCTGGTGAACCAGGGGATGATCCTCGGCGAGGGCGGCGCCAAGATGTCCAAGAGCCTCGGCAACGTGATCAACCCGGACGACGTGGTACGGAATTACGGCGCAGACAGCATACGCGTCTACGAGATGTTCATGGGTCCTCTGCGCCAGGAGAAACCCTGGTCCACCAACGGCCTGGTCGGCGTCTACCGTTTTCTCGACCGTGTATGGCGCCTTACGGAACGTACCGTGAGCGATGAAAAACCCGACGAGGAGATGCTGCGCACGTTGCACAAGGCGATCCGCAAGGTCACGCAGGACACGAGCGACCTGGCGTTCAACACCGCGATCAGCCAGATGATGATCCTGGTGAACGAACTCTACAAGCGGGATAACCTGCCCCGGGAGATCTGGGATCCCTTTGTACGGCTGCTCTCTCCCTACGCTCCGCACCTGGCGGAAGAACTCTGGGAGATGATGGGCAACCCCGCGCCGGTGTCACTCGCGCCCTGGCCGGAGTACGAGGAATCGCTCACCAGGGACGAGCAGGTCACGGTGGTGCTGCAGGTGAACGGCAAGGTCCGGTCCCGGATCGATGTCACCGCCGGGATGGACAAGCCCACTTTGCAGACGCTCGCCGCCCAGAACGAGCGCATTGGCGCGTACCTCGACGGCAAAGAAGTGGTCAAGGTGATCGTCGTGCCGGATAAACTGGTCAATTTTGTGGTGCGATAACGACCTCTCGTATCGTGTGGTACGTGTTGCCCTCGGGGGTGGAATACACCATCAGTAACTGGTAGCACGTACCGTCGGGGCAGCGCCGCCACAAGCGGCGCACCTCCCCGGGGATCACCGGTACGGAGAAGAGCTCGTACGCTCCCGCCGGTGCCGGAACGTAGCGGTCCTCCGCGGAGTCATCGCCGGTCCATGCGCCGCGGTGACCGTCCAACTCGTTTTCAGCGTCGGTACCATCGGCACCGTCGGTCCCGTCTTCCACCCCGTCGGCCAAGAGCAACCGTACCTGGTGCAGCGTCACTCTCCGTTCCGCCGCGTGGTAACTGCGCATCTCTCGCTCTGCGAGGGCCGCCGCGAGCCGGGACCGGTCCAGCCGCCGGGGATTACGCGCGACCCGGGACCGGATCAACGCCTCCAGGCGCGGGACGTTGACGAGCCCGGGGTCCAGTCCGCCCCGCGCCACCATGAGCAGCACCTCCGCCAGCTCACCGCCGTGGCGATCGGGAACGATCGGGGTTCCGGGCTCGTCGGTCCAACCTCCCAACGGAGCGATCGGGAGATCCCCACCGGGACCGGTCAGGGCTATAAGAGACACCGCAACCAGGGAGGCGCCACGCGAGTCCAGGGCAAGCCGGACCGGACCCTGCCCGATCCGGTTCTCCGCCCGCACCGTCTTTTCCCGGGTTTCCGCGCCGTCCCACCAGCGCACGATCCAGCTGTCCACGGGGTACCGGTCCGGAAGTACGGGCAGGTCCAGGGCTACGGCCATGCCCGGAACGCTGCACCCGGTGCAGAGACTGACGATACAAGACAGCACAAGCATGAAAACAGGAGCGCCGGGTCCACGCGATGATCTGGTAAAACCACAGGATTTTCGTTCTTCCATACCATTATACAGGGGCTGCCGGACGTTCTCGCTTGCGGCAACACGGTACTTTTCCGTATGATTGCGCCATGGACGAGCTGGCGACGTTTGAACAGGACCTTGAGGAGGCCCTCGTCACGCGGGAAGCGGAGATTCAGGAAACGGTTATTCCGGAACTGAAACAGTGTTATCTCTGGATGCAATCGAGTTATGAGGCGCTTTACAACGTTCTCAAGAAGAAGGGACTGGTGAAACTCGATCCTTACTCCTATGAGCAGCGTATCTCCGAGGTGACCGTCCCGTCGGACCAGCCGTTTCTGGAAAGCGAGCGGGAGAAGGAACTGGGTATCCGCACCGCCCAGTTCATGGCACAGCTCACGTTCGTGGTGAATTACTTTGACTTCTCCCTGGAGAATCTGACTCTGCGTCAGCTAAAGACTCTGGTGCAGTTTACCAGGTACATCAACTGGCAGAACCTAGGAGAAACCGCCACGCAACCCACAACCAGGGCGTTGGCGGAACAGGTGATCAAAGTCAAGAAGGGAAGCGATCAGCTTTCGGCGAATATTGCCTCCGACGCGCAGGAGCAGCTCAGCGGCGCGGCCCGCAAGGCGTTGGCCCACCTCAAGAGCATAACGGAGTTGCAACGGGAGCGGTACAAGCTGAAGGTCCGGCAAGCGGTTCTACCCGTAACAGGGCTATCGAGAGAAGCAGGTGACCCTGAGCAGGCGCAGCAGAAAATCCGTTCCGTTTGGCCCAAAACGATGCCGGGCCAACCGTTTGCACGGGAACTGGTGATGGAGATCCTCTCGGAGAACTCCCGTGACCGCGGACCGGCGATACGGAATTCGCTCCTGGAAAGACTCAAGACCGCGCCAAAGGAAACGAAGAAAAAAGCCGCCCCGGATCTCAAGGAACTGCTGCTCGACGCCGCTCGGGCACTCGCCGCCAGCAGCCGGTCCCTGGAGGAAGTTGTTCAGAAGTTGAACGACAACTCGGTGATTCTTGACAGCAGGAAGTTGTCCTTCGGGGAGTTCCTGCAAGCAGTATGGCGACGCCTCCGCTCCAGGGACACGGAACGGCGCATCTATACGGTGGAGTACATCGACGACAAGACAGGGCTGCGCCAGAGTGAGGAAATCCGGTTTGAGGAGTTCCTCAGTACTCTGAGCCGTCGTGCCCGCGTATACAACGGGATCCTCAGCCGCTCCGGAAACGCCTGGGTCAAGCTGCAGCAGACACCGGAGGCGGAACTGCTCCAGTTCGTCACCAAGGACCTTCAGGAGATGACCGTGATCCTCCGGCGGGTAGAGTCCCTGGACACGATGTTCCGAGCGGAGGTACACCGGGACCAGCGCAACCGCCTGCGCGGCGTCAACGTCGAACTCGTAGCCATGCGGGAACACGTACAACGTGCCCGTAAGAAGAACCATGAGTACGTGGCCAGGTACGAGGAGATGGAGCAGCTGCGACGCCTCGGAATAGACCCCGCGGACTGAAACAACCCCGCCGGGCCGGCCGGCCCGGCGGAGTAAGGGTCCCCGCGGATAGAAAAACCAGCCGAGCGGACAATCAGAACCCGCGCGATCCCTTGAACGTCCCCAGAAGACGAAGATCGTGCGTCTCCGCCTCAAGCGCGACGAACGCCTCGTCGAACTGCGCCTGGCTTCCGGGCAGTTCCACATCGACGTAGAACATGTAGCGCCAGGGTTGTCCGAGAATCGGGCGGGATTCGAGTTTCTTAAGGTTCAGCTCCCGTTCCGCCAGGATTCGCATGCACTCGAAAAGCGCTCCCGGTTTGTCCGGCGTGGAGAACACGATCGTCGCCATATCGGCGCTCTGGTCGCGTTCCGCCCGATCCTCCCGGGAAAGAATCGCAAATCTCGTGTAATTACGCGGATTCGTCTCGATTCCCTGCCGGATCACCTTCATACCGTAGAGCTCAGCCGTGCGGTGGTTGGCGATCGCCGCCAGGGACGGGTCGTTGGAATCCCGGACCTGAGCCACGGCGCCGGCGGTGTCGTAGAACGGCGTCAGCGTCCAGTCCGGGTGGGCGTCCAGAAAATCGCGGCACTGTTCGATACCGGGGGCCTGGGAGATCACCGTGTGTATCGTATCCAGGCTGGCCTCGGGGGTGCCGATCAGACTGTGTTCGATCCTGATATGAATCTCCCCGACGATCGTGAGGTCGGGATACTGCAGCAGGAGGTCGTAATTCTCGTGGATCGATCCCATGAGCGAGTTTTCCAGCGGCACGATCCCGAACTGCGCGTCCCCCGCCAGGACGGTTTCAAAGACCTGCCGGAAGCGATCGCAGCTCCTGGGAACGACCTCGTGCTGCAGATCATCAAAATACCGCAGGAGCGCTATCTCGCTGTAGGCACCGCGTGCCCCCTGAAACGCCACGACCCTGGCGTCCGATGACGCTCCGTCTACGGGCGTCGTTGTAACCGAAGCGAATGAGCCCGCGCGGGGTACGGGACGTCGGGCAACTTCCCGGCCCACCACCGGTGAAAGCGCTTCGATATCACGCATGAGCTTCTCGAACTGTTCCGGATAGAGCGTCTGCGGCCCGTCGGAAGCGGCCCGGGGCGGATCGGGGTGGACTTCCACGATCAACCCATCCGCGCCGGCGGCGATTGCCGCAAGTCCCACGGGAACCACCTGGTCCCGCAGACCCGTGGCATGACTCGGATCGACGAACACCGGAAGGTGGCTGAGTTTCTTCACCACCGGGATCGAAGAGATATCGAGGCTGTTCCGGGTGTAGGTCTCGAACGTGCGGATTCCGCGTTCGCAGAGAATCACGTCCTCCGCGCCGTGAGCGAGCAGGTATTCCGCCGCCATGAGCCATTCCTCGATCGTCGCCGAAAGACCACGCTTCAGCATCACCGGACGCTGTTCCGCGCCGACCGATTTGAGAAGTTCAAAGTTCTGCATATTCCGGGCGCCGACCTGAAAAACGTGGACGAACTCCCGCATCACATCCAGCTGCAGCGGCGAGACGATCTCGCTGATAACGGGAAGTCCGTACTGGTCTCCCGCTTCACGGAGGTATCTCAGACCTTCCTCACCGAGTCCCTGGAACGAATACGGCGAGGTGCGCGGTTTATACGCGCCGCCCCGGAGCATCACGCCGCCGGCGGAGGAGACGATATCGGCGCATTCCAGGATCTGCTCACGGCTTTCCACCGCGCAGGGGCCACCGATCACCACCAGCCGGTTGCCGCCGACCTTGATCTGACCGACCGGAAAAACCGAGTCCGCGCGCTTGAACTCTCGGGACGCCAGTTTGTACGGTTTGCTGATCGGCACGACCCTGGCTACGCCGGGCTGCATCTCCACTTCACGGTGGTCCAGGCCACCGCTGCCGACGACTCCAAAGATCGTTTCATCCTCGCCGACAACTTCGCGGACCTGGAAGCCCCGGTCCGAAAGAAACTGCTGGAGGTCTTCCTTTTCCCGCGGCGTAATGCCTTTCTCGAGTACGACAACCATAATTCGGGCAGTCTACCATCAGGCGGTGTGGGAGGGGAACTCACTGAGGATATACCGGCGAAAGTGCTCTTCCAGTTGCGCCCGGTATTCCCGGATCCGCTCCACGTAGATCAGCGTGCTCTGCGGGGTGCGCCCGGCGCGGACCCGGGTTAGACCGGCGTTGTAGACCGCCACCGCCTGGTATTCATCGTCCGTGTGCTCGAGGGACCACGAGAGATAGTCGATCCCGTGGTAGGCGTTCACATCGATATTAAAGAAATCTTCGTTGGTGAGGCTCCGAAAAGTGAGCGAGTTCAACTGAAAGAGGCCCCGATCGATGGAGGTCGCGTTCCGGTTCACCGCCTTCGGATCAAAGCGGCTCTCCACCCAGGTCAGAGAGAACACCAGCGAAAAGGAGATGTCTTCCCGTTCCGCGTAGTACATCATGGGTAGCGCCGTTTCCGGGGTTCCCGTGAGGTTCACAAAGAAGTCCACCACCGCCTGATGGGTCACGTCCTCCCGGTACAGCGCGAGCATCGGTTTTTCCGAGTCCAGGAGGTTACGGATATTGGCGTAATCCGCGGGATCGACTCTCCGAGCCGGCTGTGAGGGCCAGTGGAAATCGAACCGCGCCGCTTCGTCGGAGATACCGTTACGTTGCACCGGCCCGGTGGTGCTGCAGCCCAGAACGAGCACCAGCAGGACCAGAGAGAGTATCCTGTTTGTCATGGTTGTTATTGCCTTTCACTCGTTTTCACAACCACCGCGTGACCGTTGAGATTCCCCACCACCACCAGGCCCGGGGTTTTTCTCAGGGAATGGACGTACCGGGTAACTCCCTCGCAACCGAGAAAGCCGTAATCGTCAAAAACGACGATCCCTCCGGCAGGCATACGTGGCCACGTCCATTCAAAAACATCCCGCGCGGACTGGTAGACATCAACATCAATATGGCAAAAGGCGATGTCCGCAACGGGTACACGGTGAGCCGTCTCGTCCGGGAAAATTCCGGACAATACCGTATAATCCGGCAGGTCCAGATCATCCAGAAAAGCGGTCACCCTGTCAAGAGAGGTATCGGCGTGTTCTCCTCCTGTGTAGTACGGATCTTCCGTTCCCGCTTTGGCGACCCCGGTAAAAGTATCCGCCACGAGGAGCGGTCGGGACAGCTCGAGTTCCTTGAGACGCAGACCCAGCAAACCGGCGCTGCCCCCCCGCCAGGACCCGACCTCCAGGACCGCACCGGGGATCTCCAGGGGGACCTCCGCCAACAGCTCCCAGAGCTCGTAAAGCCGGGCCTGGTCGACCATTGTATTGTCACGGACGCGCCCCCACGCGAGGAGAAAGGACCGGTCCGCCTCCCAGGGACGGTAATCGGCGGCTATCGGGGAATGTCCGTAACCGGGCGGATACAGTCTGGTCTGGACGATAGATTCCATACACTGATTCTACTACGGTGTGGTATGCCTGTTCCACACCGCTTGCAGGCGTCAACATCGTTGTGAATACTGGGAAACATGGACTCTTCAGGACCCGAATCGGAGCGGCCGGATCCGTCGACCCTCTTTCCCGGTCCGGCGGATCTCCCCCTGGGGTTCGGTACGTGGGCGCTGGGCGGCACCGACTGGGGCCCGATCGAACCCGCCGTTGCAAAAAGGCTCCTCCGGACGGCCCGCGATCTCGGATTCCGCCATTTCGACACGGCCGAGTCCTACGGAAATGGTCGCTCGGAGCAGCTCCTGGGACAGGCACTCCGGGACGATCTCCGCCGGGACCGCGAGTCGTACGTTATCGCGAGCAAATCCGTTGTCCGTGCCCCCCGCCCTCTCGGGCGTCACCTGGAACGGTCACTCCGCCGGCTGGGTACTGAATACGTGGACCTTTTCTATATCCACTGGCCCCGGGAGGGCGTCGACCTGCACGCAGCAGTGGAGGAACTCCTTAGACAGGTTGATCTCGGACGGATCCGGTGGATCGGTTTGAGCAACGTCTCCCGCCGGGAATACGAGGAGATCGCCGGCACGTTTCCCGTTGCGGCTGTGCAGGCGGGGTACAACGCGCTCTGGCGCGGGCCTGAAAAGGACCTGTGGCCCGCGGTGCGTTGCGCGCGCGTGGCCTACAGCCCGCTGGCTCAGGGTCTGCTGGCACGTCCGTTTCCGTCCGACCCCGACTGGCCGGAGGGCGACCACCGACAGAAGACGCCGCTTTTCTCGAAACCTCTGTGGTCCGCGGTTCACCGTTTTCACCAGGAGTATCTCCGGGCGTGCAGAGATCACGACCTGCATCCCGGAGCGACCGCAATCGCATGGCTCCTGGGGACGAAGTGGTCCGGGAGACGTACTCTCCCACGAGCGAGCGCCGCCGTGGTCGGAGGACGACGCCCCCGGAACGTTCAAGAGCTCGTAACCGGACTGGAGGCAACGTACACCCCGGAAGGCGCGCGACGATGCACCGCGGCGCTTGAAGAGGTGGAACAGGCGTATACCCGGGTCGAGGGGGTGCTGCCGGTGTTGCCCAATATCTTCGGGTACGTTCCAAGGGCGGCCAACCCTTGATTTGTACTTGGATTGTGAGTATATCCAAAGGTATGAGTTACCTCCGCCGACGACTGTTCCCGTTGATCATCGCCGTGATCATACTCGTGATCCTGGCTCCTTCAGTATTCAGCGACTCCCGGGACGACGAGTTCGTGATCTCCTTTATCGACAGTGGAATCCAGTTCAATCCGATCTTCAGTTTTACCGCTACGGAAGCACAGATCTATACCGCGATCTACGAGGGACTCGTGAGCTATCATCCCCTGACGATGGAGCCGGTGCCGGCAGTGGCGGAACGCTGGGAGGTGAGTCCCGACGGGAAAACATATACGTTTTTTCTGCGCCGGGATGCACGGTACTGGAACGGCGACCGTGTTACGGCGGAGGATTTCCGGCAAACCTGGCTGACTCTTCTTGATCGCGAGGCCGACGCGGCGTACAACTTTCTCTTCGACATTATTGAAGGCGTACGGGACTACCGGACCGGCGCCAATCCGGACCCCGAGTCGGTGGGTCTGCGAGCCCCGGAACCGGGGATGTTTGAGGTTCGGTTACGAACGCCCGCGTCGCACTTCGTCCGGACTCTGGCTCACCACGCGTTCGTACCGGTACACCGGTCGGTCCGACGGATTCGGGACTGGTCGGACCTGCCGGAAATCCCCGGAAATGGTCCGTACCGGATTGTGGAACGCAAACCCGGGGAGATTCTCCTGGAGCGCAACCCCGTGTATTGGGACCGACGAAACGTGGCTATTCCCTATATGCGCTTTCTCCTGTTCGACCTGGACGATGAGTCGGTGACCGAACGTTTCAACCGGGGTGAAATCGACTGGGTCACCGGCGGTATGTCGCTCCTGGAGGTGGAGGATTCCCGGACGATCGTGGTGAACCCGTTGTTCGCCACTACCTATTATTTTCTCCGCTCCGACGTTGAGCCGTTCTCGGACCCCCGGGTCCGCCGCGCCCTGGCACTGTTGCTACCCTGGGACGAGATCCGGGATCCGGAGATTCAGTTTATTCCCTCCCCGGTTCTTGTTCCTTCCATTCCGTATTACCCGGAGGTGCAGGGCATAGAAGTAGCGGATTACGACCAGGCGATGGGCCTCCTGGAGGACGCGGGATATCGCGACGGGATACGAATACCTACGATCTCGATCCATGTTCCCCGAGGGGCGGAGAGCGCCCGCGTAGCCGAGTTGATGAAGGACGCCTGGGAGAACGCTCTGCAGGTGTCGGTGGATATCGTTTCCACGCCGTACCCGGAGTACTTCGAGTCCCTGCGCCACAGCGATTTCACGGTGGCCACCGTGAGCTGGATCGGGGACTTCGCGGACCCGCTCACCTTTCTGCAGATGTGGATCAGCGACAGCAACGTCAACGACGCGGGCTTCCGGGACGACCGATATGACGATCTTCTCGACGAGGCGATGGCGCAGCTCGGCATTTCACGGTATGAGACACTGGCACAAGCCGAGGAGATACTCCTGCAGACCGGTACAGTGCTCCCGGTGAGCCACTCGCCGGCTATCAACCTCATCGATCTGCAGGCCGTGGACGGATGGCACCCGAATCCTCTCGATATCCACCCGGTGAAGTACCTGGAGTTTACCGATCGGGCGCCATTGCCGGGGGTGGTTCGTTTTAACCGCTGAGGCGGCCGACACAATCCAGGAAAGAAGCGGATTCGACCCGTCTCGGGCGAGTCGCAACGTGGGGTATTGGAACGACATCCCGCGTTGAGAACCATTGCTTTGACCCGGAGACCCTTTTTCGGGTATATTGGCGGATAATGAGCGCCAAATCCACCTCAAAGAAAACCACGTTTAAGGTCAAACAGCATGTGGTCTATCCTCTCCAGGGAGTCGGGCAGATCCAGGAGATACTGGATATCCCCTTCAAGGGCGAGGACGTGCTGTACTACGTGATCTATATCCCCGTGTCGGATATGACCGTCAAAGTCCCGGTAGACCGGGCGGAGCAGCTTGGAATCCGGGCTATCGTTCCTAAAAAAGATTCCGAGCGGGCCCTGGAGATGTTCTCCGAGGAATTTGAACCGATCCCTGCGGATTGGAAGATGCGATACCAGATGAACCTGGACCTCCTTAAGCAGGGGTCGATCCTGGACATCGCTTCCGTTGTCCGCACCCTCTACCAGCGCAAGAAGGTCAAGGAATTGCCGATCATGGAGCGAAAACTCTACGACAGCGCGCTGCAACTCCTGGTCGACGAGATCTCGTTCTCACTGAACATCTCCACCGATGAAGTAGAGGAACTCGTCTTTACCCGTCTCGAAGCGGGCACCGGTTCGGACGGCTCCATTGGGGATGATGATGTCATCCCCGACGAGGATGACGAGATCGAGGAATCGCCCGCTACTTCGGCCAACGACGAGAACGGTGACGAGGACGAGGAAGACTGATCGGGACTGGGACGCACTCTTCCACGCGATCAGTCGTGAAGACGACGTGGCGGCGTACCGGGCAAGTCTCAACCTCATCGCCGACGGTACCGCGCAGCCCGACCCTTTTCGTGTACTCCTGGCGACGATCATCAGTCTCCGTACCCGCGACGAAGTAACGCTGCCGGCGTCGGAGCGACTCTTCCAGGTTGCGGACACACCGCGCCTGGTCGCGGATATGCCGGAAGAGCGGATCGCGGAGCTGATCTATCCCGCCGGGTTTTATCGGACCAAGGCCGGCACGATCCGGAGTATCGCGAGGATCATCCGGGACGAGCACGACTGTGTCGTACCTGCCACCCGGGAAACGTTGACCGCGCTGCCCGGTGTAGGCCCGAAGACGGCAAACCTCGTGCTTGGCCTCGGATTCGGTATACCCGCGATATGTGTCGATACGCACGTGCATCGGGTAGCCAACAGAATGGGCTGGGTGCAGACAGGAACCCCGGAAAAAACGGAAGGAGCCCTGGAACGAGTCCTGCCCCGGCGGTACTGGATTCCGGTCAACCCCTGGCTTGTAGCGTTTGGAAGGATTATCTGCACACCGGGGCGGCCTTTCTGCGGCCGCTGTCCGGTGTATGCGTCATGCGACCGGGTCGGTGTAACCCGGTCGCGATAACGGTCGTTTACTCTTCCTCCCGGATCAGAAGCGTCCGGTTATCCAGTTCCAGGTGTAGATCCTCGCTCCGGAACTCGTTCCGATCTTTCAGGAGCTGAAGCTTCACGTGATCTCGTTCCGGCGTCAGGGTTATGAGTATGTCGATCTCGTTGAGAAACGCCTTGAGCACGGAGGGAACACCGTTTTCATCACGCGGATCTTCCCGGTGTATTGAGGCGCTGAACCAGAAACGGAGATCGTTGTCGCGACCGAACTCACGGAGCGCATCCAGCGTCGACGGATCGCCTTTGCCGAAGTCGTATCCGTCCACGATCACGACGTCGGCGTCGAACTGTCCGTCGTCTATCATCGCTCGGATACTGCGCAGCAGCTGGTGTACCGTAATGCCATCCTGGTTGAAGTTCATGATGACACGGTTGCGTATCATCTCGTCGTGGATCTCCATCGTATCGGAAAGGTTTCGTCTCCGGGCGATCTCGGAGAAAATATCCTCGTACCAGGTGATGATGTGATCGGTACGTCCTGCAAAGGAAACGTGGATCACGTGGTGCCCCTGCAACAACTGGTCCGTGGCGATATGAACGAGGCACGCGGTCTTTCCGGTACCTTTACGGGCGGCGAATGCGCCGATCATACCCGCCTCCAGTCCGCCTTGCAACGATTTCTCCAGGCGTCGCAGGGGGCTGCGCTTAATCAGTTCTTCTTTAACCATCCTCCGTCTCCTCTTACTTACTGCCTTCGCGTTTGGCCTTGAGATACCGCTCGCGCAGCTCTTCCGCTATGCTCTGCGGTACCTTACCGTACTTCTCAAACTCCATCGTGTACTCCGCCTTACCCTGCGTAAGGGATCGGAGTACCGTCGAGAAGCCGAACATCTCCGCCAGCGGAACCTCCGCGGTTACCACGCTGAACAATCCGTCCTCGTTCGACGACAGGATAACACCACGTCGCTGATTAAGGGCAGCAAAGATGTTCCCCTGAAACTCCGTGGGTCCTTCCACGGAGACCTTCATGATCGGCTCCAGGGCGATCGGCTTTGCTTTTTCATAGGCGTTGCGGAACGCCCCGATTCCGGCGGTCTGGAACGCCTGGTCGGAAGAGTCCACCGGGTGCGTCGCTCCGTCGTTGATCGTGGCCCGGACGTTTACGATGGGAAACCCAATATACGTACCTTTCTCCATGGAGATCCGGAATCCTTTATCTACCGAGGGGATGTACTCGTTGGGAATCACGCCACCCTTGATCTGGTTCACGAACTCGTAGTTGTCATCCGGATTCGGTTCAATAAAACCCGCTACCCGGCCGAACTGCCCGGATCCACCGGTCTGCTTCTTGTGCGTGTAATCGAAGTCGGCACGAGCGGAAATCGTCTCGCGATACGCTACCTGGGGCATACCGGTTTCCACGTCGGCCTTGTATTCACGCTTCATCCGTTCCACGTAGACGTCAAGGTGCAACTCGCCCATACCCTGAATGATCGTCTCGTTGCTTTCCTCGTCCACGTAACTTCGGAACGTGGGATCTTCCTTGACGAAGCGTCCCAGGGCTTTACCCATGCGATCCGACGCGGCTTTGTCCTTGGGCTTGATCGAGAGCGAGATTACCGGGTTCGGTACAAACATGGAGGTCATGGAAACGTTGATGGAGGGATCACAAAAGGTATCACCCGAGGCACAGTCGATCCCGAAGAGCGCCACGATATCCCCGGAAGCGGCCTCGGTGATATCTTCCATATGGTTGGCGTGCATCCGGATCAGGCGCCCCACCTTGAATTTCTTGCGCGACCGCACGTTGAAGAGATCTGTACCCTTCTTCACGATACCCTGGTAGATACGGATATACGTGAGCTGTCCGTATTGCCCGTCTTCAAGTTTGAACGCGAGAGCGATCGTCGGCCTCGTATCGTCGGAGACGGTTGTGTACTCGTTCTCCTCGTTGTCCAGGTCCAGGGCGGTGTTGGTAATATCCAGTGGCGAGGGGAGGTACTCCAGAACCGCGTTGAGCAGAGTCTGGACACCTTTGTTCTTGTAGGCACTACCGACAAAAACCGGGCACAACTCATTGGCAAGTACGCCCGTGCGGATCGCGTTGTGGATCTGCTCCTCCGTGGCGTTCCCTTCAAGAGCCGCTTCCATGAGTTCCTCGTCGAACATGGACGCCGCATCCAGCAGTGCTTCACGGTGTTCCTCCGCCTGAGCAAGCATATCCGCGGGAATCTCATCTTCCCGCAGCTCGTTGCCGAAGTCGCCCTCAAAATACACCGCCTTCATGCGTACCAGGTCAATAACACCCTGGTGCTTGTCCTCCAGACCGATCGGCAGTTGAGCCATCATGGAATTAAGCCCGAGCTTTTCCCTGAGCTGTCCGCATACCTTGATCGGGTCCGCACCGGTGCGGTCGCACTTGTTGACGAACGCGAGCCGTGGCACGCTATACCGCTTGAGCTGCCGGTCGACGGTGATCGATTGAGACTGCACGCCCGCGACGGAATCCAGGATCAGGATAGCGCCATCCAGGACACGCAGCGCGCGCTCCACCTCGATCGTGAAGTCCACGTGGCCGGGAGTATCGATGATATTGATCGCGTGGTCCTTCCAGGTCACGTTGGTGGAGGCCGACTGAATCGTAATACCCCGCTCCCGTTCCAGCTCCATCGAATCCATCGTCGCACCCACTCCGTCCTTTCCCCGGACCTCGTGAACGGCGTGGATCTTCTCACAGAAAAAGAGAATGCGCTCGGTCAGCGTGGTCTTGCCACTGTCGATGTGGGCGCTGATCCCGATATTACGCATTTTGTTCAATCTGTCGTTCATGCGTTACTCTTCCTTATAGTTCTTCCCGTTATTGTGTGGCTTATGACTGCTCAACGCTAAAAAACGGGATGGTGTTCCTTCGATACCCGCAGAGGGGGTGAGCGGATATCCTCGTACGGGCTCGCCGCCAAGGCTCACCATTTATACATCGGATGCGTTCGTGATGTCTACCCACATTGAGAACTCCTGATGTCTACCGCTTCAATCAGCGATAGTCATTGAAGAAGAACGCGTAGATCGCCTGGACATGCCGGTTGTGCAGCGGGGCTGCATCCTCAGGAAGCTCATCGTTTACACGATCCCGGGCGTCGTCGGCAGCGAGCTCCGGATCCGCCGAGCGGAGCTCCACAACGCGGGCTACCGCGATCGGATCGAGTTCACGCAGGGACCCGAAGAGCGTCCGCCCCGCCAGGGCAACCGCACCTTCGCGGAATGCCTGCAGTTGCTCCGTCAGTTCCACCAGAGCTTGCTGCGACTCCCGCTCCAGTTCCTGGAGAGCCGCTTCAAAAGACTCCTGCAGCTCCTGACGAGCATCCTCGGCGCGACGCACTTCCTCACGGATGAGCGTTTCGCCAAGACGGATCGTCTCCGCGATCATCTCCAGTATTTCCTGATCCGTATTCCGCAGATCCGCGATCGCCTGATCCTGTTGAAGGTTGGTAGAGCGGGCACTGTCCAGCAGATTCTGTTGCTCTTCCAGCCGCCGCGCGAGAAACTGAGGATCCGAACTCTCAATATACGCCGCCGGATTGTCTATCGCCCGGACGATCCGCTCCACGAACTGCTCTTCCGTGAGAAACTGGCCGTTAACCCGCAACGCCAGGTTGTCCGCGAGCATCCGGAAATCGAACGCCAGGGCGTCGTCGTAGATGAACTGCATCCCCGCAGGCATGTATCCGGCATAATCGCGTCCGTCGATCACGTACTCCCGGGGAGAAACCACTGCGGTCGCCCGGCTCTCCTCGAACACGACCCGTGTTCGACGGATAACGAGCCCCTCCAGGGAGAATACAACGTCGCGTATCGCCTCCAGCGCGATCGCGCGCTCCTCCGTGAGACTCCCGATCATGCTGAGCGAGAAAGGTGCCCCCTCGTCATGCGTGAGGTCCCAGGTGGGTCGCCCCCCCTCGGTCCGGGGATTTTCCACGGTATATCCCCGGGCGCGCAGCTCCCCGGATACGGCATCGTTCGACTGAGCGGGCACGCCCAGAACGGTAACGGCCGTCAGCAGCACAAGACACAGAACTTTTTTGCGCGCCATCCTACTCGTCCTCCTGAACTTCGATCAGCACTTTATCAAACGCCCGGACTTCCATGTCCTCCATCGTTTCTTCAACTCGAGCCAGATGACTTCCGGAACCACCGGTGAAGCGGATCGTTCCCACGAACTCGTCATCCCGACGGAAAACGTACCCCACCGTACCAGGCGCTACCGACAGGATCGGATTAACGTACACCACAACCTCCTCCCGGTTGCGGGGATCGATGATGTAACCGGTATCGCCATGGAAACGACTCAACTCGGCCAGGGAGTACTGAAACTGTGCGATCGAGTCACGTTGCCCCTCTATCGTGGCGTCCCTATCGGCGATGATCCCGTCCCGGTCTTCCACCGAGTCACCGAGTACGCGCCAGACGCGCTCGTAGCGACGCACGAGCGCACGCGCCCGCATATCGAGCTGATCCAGTGCGGCCGGGACGGAGTTTTCAAAGGGTATCTCCTGAAGCCGGTCGAGGATCGTGTGGAACTGCTCGTACTCCTGACGCAGCGCACCGTATTCCCTCGCGTCCGCCGCTCCTTCACGGTGCAGCACGTCACGGAATGCCCCGGGACCCGTAAACGCGGCCGTTCCCGGCGCCGGTGCCGCCGCGATGAGCGGCGCGACCGGTTCCTCGTCCATGACGGGGTTGTAGCGGAGCGTCAGATCTGCGATCTCCTGCCGGTGCTGCGCGCGCAGGCGGGCGAGCTCCTCGGAGTGGCGGGCGCGGATGTTCCGTGCAAACTCCTCCTGGTATTGCTCCAGCTCGGTGATCTCCTGTTCGTAGTCCTGAGTGAGGCGCGAGATCTGCCGCTCGTATTGATCCCTGACTTCCGCCATCTCCAGCTCAAAGAGGCGCTGCTGGTTGTTGAGGATCTCCTCCTGCTCGCGCGCCTGTTCGAGTTGCCGGGAATCGTACTGGGCGATCGCCGCCTGTAGCTCCGCGATGCGCTCCTCCAGTTCCGTGATCCGCGGTTCAGTCTCGGCGATCACCTCGTCGATCCGGGAGGTAGCATCGTCCCGCAGTTCCTGGGCGCGGGCGACGCGCTGTCCCGCAGTAAGGGCGGATTCGTCCAGGAGCCCGATCTCCCGATCACGGTTCCGTTCGATCTGACCGATGCGGGTGTCCCGATCCTCCCTGACCTCCCGGAGCTGTCGCTGTGCGGTATCGAGCTGATTCTGGAGACGCTGCGCCTCATCAAGGATGTCCCGTAGATTGACATCGGCAAAGTCATCGATATCGACCCGAATCGCCAGGCTGGAAGCCTGGATGTAACGGGTAACCCCGGTCACTACCACACCGAACACGAGTACGAGTCCCACGATTACCAGCGGTATCATGACGCTGCGGTTCTTTCGGGTCTTGGCAAACTCCGATTCGAGGTCGTACTGCTGTTGACGACGGGTGAACTCGTTGACGATCTCCCGGAGGAAGACCATCTTGCTGCGTTCGACAATGTCAGTAACGTCGCCCTTTTTACTTACTTTTCTGTCATTGTCCATATGCCGTTCCAGCCTTCCGGTGCTGTCTTACCGGTAATGCGTTCGCGGAACACGTCCGCTATAGAGAGTTTGCACGTCTCGAAGTGACGCTGCGCCTCGGGCCACTCGCCCTGGTAGTACTGGTGCAACCCTTCCGTGAAACTGTGCAGGTCGTCCACGAGGTCCTGATCCATCTCGCTCGTCTGAACGGGCCAGAAGATCTTCTTGCCCAGCGTCTTCCCCTTGACCTGTACCCGATCGAGTTCCACGAACCGGTACTCGTCGCTGTGCTCCAGGACCTCGTCCTTGATATATTCGGAGCAGATCACCGGAACCTTGTAAAAGCGGGTCAGTCCTTCGAGCCGCGCGGAGCTGTTTACATTATCCCCGATAACGGTGTTCACCATACGCTCGTAGCTTCCGATGTTGCCGTAAAACACCTGCCCGCCGTCGAGTCCGACGCCGACCTCGAGCAGTACCGCACGGTAGACGTTCTCCTCTTCCTCCGTAAGGCTTCCGCGCTGCTGCAGAATCTGCTCGCGGCGTTTGTGCATCTCCGTGCGCAGGTTTGACGCGACATCGATGATGCTGTAGGCGGACCGGAGACCCTGGAGACTCTTGTTCTCCGCGTCCTCCTGAACCGTACCGAAGATCGCCAGAAGCGCATCTCCGATGATCGATCCGATATCCCCGTGAAACGCGTGGATCCGCCGGATCGCCTGATCGTAGTGCAGGTTGAGCAGCTTTATAATGTCCGTGCCTAGCGTCTCGGTCATAAATGTAAAGCTCTTGATATCCGTGAAGAGGATCGTCAGCTCACGCTTGGTCCCCTCCAGGCGAATCTCCCGCTCACGGTACGCTTTAGCCGCGACGTCCCGGGCGACAAACTTCTTGAAGATGCCCATCAGGTTGTCAATCGTGTTCGCCAGGGAGTTGAACGCCACCCCCAGGTACGTAATGTCGTCGTTGGGAGCACCCTTGAGATCCATCAGTTGAAGCGCCTGATCGGACTGCATCCGCATGATGTTGTCCGTGATCACCCGGACAAACCGGAGTATGAACCGCAGTATAAAAATTCCTACGAGCGCAAAGATCATCGTAATGCCGACGATGATGAAGGATACGTTCCGGAAGATCCGGACCGAGTCCGCGTAGAACTCGTTCAGCTCCTCCGCCCGCAGCTGGAACATGTCCCAGGAACTGTTGTACTTGTAAACCCCGAAGTACTGGTATCCCAGGTGCTCGAAGTTGAGCGTTCCCTCCTCGACTCCCTCGGCGAGCTCCGCGTTCATCTGTTCCAGCGCGCGCTCATCGCCGAAACGGTCCGGAGCGGACATCTCGGCGGCGTGAAAAAAGAGATCCCCCTCGGGGGAAACACCGAAACTCACGGATCGCTCCCCCCGGTGGTTGCGCATAGCCGCATTCTCCAGGTTCCGTACTGCCGCCGCCTCATCCGGATTGAATGTAAAGATCTCGAACTGGTTGTTGGCAAAGACGTGCATCTCTTTCAAGTCTTTCACCAGCAACTGGTTGAGCAACCGGATCTGTTCTCCCCGATTGAGCATCAGGTTGATGTAGTTGGTAGTGAAGTTGGATACGAGGAGGAAGATCGTGAAGATAACCACAATCTTGAGCATCAACGGGACGACCCGCGTACCCGCTACTTTCTGCCCAAGTACACGTGACAAGGGATCGTTCATAACTCTCTCAAGTATAACGGTACCTGAGAGAACGTAAAAGACCAAAACGGAAAAATTATTAGGTCAAAGGTTAGAAAAAGCCCGTTATTACTTCACGTACGTCGATCACCTCCATAATGACGCACGTTTCAAGAACGATTCTTTCAGGTGAGCCGTGCCTCGTCGCTTTCCAGGTCGCGGTGGCGGATCCGGTGGAACCGGTCTACCAGACCATCAACCGTGAGATTGCGCTTTTCCTCACCGTCCACGTCGAGGATGATCTCGCCCTTGTCCATCATGAGCAGGCGGTTTCCGTATGAGATCGCGTGCTGCATGTTGTGGGTGATCATCATCGAGGTAAGACGATACTCCTCGATATATTTACGCGTCAGGTCCAGCACGAGGGCAGCGTTTTTGGGATCGAGCGCGGCGGTATGTTCGTCCAGCATAATCAACTCGGGCCGGGAAAGCACCATCATCAGAAGGGTAAGCGCCTGTCGCTGCCCACCGGAGAACAGGCGGACGTTGTCCTTCATCCGGTTTTCCAGGCCCATCTGGAGATCCTCAAGTTGCTTCCGGAAGAAGGCCCGCATTTTTCGATTCAGACTGATCCGAAGTCCCTTCATACCTTTCCGGTAACAGACCATCATGTTATCTTCCAGCGCCATCTGTCCCGCGGTTCCCAGGAGCGGATCCTGAAAAATGCGTCCGATATACCGGGCCCGCTGGTACTCGGGCTTATTTGTTACGTCCACGTCGTTTATCAGGATCGATCCCGAACTCGGGGGATACGTTCCTGCCACAAGGTTGAAGAGCGTGCTCTT
>SLRR01000050.1 GCA_007130865.1 Spirochaeta sp. | reverse complement strand
GGCTGGTGCGATTTCTGCAGGTGCGGTACGGTCGGCGCGAGGTGATACAAATGGACCTGAACAAGCAGGAGACCGCCGCGGCGATCTCGGTGAGGCCGGAGACGCTCTCCCGGACGCTGGCCGGTCTCAAGGAAGAGGGAATGCTTTTCTGGCAGGGTGATACGATAACCGCGGCGCCGGGAATATGGGACGCGGTGCAGTGAAGAGCGCGACGATGGTCGGGAATGCGCGGAACGGCGGCGCTGGTGCGTGGAGCGCCCGGGCAGCGAGCGCCGGCGGCGCTGGATCCTCTCCGTGGCGCAGAACCGTTCCGCAAAGATCACGACCGGTGTTCCTGCCGGTGTTCCTGCTTTTTATCCTGGTTACGGGGATCTCCGCGGCGGACCCGCGGCCGGTATACCTGGAGCATCCGGCGGCGGTAGTGCCTCCCCGGGGGTACATGGAGCAACGGACCTATCCGGTCTTCGTGGTGCTGCCTCCTACGGGCGTCCACTCCGAGTGGACCGCGACACGGTTGGGGCTCGACCCGGCGCGACAGCGGGAGTTCATTCTTATACTCCCGGAGGGACGACCCACGCGGGAGGAGTACCTTCCGGATTTTCTTCAGTTTGTGGAATGGTACGAGGAGCGATTGCTCCGGGATCTCGACCGTGTGCTGGAGGAGTATAATGCCGATCCGGAAAGGGTCTACCTGGGGGGATACTCCCTGGGTGGAGACTTGAGCTGGGCCCTGGCGGTGCGCAACCCGGACCGGTTTGCCGGAGCGATCGTAGCGGGGTCCCGCGCATCCCACCCGGTGGACCAAGACGTGCTGAACTTGTTGCGGGACCGGGAGTTCCGCGGCTCCTTCCTGATCGGAAACCGGGAAGACCCCAACCGGTACCGCGGTATCAACGTCGCGCGTATGCGATTTGACGACGCCGGCGTGGAGCACCGCTTCCGGGAGTATCCCGGCGGGCACGTGATGCCCGGGACCGAATTGTTTCAGGAGGAGATCAGGTACATCACCGGCGTCGACCGCCTGCCGGATCCCGGTGAGCCGGCCCTGGTCGCGGGACGCACCGGCACGGGACTACTCGGTCACACCAGCCGGGACCGGATCGCGCTACGCCTGGCGATACCGGCTGCGGTGGCCGACGGAGATTTTGTGGTGCCCGGTGACGCGGACGTGAGGTTTCGTTTTGAATGGCCCTGGTCGCGGGTGTACCTGCGTACCACCGGGGGATACGAGACGAACGCGTTTACCACGGATTTTCGAGTTCACCGCCTCTATCAGGACGTGTTACTTGGCGTCGGAGGGCTCGGCAGCAGCGCGGGCGCGCTCGGCGCCGGCGCGCCGCGCGTTATCTACGGTGTCGGCCTGGGCTGGGACTGGTGGCGACGGTTTACGGGCAATCCCGCCGGGGATGACGATCCCGAGGAACAAAGCACCCAGGGCGGCGCCTATGAAACGATGGACGTGCTGCTGATGCGGGCGGTCCGCAACCACCGGTTCATTCCCGCGAGCCGGGTGGACCCGGATCGGGTGGATTCGCTCCTCGTGCTCCGGTACGGGATACCCCGGGGAATCGGCGGGAGCGTAGCCCTCGAGCAGGTGTTGAACCTCCGGGCGGAATACCTCCTGCGGATCGGTGACCGCTTTGTGGTGGATGCCGGAGCCGGAACCTACACCGTACAGAACAGACCCGTGGAGTCGCTCCGGGATCTCTCGGAAGCGCTGGACCACCGTTTGCAGTGGGAGCTTGGTCTCGGCGTGCGCGGTCCGTCGCCGCTGCTGTGGCGCATCGGGTACCGGGGTATCGGCGAACGCCCCATCGGGGGGAGCGATTATTCCTACGGGGGGACCTGGACGATGACGGTGGAGTACAGTTATTGACCGCAGAAGCGCTTCTGAGCAGAATCAACGCGTGAGCGATACAAGGGCACGCGCCGGCACTATCCGCGGCGATCATCCTGAGACGGCGGACTTACGGAAGCGCCGCGCGTCGCTTCCGGACCGTCCCCTGATCGAGCGGGCGGCTGGTTTTTTTCGTGGAATGGCGGATCCAACGCGGATGCGCATCCTTACCGCCCTGGAACAGCAACCGACCTGCGTGGGCGACCTTTGTATCCTTCTGGGGGTTGAACAGTCCGCGGTGTCGCACCAGCTCAGGTTGTTGAGGGAGTTGAACCTGGTTTCCTCGGAACGACGGGGACGCCACGTTGTGTACTCCCTGCAGGACGAACACGTGTCGCGGCTCGTGCGGGAGGCGGTGGCCCACGCCGCGCACCACGGCATGCAGCCTGGCAGCACCGGGTAAACCTGCAGCGGGGCGTGGTCTCGGGACTTGTCCGGCGGTTCCGGCAAGCTCGGCGGTTTTCGATCGCCCCCGGCTCCGGAGTTCCCGGGAGCGCCCGGTGGTTCTCAGGAGCTTTCCCGGGCGCGCTCCTCCAGAGCCTCCCATCGGTGGAACGCCGCTTCTAGCGCCTCCGTTACCTGGTCCAGCCGGGCGGTGTACTCCGCCGGGGCGGTATCCGCGTCCTCCCCGCGATAGAGCTCCGGGTTCGCCAGGACGGCATGGATCTCCGCCTGCTCCTCCTCCAGCGCGGCGATCCGGTCGGGTAGCGCTTCCAGTTCCCGTTCTTCCTTCCAGGTGAGTTTCCTGCGGTCGTTATTACGGTCGGATGAGCGCCGTCCGGCGCGATTTCCGTCGGCGGAAGCGACGTCTCCCGAAGCGACGTCTCCCGAAGCGCCGACGGTGGGGCCGCTACCCCGGTTACCTGCCGGTGATACCTTCTCCTCCTCCGCGGCCCGGCGGGCCCGTTCCTTCCCGCGCCAGTCGCCGTAACCGCCGGCGTATTCGATCACGTCACCGTCACCGGCCAGGACGAGACAGTCCGTGACGACGTTGTCCAGGAACGCCCGGTCGTGGCTGACAAGCAGGATCGTACCGGAGTAGTCGAGCAGGAGCTGTTCCAGAAGCTCCAGCGTTTCCCCGTCCAGGTCGTTGGTGGGTTCGTCCAGGACGAGCAGATTGGACTGGCGGGCAAAGAGTTTGGCCAGAAGCAACCGGTTCCGCTCGCCCCCGGAAAGCGTACTCACCGGTTTGTTCACGTCCTCCGGGGAGAAGAGAAAGTCCTGCAGGTAGGCCATGAGGTGGCGGGTGCGACCGTTGATCGTGACCGTGTCGTAGCCCTCGCCCAGGTTGTCCCAGAGGCTGCGTTCCGGATCCAGGGAATCCCGCATCTGGTCGAAGTAGACCGGCTGCAGGTTGGCTCCGCGACGGACGGATCCCGCCGTGGGTGCAAGTTCGCCGAGAAAAAGGCGGATCAGGGTGGTCTTGCCGGAACCGTTGGGACCGACGATACCCAGGCGGTCTCCCCGCATCACCAGGGTGGTGAGGTCGCGGATGAGGGGCGGCGCCGCGGCACCCGTGCCGGCGTCCCAGGAGAACGTGAGTCCCTTGGTTTTTATCACCAGGTCGCCGGAGCGTTCGGCCTCTTCGATCCCGATCACGGCAGTACCCACCCGTTCCCGACGCTGTCGGTACTGTTCGCGCATCTCCAGGAGACGCCGCACGCGCCCTTCGTCGCGCGTCCTCCGTGCCTTAACGCCACGCCGGAGCCAGGCCTCCTCCTTTGCCAGCTTCTTATCGAACTCCCGGCGCTGCGCTTCCTCTTCCTCCAACCGCCGGTCGCGTCGACGGAGAAACTCGTCGTACCCGCAATCGTGGCGGTAGAACGTGCTCCGGTCGATCTCTCCCACGGAATCGGCGATCCGCCGGGCGAACTCCCGGTCGTGGGTGACAAACACGATCGCCGTGCTCCGTGTTCGGGAGAGGCGCAGCAGGTAGTCCTCCAGCCACAGAACGGTGTCAAGGTCGAGGTGGTTGGTGGGTTCATCGAGCAGGAGAATCCCGGCGCTGGTTGCGAGTACTCGTGCCAGGAAAACGCGCCGCCGGGCCCCGCCGGAAAGTGTCGTGTAATCCGCGTCGGGATCAATACCCAGTCGGGTAAGGACGCGCGCAGCTTCAAGTTCTCGTGTCGGGTCGTCCCCGCGAGCCACAGCGAGGGCGGTCCCGGATAACCCGCTCGGCAGATCCTGCGGCAGTCGCGCAACAGTCGTTTCGCCGTCTACGCGTACCGTACCCCGGTCCGGAACGATCTCCCCGGCGATGATCTTCAGCAGGGTGGACTTGCCCGCGCCGTTCCTTCCCATAAGGCAGACCCGCTCGCCGGGTTGTACGTTCAGAACCACGCCTTCCAGCAACGGAACGCCGCCAAAGGTAAGGTCCACGCCGTGTAAACTCAGAATTGCCACGGCCGGTACGGTATCACAGGAAAGCGGTCGGTGTCGTTATTCTCCGGGCGGGGCACTTCACGGGGTCAGTGAAGTGAAAGCACCTCGGGCGACACTGAACGCAGCGTTCGATCTCGGCTATTGTCATTCAGCAAAAGGATTCTCTATTCGAACGCCGTCGATTACCAGACCGTGCTGCATATCTTCGGTGAACAACCGCTCGCATCCGCTCTCCATCGCGGCTGCAACGATGAGGCTGTCCCACCAGGACAGACTGAACCGATCCTGAACGTCCCAGGCAAGAGAGATCGTCTCGGTCGTTAAGGGTGATGGCGAGGTTACTCGAAACGAGTTGCACACGGTCCGGGCTTCATGTATCGATAATCCCGGTGAAAGTTTGCTCGTCGCGTTGACGTAAAACTCGTTCAGGACCTGGACACTGACCGCAATAGATCCGTTTTCAAGGCCATCCAGGATCGTTTTCTCCGCAAGCGTTTGCTTTTTTGGATAACGCCGGTCCTTGGAGTACAGGAGTACATTAGTATCGAGAAAGACCTTACCGTTCATGAATCGACGCTCGGGAGGGATACGGTTCGGTCGATTTGTTCAAGTCACGAGGAGGGACGGCAAGAAACTCCTGCTGCGCCCGGCGTCGGTTCTCCTGATCGAGACGAATCTCTTCCAGCAGTGCCGCCAGCGCTGCGGATACGCTCTTCCCCTGGTGTGCAGCCCAGATTCTTACCCAGTGAGCCGTCTCATCGGGGAGCGAGACTGTGACATTCTTCATATCACGAAAATACTAAAACACAAAAATCGTGACAAGTCCGTTGCTCATCCGCCGGGCGGACCGATACCGAGGCGTTTCCGGGCGGGGCACTTGACGGGGTCAGTGAAGTGAAAGCACCTCGGGCGACACTGAACGCAGCGTTCGATCTTCGCGCCTTTACCGTCGGCCACCTTGCGCGCCCAGCCCGGGTCCGCCAGCATCGCCCGGCCCGCCGCGATGAGGTCGCCGTAGCCGCCCAGGAGTGCCTGTTCCGCGTGCGTTGCGGTAAGGACGCCGCTGACGCCGATGACCGGTACCGTCACTGCGGCCTTAACCGGTCGCGCAAGTTGGAGTACCGGGTCCGGGGCGAACACCGGTTGCGGTGGGATGGTGCTGTCCTGCGGTGGGTCGGCCGACGTTGCGTCCGGAGTCACTGAGTGTGCCGGCGACTCTTTATCGGTCGGTGGTGACTCGATCGGTTCCGGGATCGACCCCGCGTGAGAGACGTGGATCATCTGCAGACCGGCCGCCACCAGGGTCCGGGCGGTCGCGATACCCTCTTTAACGGTGAGGCCCGGTTCCGGTTCCCTCGTTGAACCGCCGCCCCGGGGTGGTCCTTCCGCTACGCCCAGGCGGCAGGATACGAGCGCCCGGCCACTAACGGCTTCACGCACAGCGCGGGTAACCTCTACCAGAAAGCGCTGTCGATTCTCCAGGGAGCCACCCCACCGGTCCGTGCGCCGGTTGGTGCGGGGCGAGAGAAACTGCGATCCCAGGTAACCGTGAGCTCCGTGGATCTCCAGGAGTCCGAAACCGGCCTGAACAGCCCGTTCCGCCGCTGTGGCGAAGTCCGCGATGATCCGTCGGATATCGTCCTCCGTGAGTTCACGGATCTCCGACTTTCCCGGAACCGGTGAGGGCGCCAGAGGAACGGCACCCCAGGTCTTTACCGTGTCGGACCGTCCACCGGCGTGGTGGATCTGAATCCCCGGGAGCGCGCCGGCGTCACGGATCGTCCGGGCCAGCCGCGTCAGTCCGGCTATATGGCGGTCCTCAAAAATACCGAGCTGCGTCGACGCCAGCCGGCCTTCCGGGCTGACCGTGGTGGCTTCCACCACGACGAGACCACACCCGGGAACGGTATCCCGGTAATGGTTCACGTGTGCATCGTTCACTTCAGCGGATTCGTCGGACCGCCAGATGACCAGCGGCGGCATGACGATCCGATTCCTGAGCGTGCGCCCGCCGGGGAGTTGCAATGGGGCAAGCAGTGTGGGGGTATCCATTCTCCCCACTGTAGCGTCACATCCTTGGGAGTGCAACGTGACAGCAGGAGTTCTCAATGTGGGATGTCGTTCCGACACCTCACATTGAGAACGCGCCGAAAACGTCTTGGTTTTCCTTCCTTCCTACGTTGTGGTGGCAATACCTGACGTGACAGGCGTATATGCAGGTATCTCCGACCGCGCAGCGTAAACGTGTAATATCGTATAAAAAAACGTGATCGTTTGACAGCGGAATCATAAATTCTAATACTCTGTATCACGATGAAAAAGATATTCGGGATCTCCTGCCTGGCAGTACTGTTGACCGGGCTGTTTCCCGTGACGGCGCAGGTGACCGTTGACCGCCCTCGTGTTCTAGTGCTCCCCGTGGAAAACCGTACGCTCCGCGAGCAGAACGACGCCGTAGCCCGGGCGGTAACGGATTCGATGGTGCTGACGCTCCGATTGCTGGACGCGTACGAACTCGTATCTCCGGACGGCCAGGTCTCCCAGGAGGCGTTGGATCAGCCCTCGGAGGTTCTCGATGATCTCGCTCAACGGCGCGGCGCCGACGCGCTGATCTTCGGTTCCGTCGAGACCGATGCGGCGGGAGCGATGGTTTTTACCGTATACGTGTATGATCGTGCTGTCGGGGATATCACCGTGGAAGCGCGATCCCGGGCGGAGCGAATTTTTGACGTCTTTGATGCTTCCGATGACCTGGTGACCGACGCGATTTCCGGGTTCAGTGGTATGAGAATCGGGTTCGGCACGCTGAGAATTCAGCCGGTTGGCGCCGGGGACTACACAGTTTTTATCGACGGCACCGAGGCGGGGTACAACATCTCGGTCCTGGACCACGTACTCATCGGTGAACGAACGGTGGAAATCCGGTTGCAGCGCGCGGATGTCGTGTCCGTACTTCACCGGGAGACGGTAAACGTGCGGACCGGAGAGACGCGGACACTCTCTTTCGGTTTCCCGGTCATCACCGATGAGGAATTGCGACGGGAGGAGACTCTTCGCAGTACGATTGCTGTACGACTGGACGCGGGTATCGATCCTGCCGGGATCGCTCTGGTGGTTACCGAGCTGGAGGATCTCTACACGGAAGCCGCTGCGGGGTTTCCCGGTGGTTCCCGGGAGATCCGGTTCTATCGAGACCGCCTGTTTCTTGCTCGGGAGATGCAGGATCTCGTTCTGCTCGATCTCAAGCCCTACGCCGAACGGGCGGTTTCCCCGGGAGGAGCAGGTATCACCGACCTCAAGAGCCGCCGCGACCCCTGGAACGCGGTTTACCTTCAATACCGTCTGGAGGAGCAGGACTGGCTGGATCGACACGTCGCCGGGGTACCACCGGACGGTGTACTCGACTGGTACCAGTTTACACCCAGACAGCGACGGGAGCGGATTCAGGAAGATCTGCGGCGCAACCTCACCGTTCTGGCGGCACTGATCACGCTTGAACGGGCCGCCGTGACGGACCGGGACGAAGCGGACCTGGTGGTGGGATACAACAACCTGCTCAACGCGGTGCAATCGCTGATAGAGGTTCCGGTACGGGCGGAAACAACCTGGAGCATGGAAACCCAACGTGCCCGGGAGGCGATGCGCAGTTATCGCCGTGCCGAGGCGCGAGCCCAACCGGTCTGGCACTGGATAGCCGGTGGTGTCGGCGCCGGTGCGCTCGGGTACGCGGTATACCTCCAGTATTCAGGTACGCTGGGTGATCGCGAGGATCGGATCGAGGAGCTCATCCCCCTGTACGAGGCCTCCACCGATTTTGACGAGATCGTCTCGCTGCGATCGGATCTCCGCGACGAAGAACGGGAGTTACTGGCGCTCGAAATTTCGCGGGACGTGGCGATCGGAGTCGGAGCGACGCTGGTCGCAACGGCGCTGGTCGGACGGGTCGTGTCGGCGACGCGTCCCGCCCGGATATGGCGCGGTTATCGGAGCGACGCGTTTCTCGAGCGGTGGAGCGCCACCGCGATCGAGTATCGGGTTGCTTCTCCCCGCGATTCCGGGCCGCCCTCGCTTCTGGTCCTCGGCGCAGAAGAAAGCTTTACCGTAAATGGGGTCGCCGACGCCCGGACGACACCGCAGATGGTGATCGCCGACGCAGAACCGGGCGACATGGATCCGAACCGAGTTTCCGTCGGTAGTGCCGGCGACGAACCCGCCGGGTTCTGGCGAATCCAGCCTCTTACCACCGGATTTACCCGTGTCCCGGAGTTCGAGGTCCCCTATCGCCCGGGGACGCAGATTCTCTATCTGGGGGTGCGACGATGAGTTTTCTACATTCCGTTTCCAGGGGGGCTACGTTGCGGTCGAGCGTGTCGTTCCGGTTGGTGGCGTCGATTCTTGTGACGGTCCTGATCCTCGTCGGTTGCCGGCAGAGTTTTGACTACTACAACCCGCTGGACCCCAACGAGGACGCACCGATTTCCGCGATCATCGATCATATTCAAGACGAGACGATTCGTAACGCTATTCTCGACTCCGGCGCGCAGACAAAGCGGGAGCTCGGACATCTGTGGGTGGACTATGATGTGCATTTTCCCGGTTACGTGGAAACCATGGCAGGAATAGAGTTTTTATCTTTTACAGAGATGCTATTTTTATTGCGGACAGAGATGATGTTGTGGGATGTTGATGACCTGGCGCCTCTCACCAAGATGCGCGCACTCGAGCGTCTTGAGATGACCGGCAACGGATTCGACGAATCTAACGTGGAATTGATCCCCCATCTCCCAAGGTTAAACTACCTGGGACTTGCGGACAACGTGATCAGTAATGCCGGTTCGCTGGAGCCGGTACTCCAGTCGTACCAACGGGGACGACTTTTCCTGGACATCAGCGCCAATCCGATTGAACCGGATACATTGCAGTCTTTTGCATCGGTTCTAGACCGCCTGGACGGGCTTGATCTCGCATTCCTCACGGGAGCTAATCCTTTGATCGATCTGGCATTTCTCGTTGAAAACGACACGATTCGCAGTCTTGACGTTTCGCGTAACGAATCACTCGTCGATATCTCGACTCTGGATCGCCTCTCGGTGCTGGAGTCGTT
>SLRR01000094.1 GCA_007130865.1 Spirochaeta sp. | reverse complement strand
TATTCTAAAAGTGAAGGGACATAGTCCCTTCACTTTTAGAATACCTTGGCGCGGTAATTCCGCGGTTGCTTCCGGCCGGATTTTCCGTTATTATTGCCGTGGAGTTTTAAAATTGTCGTTTCTTACTATCATTGTCGCGTTCCTGATCTTGTCGGCAGTGTTGTTTCTGCTGCTGCGGTTCGGGGTGTTTCGGTTTTCCTGGTTGCAGTTCTATATTCGAGGTAAGGAGTCGGGATTTTCCTTTTCCGAGATCAGTCTGCTGCGACGTGTAGCGATCGCCAACAAGCTCAAACAGCCGGAGTCCCTGTTCCGAAGCGTTAAGACATTGGACCGTTGCATTCGGTCGGCGATCGTGGGGTATCGCGCCGCCGGTTCCACGGAGAACGCGCGGAACGTGGAGTTCCTGAATAAGCTGTTTGATTTCCGGACGCGCGTTGAGTTCTCCCAGCCCAAGTATCGCCTTGGCCTCAGTTCCACCCGAGGAATAACCCCGGGGCAGCCCCTGAAGGTAATGCTCTCCGAAACGGGGATTTATCAGTCCAAGCTTGTCGAGACGAATCGCCGGTATATGGCGATAACCTATCCCCGGGGTAAAGCGCTGCCCCCGGGATTCTCCTGGAAGAAGCAGGAGCTCAAGGTATACTTCTGGAGGAAAGAGGACGCCGGGTACTACTTCGAAACGCGCGTGGTCGGCGATTTTCTGGAACGGAAGGTCCCGATACTCCACATCGCTCACGTGGACGATATAGTGCGCACGCAGAAACGCCGGTCCGTTCGCAGGGAAGCTCGCGTTCCGGCCGTGGTGTTTCCCCTGAAATCGATTAACCAGGCAAACGAATCGCCGGAGCGAGCCGGTGGATACCGGGGTAAGCTGATCGATATATCCGAGGACGGCGCGGCGGTTGCTGTCGGAGGCAGGGTAAAGGCGGGACTGCCGGTCAAGATCCAGGCTTCTCCTGGTGAGGATACGGTGATTCTCAACGGCGTGGTGAAGAGCGCCGGGTACCAGCGCGGCAACAACACCAGTGTCCTCCACATTCAGGCGCAACGTCCCTCCGGCGCGATGCGTATCAGGATTCTCACCTACGTCTACGCGCTTTTTGACTCGGACACGTCCGGGAGCCCGCGCAAAGGCGGGGCCGGTACGGTATCCGGTAAACCTAAAAATAACGTCGCCGCCGCAGGGGGGGCGCCCGGGGGAAGTGCGGCCGCCGGGGCCGCCGCGGGGAGCGCCGCTGCTACGCCGAGCGGCGCCGACGCCACCCGGGAGTCGCCCTCCGGAGAGAACAACGCCGGCGGATAGCCGATTTCCGATTGTCAGTTCCTGTTGTCAACAGCCGGGACTTGCACTACCATCAGGGTATGAATACGAGAATATCTAACCGCCTCCTCACGGCGTTCCTGCTCGCTCTGATAGCGGGCACGGCATTCGCGCAGGAGGATCGACTCGAGACCGCCCGGGAAAGCTTTACCGGGGCATCGCTGCCGACCAAACTCGAGATACTCCGGATGACCGAGCGTGACGATCCCGCCGAGTTCGGACCGTTGTACTACGACGCATTGAAGCACGTTCTGAACAACGCCGAGCGTATCCGCGCGGACAGGGATCTCAGGGACCTTGCGTTTCTTGCTATGGATCGGATCCAGGCGGGGACTTACAGACCGGCGGCGAACGATCTCTGGCGACTGTACCAGGTTCACCAGGAGACATCCTTCCGGATCCGTGTCCTGGAGGTTCTGGCCACGATGGGCGGGGAATCCACAACGGTGGTGGAAGGCGTCATCGACTGGGTGCGTCGGCAGCACGTCGTATCCCAGGCGGGCGGCTCGGTGGACTTTCAGGTTCTGGCGTCGGCGGTAAAAACGCTGGGCGAGTTCGGAGATCCCCGGGCTTACACGGCGCTGCTGGACACCGTACTGTATCGCTACCCGGGGTACGTCACCGCTCCGGCCCGGGAAAGCCTCGGCCGCCTGGAGGGAGACATGCTGGAGTTCGCCTTGACCGCGGTCAGAAGCCGCCCACCCGCGGACCGACGTCCGGTGTTTTCGTTGCTGCTGGATATGGATCACCTGGATGACGCTGAACGCCTGGAGCTTGCCCGGGAAGTACTCCGGGACGCTGTCGGCGCGAGCGCATCTGACCTGTCCGCGCAGGAGGAGCTCCGGCAGACGCGATTCCTGGCGGCCCGGATTCTCCGGGAGGGTAGTTATTCCGACGCCGCCCGCGAGGTGATCAGGCACTTCAACCAGACCGTGCTCGAGTTTGAACGGAGACGGATCGGAAGTGCGCCGCTCCTGGAAGCGATCGCCGCGGTGGGCGCGATGGGAACGGAAGAGGCTTCCGCGCGCCTGACGGATTATCTCGACCTGCTCAATACCTACACCGAATCGGACCGCCCCTTTGATACACAGGTGGTGCTTGCGGTAATCGCAAACCTGGAACTATTGGGATTCCCCGGTTCCTACAACGTGCTCTCCTATACGTACATGCTGGAAAACTATCCTCGCCGGGTTCGTGATCGCGCGGAACAAGCGATGTCGTCGGTGCGGCAGTAATACTATTATGTGAGACCTAGCATTTTTCATGTGCCGGTGCTCTCCGCACCGGCGGTTCCCGCGGCGATTCTGATCGGAGTGGGACTCTCCGGCGACGCGACCCGGGGTCTGGCTGTTCTCTGTCTCGGTGGAGGGACGGCGCTGATCCTGACGGCTTTGCTGAAAGGCTCCGTGAGGATGGGCCCGGGCCGCCGGGGCGTGGCGTGCCGTGTCGGCCTGTTCAGAATACTGCTGGGCTTCCTCCTGGGAATCGGCGTCGTCGGTACGGGACTCCTTCGTGTTCATTCACCGCGGACGCAGATCGCATCCAGCCTGGATCGGGAAGCGGTGGTTGAACTCGAAGCACGCGTCCTGGAAGATCTCCGCCCCGGATCATCGTCCTGGCGAGTGCTTCCCGTGGAAGCGCTTCGCGTTCGTGATCAGCGAGGATGGTCGGCGGCCGCCCGGGGCCGACTGGTCGTGCTGTGGCAGGGTGAGGAATTTCTCCCTGCGGGAAACACCCGTCTTGTACCGGTACGCGGCGATACCCTGGTGATCCGGAATCTGGTTGGACTTGACACCACGATCTGGAGTAACGACGACTCGATCCGCCTGATACCCGCCGATGGCGTTCCACGGATCCGCCGGGGAGTTCGACGGTGGATACTGGGTCGCCTGGCCCGACTCGATCCCCGGGGTGGTGCGATGATTCCCGCGCTTCTACTGGGTGACCGGGCGGGGTTATCAAACGACCTGACCGACGCGGTCCGGGTATCCGGGGCGTCTCATGTGCTGGCGTTGAGCGGAATGCATCTGGGTGTACTGGCGATGATTCTCTACGCCGGTCCCTTACGGCTTGTCCGGCGACGGTACCGGGCGGTAACGATCGTACCGCTGCTCTTCCTGTACGTCTGGATCGCCGGCTGGATTCCGTCACTGATCCGCGCCCTCGTCCTGGTAACGACTACCACGGTGGCGCGATTCCGGATGAGGTCGGTCCCGATGCCGCTGCTCCTCGCTCGTACCACGATTCTGGTCGGACTGGTGACTCCGCGGACCGTGGGCAACCTGGGATTTCAGCTCTCGTTGCTGGCACTGACAGGAATTGTCCTTCTCGGTCCGTGGCTGCTGGACGGGCTTGCCCGGGTTCTACCGCGATTTGTCGCGGGCTACACCGGCGTTACCCTGGCAGCGATGATCGCGACCGCACCGATCACGCTGTCGGTATTCGGTACGGTGTATCCCGCGGGAATTCTTCTTGCGGGCGTTCTCTCATTTCTGATCGTGCTTCAGATGTGGGCGGGTATTCTCTTTCTCGCGGTCGCCTCGGTACCGATCGCGGGGACCGTGGTAGCGAGATTCATCACGTGGAATGGAACTCTGGTGCACCGGGTAGCCGATGTGGGGTACCGTATTCCCGCCATAACAGCATCGGCGGACCTGGCGGTTCTCGTCATTCCCGGTCTGGTGGTTGCGGCAGCTCTGTGGCTCGTACTATCGTCGCGGAAGAGGGATAACGGTGACGTCGCTGAATCACAACTCGATTTCTGAGATCCGGGCGCTTCTCGACTCGAGAGGAATAGCGCTGAAGAAACGGTTCGGCCAGAACTTTCTCGTGGACGGTAACATCCGTACGCGGCTGGGCGATCGGATCGTGGGAGAACTGCCGAATCCTCTGCCTCCGGACCGCGAGGTATGGGAGATCGGCCCCGGGCTCGGGGCACTCACGGACGAACTGTTAGCCCGGAACGTGCCGTTACGTCTGTTCGAGATTGACCGTGGCGTGATCGCGATCCTCCGGGAGCGGTATGGTGACGACCCGCCGATTGAGGAGGGGGATTTCCTGGATACATTCGGCGCGGCTCCGCCTCCGGGGGCGATCGTGGGGAACCTCCCGTACCACAGTGCCGGCGCGATCATACCGCGGATCGTGGAAACAGGCGTCCCCGCCCCGGTGATGGTATTTCTTCTACAACGGGAGATGGTGGATCGGATCACCGCAGCGGTGGGCAATAAAAACTACAGCGCTTTCTCCGTGCTGGTGCAGAATCACTACACCGTATCCATTGCGTTCCACGTGCCGGCGGTCGCTTTCTACCCGCGTCCCCGGGTGGATTCCGCGGTGGCGATCTTCCGGGAGCGACCGGAACGGCCGGACCCGCGCCTGTCGGCGCAGCTCTCCCGGGTTACTCGTACCGCTTTTGCCCAGCGGCGGAAAACGCTGAGAAACACGCTCAAAGCGTACCTCCCGCAGCTGCAGGCCTGCGGGATCGATCCCTCTCTGCGGCCGGAACACCTGCCGCCGGAGCGCTTTCTGGCGATAGCTCTACAGATCTGTTTGGAAATGTCCTGAGAAGGGGTGGCCTGGAAGCCTCGGACCGCCTGGAGATCACGGGCGGCCCGGGAGACGCTCCCCCCGGGCCGCGGCGTCAGCCTCCGCAGCCCGAAACCACCCGGCAGCCTGAAATCAACCAGGCGACCGGTTCGGCACCGATCAGATACCGTAACGCTTGAGTACGGCGTCCACCGCCTTGCGGTCCTGGTCGCTCAGCGGCACCATCGGCAGGCGGTAGCTCTCCTCGCACAACCCCGCGCGATGCACCATGTACTTGATCGGGATCGGGTTGGTGTCAAGGAAGATCGCCTTGAACAGCGGCAGAAGCTCAAAATGCTCCTTCCGGGACTGCTCTATCTCCCCCCGCAGGCAGAGGTCGATCATTTTCACCATCCGCGCCGGGATGAGGTTGCTCGCTACGGAGATCACGCCGCGTCCGCCCAGGGCGGTCAGGGAAAATGCCAGATTGTCGTCTCCGGAAAGCACGTCGAAATCATCGGGCATCGTAGCCAGGACATCCATCATCTGGGGAATGCTGCCGCTGGCTTCTTTGACAGCCACGATATTGGGGTGCTCCGCCATGCGTCGGAGCGTCTCGGTCTCGATGTTCTTACCGGTACGGCCGGGAATGTTGTAAACCACGACCGGGAGATCGATCTGTTCGGCGATCGTCGTAAAATGCCGGTAGAACCCTTCCTGGGAAGGTTTGTTATAGTACGGGGCCACCTGGAGGCTCGCCGCGGCGCCGAGTTCTCTCGCCTGGCCGGTCATATCGATCGCCTCCGCGGTGGAGTTCGATCCGGTACCGGCGATAACGGGCACGCGTCCTCGCGCTTCCTCGACCACGATACCCACGACCTGGACGTTTTCCTTGTGCGTTACCGTGGGGCTCTCCCCGGTGGTACCTACCGGCACCAGTCCGGCCACGCCGGCGTCGATCTGGGCGTTCACCAGTCGCCGCAGAGCCTTTTCATCCACCGCCCCGTCGGTCGTGAAGGGGGTTATCATCGCTGTGTATACACCTTTAAACATATCTCATCTCCTGTCAGATCTTCCTGCTGCGAGCCACCGGGGCTCGCCCTGTTCTCGCGACCAGCATCGTCGCGACGTTGTGTAGTCGACGATGTCGTCTCGCCGACCCCTATTGAAACATATCGTCGAAAAACGCCTCCACCGGATGGATGCCGGTCTGCTCGGTGATCCACTCCGCCGCCTGAACCGCTCCAACGGCAAAACCCTGGCGGGACCGGGCGCGGTGCGTCAGTTCCACCGTATCCGCTACGGAATCGAGGATCACCGTGTGCGTACCGGGAACCGACCCGACGCGGCCGGCGATTACGTGAAGTTCTTCCGGCTTGACGCGGCGGTGCAGCGTCTCCGGCTGGATCTCGGTCTTATCCGGAAACTCTTCTTTGAGCGCCTCCGCCACCATCAAAGCGGTGCCGCTGGGGCTGTCCTTCTTCCGGCGGTGGTGCAGTTCCACCAGGGCAGCGTCGTACTCTCCGGTGCGCGCCGAAAGGCGCGCCGCGTACCGGGCGAGGCGGACAAAGAGGTTGGCCCCCACGGAGAAGTTCGATCCATATACCAGGTTCATTCCCGTGTCCGCGGCGTTTGTCAAGACCTCAGTCTTCTGGTCTTCCCAACCGGTGGTTCCGATCACGGCGGACCATCCGGCGCGGCCGTACGCGGCGACGTTGCCGGCTACCCCTTCGGGCAGCGCGAACTCGATCGCCACGACGGGACCTGTTCCGGGGCTTCCCGCGATTGCCTTTGCCGCTTCGTCCACCGTAAGAGCACTCGCCCCGGGTTTCACCGGATCGACGATACCGACGATCTCGTGACCCCGGTTGCGCAGAACAATCTCGATCTCGTGCCCCATCTGGCCGTATCCGACAATGACAACCCGCATCAGTTCCTCCTTAGTTCCCAGTCAACCGTTAATCAGCGGCCTGACAGAGCGTAACAGCCGAAGTGGTAACGATATCTTCCACGGAACATCCGCGGGAAAGGTCGCTTACCGGTTTGGCGAAGCCCTGCAGGAACGGCCCGTAGGCTTCCGCACCGGCCAGGCGTTGTACCAGTTTATACCCGATATTACCGGAGTTGAGGTCGGGAAACACCAGGGTGTTCGCGTCGCCCGCCACCGATGAATCGGGGGCTTTCTTCTTACCTACGGCGGGTACGATTGCCGCGTCCGCCTGAAGTTCTCCATCTACCGCAAGATCGGGCTCGCGCTCTTTTACGAGTGCTAGCGCTTCAATCACTTTATCCACCGCGGGGTGCTGCGCCGAACCCTTTGTCGAGAAGGACAGCATCGCCACACTGGGGTCCGTTGCCAGGAACGTCCGGCAGCTCTGCGCCGCCGCTATCGTTATCTCCGCGAGTTGTTCCACCGTGGGATCCGGAATCGTGGCGCAGTCCGAGAAGATCAAGTGGCCGTCTACGCCCCACTTGGGGTCGGGCACCTGCATCACGAAGCAACTCGATGCGTACTTCGTGCCGGGTGCGGTACCGACGATCTGGAACGCCGCGCGCAGGACGTTGCCGGTGGAGTTTTCCGCTCCTGCCACCATCCCGTGGGCGTCACCTTGTCGGACCATCATCGCTGCCCAGTTAAGCGGATTTGCGATCTGCTCATAGGCCTCTTCCCGGGTCATTCCCTTTTTACGCCGCAGTTCCTCCAACTTTCCGGCGTAATCACCGCGTTCCGGAGCGGCCGAGGGATCGACCACCGTGATTCCGTCGAGGGCGACGCCGGTATCGGCCGCGGTCTTTTTCACCGACTCCGCCGAACCCAGGAGCGTCACCGATCCGGCGAGACCGTCGTCCACGAGGATGCGTGCAGCCTGGATCATCCTCGGTTCAGTTCCTTCCGGCAGCACCAGATCGTACTTCAGTTCGTGGGCGCGGTTTTTCATCGTTTCCACAAATTTCATAGTTATAAGTCCTCCCAATAGTTTTCACGTGATGAACGTTATCGTCAAGGTAACACGAAAAACCCGGTGTGTAACTTGAGTTCTCCGACGTTTGGAGGCATACTCCGATCCGTGGATAAAAACGCTCCTGTGTCGGCAACACCGACGGACGCATCCGAAGCGGAAGATATGCGCGCCGCCGTAATCGGCCTGGGTCGGTTCGGGACGTTCTGGGCGGGAATGCTCAGCCGCGAGTTTTCCGTGGTTGGTACGAGCCGCCGGAGAATACCGGATCTCCCCCGGGAGGTGCGCCAGGTACCTCTGGACGAGGCACTTACCTCACCGCTGGTATTTCTCACCGTGGCGATCTCCGCGATGCCGGAGGTACTCCGCGAGATCGCGCCACGTCTCGGACCGGGAACCACCGTAGTGGATACCTGTTCCGTCAAGGTCTTCCCCGTGCGTCAGATGCAAACGTTCCTGCCGGAGACGACGGACATCATCGCGTGCCATCCGATGTTTGGACCGGATTCCGCCCGGGAGCGGACCGATCCGCTGCCGGTGATTCTGTGGCCGGTTCGGGATAACCTCGGCCGTTACGAGTGGCTGAAGGACTCCTTTCAACGCCTGAATATGCGTACCGTGGAGATGACTCCGGAAGAACACGATCGCGAAGCGGCTTTCACGCAGGGGGTGACGCACCTGGTGGGACGTCTGCTGCGCGAGATGGACCTCGAGCCCAGCGATATCGGGACATTGGGATATACCCGGCTTCTACAGGTGATGGATCAGACCTGTAACGATCCGGTGGAGCTGTTTCGCGATCTCCAGCGGTTCAATCCCTCCACCCGGGAGATGCGGCAGCGGTTTTCCGCCGCCCTTGCACGGGTGGAGGCTCTCCTGGAGGAGGGAGACGGGACCGATGTCTGACACCGGCCATACTTGCCCAGGTATCTTGACGCGGATCGACGGGCACGATAGTTTGACGCTTATATATGGCAGAGTTACGGGTACGGACGATCGACGAGTCCGAACTGGAGACAGTACTAGCGGAAGACCTGGAGTTTGACGGGACGATCGAGTTCGCGGAGCCGCTCCTGGTCAAGGGGAAGCTCTCCGGCGAGGTTCACGCCGAGGCGGATCTCTATATCGCTGCGTCCGCCGAACTCGAAGCGGATATCGAGGCGGCACGGGTTTCCGTGAAAGGAACGGTGCGGGGAGATATCACCGCGTCGGAGCGGATCGAACTCTTCTCCGGGGCGTCGATCGGAGGTAACATCCGTACGCCCGACCTGATTGTACAGAGCGGCAGCCATTTTTCCGGTACCTGCAAGATGGACGGGCTGACCCCCCCGGAGCGCCCGGAGCAGGAAACGAGTCCCCGCGAGGACACCAATGACGAGAAAGACCCCGACAACAACGACCACCCTAAAAAGACCAAGTCCGGAACGAAAACCGGAAAGACCGGAAAGACCGGCGACAACCGGACGTAGCGGACCGGTGCGGACGCTCATACTGGTTACCGTGTCCGCGGTTCTGACCGCCGTGGCTCTGGTAGGAGTGTCGCCGGTGTACGGCCAGGATCGTCCCGACGCGCTCGTGCTGTACCGGCAGGGACGCTACCAGGACGCGGTCAACGTCACTCTGCAGGAACTC
>SLRR01000201.1 GCA_007130865.1 Spirochaeta sp. | reverse complement strand
GATACCGGCGCCGCCGCCTCTGCCGCCGGTAACGCCGGTGTGAGCATAGCCGGAGCCCGTCGTGCCGCGATGGGGAACGTGCCGGAGGAGTCGGTCGGTACGGATGCCTCGGAGGCGCCTGTCGCTCCTGTACGCACCTCGGAGTGGTGCCCCGTCACCACGCCGTACTGTCGGAGCATATCCGGCACTTGAGGGAGTTCGTTGATCGTAAAGAGCAGGTCAAAGCGCTTCAGCAGTTTTTCCCGGTCCGCCGGAAGGATGCATCCCGAGGCGAACGTGATGAGTGCCCTGGAGTCCTTCCACTCGTTCCACTTGTGGATCTTGCTGTAGACTTTGTCGATCGCTTTCTGCCGTACGGAGCACGCCACCACCCCGAGCAGGTCCGCTTCTTCCTCCCGTTCGCACGGGACATACCCGATCTCCTCGAGGACGGTGCGGATTCGCTCCGCGTCGGACTGGTTCATCTGGCATCCCAGGGGGACCAGGTGGTATTTCATCAGAAGTAGACCTCGGCAAACAGTTGGTTGTGCGGTACACCCGCATCCTGCAGGATATCGAACGCTTCGTATATCATATCGCAGTTCCCGCAGAGGTAGTACCGGGCGGCGGTATTGATTCCGGATTCCTGATCACGCAGATCCCGGAGGTATCCCGTCACGCGTCCGTGGTAATCGCTGCTGTTATCCCCCGTAATGCACGTGACGATCCGGGTCCGCTCAAACACCTCGTGGTCGTACCGCTCCGCCGATGTCCGCACGCCGTGCAGCAGCTGGTAGTCCATCCCGGGGTACGCACCGGCAAAGCAGTGGAACGGTGAGATACCCGTGCCCGTAGCGATGAACACGTAACGGTGATCGCGCCAGTCGTCATCCACCGTGAAGTATCCGAACGGTCCGTCCACCGCGATCGGATCTCCCGGCGTCAACTCCGCCAGGCGACGGGACACGTAGCCGCCGTCGACAACTTTTACGAGTATCTCGAGGAACTCTTCCGACGGCGCGGAGTATACCGAGTATTCCCGCATGTTTATCTCACCGGAAGGTCCGACGCTCAGGTATTGTCCCGGCGCGAAGGGGAGATCCCGCCGGTCAAAACGAAGCACGAACGCGGCGTCGCTCACCCAGCGGATACTGTCGATTTTGTGGGCGGTGGTGGTCTGCATCGATTCTCCACTATGTAACCGATTATTACCTTGGTAGTCAAGAAATGGTCCCGTGATCACCGGAAGCGCCGTAGTTTTGTCGGTATCGGACCGGACGGCGGTTGACGAGCTAAAATTCATCGCACTATATTGGTTGGAGCTCAAGCAGACATAGTTACACCAGAAGGGGGGACCATGGTCGCGGTCATTTATGGATCGACCACGCTTAATACGGAATTCGTTGCCCAGCGACTTTTGCGAGCGTTCGGGGAGAGCGTGGCTGATCTGCATAACATCAGGGAACTGGATCCGCAACTGATCGCGAACCGTTCGTCGTTGGTTTTTGTCACGTCGACCTGGGGAGCCGGGGATCTTCAGGATGACTGGGAGGATTTCCTGCCTCGTCTGGGAGATATCGATATGAGCGGAAAGACGGTGGCGCTTGTCGGCGTCGGTGACCAGGAGAATTACCCCGACGCGTTCTGTGACAGTATAAGAATCCTCTACGATTTCGTCGTTTCCCGCGGCGCTGCCGTCGTCGGTGAAACCGGCACCGAGGGGTACAAGTTTCGTTTTTCCCGGGCGGTCCGGGACGGGATGTTCGTAGGGCTGGTTCTGGATGAGGACAGTCAGTCGCGCATGACCGATGAACGTATCCTTCTCTGGGTCCAGCAGGTCCGTCCGCACCTCCTCCAGCGTGCTTGACATTTTATTACCGTTCTGCTATTTTCCTCCGAGCCTGAAATCGCCCTTGTAGCTCAGTCGGTAGAGCACATCCATGGTAAGGATGGGGTCATCGGTTCAAGTCCGATCGAGGGCTCTGCGGCGCGGCGTAATACGCCGCCCTGTTCATAGGCCAGTAGCTCCAATCGGTAGAGCGCCGGTCTCCAAAACCGGATGTTGCGGGTTCGAATCCTGCCTGGCCTGCTGTTACGGCGGGATAGCATGTTCCGTTCCGGGATCGAGCGAGGAGTCTTTTTTTGAAGAAACTAATCGGGTTTGTTAGAAACAGTTACGCGGAACTCAAGAAAGTGACCTGGCCGTCCCGTGAAGAGGTCGGCTCGTCCACGCGAGTGGTGCTTATTTCGGTCGTCATATTTGCAATAATTCTCGGTACCCTGGACTACCTGTTCCTGGCCGGGATCGACCTGCTCTTCTGACCGGCCCGATTCGGGTCAAGCGTTAACGGGAGCAACGAATTATATGGCTAAGAACTGGTACGTGCTGCACACCTATTCCGGATATGAGAACAAGATCGAACGAACGATCCGCATGCTCATGGAAGAGGGGAAGTTCGGTGACGCGATAATCGATATCAAAGTTCCGGCGGAAGAGGTGGAAGAGCGTACCAAGGACGGTAAGAAGCGTGTCACCAGCCGCAAGTTCCTCCCGGGGTACATCCTCCTGGAGATGGATTTACCCGAGATCGGGTGGAAGAACGTGCTCGCGGAGGTGCGCCGGATCAACGGGGTGACCGGGTTTGTCGGTTCTTCTCCGGGAGCCAAGCCGCACCCGATCTCTCCCGAGGAAGCACGATCGATCCTGCAGAAGACCGGTGAAATCAAGGGGGAACGGGCGCACCGTCAGAAGGAATCTTTCACGGTAGGTGAAACCGTGCGGATCATCGAGGGTCCGTTCAACACGTTCACCGGTACCGTTGAGGAAGTGAATAACGAGAAAGCCAAGCTTCGCGTCACCGTGGGAATCTTCGGACGTTCCACGCCGGTGGAGCTCGACTTTGCTCAAGTAGAGAAGTTGTAATCAGTTTCTGCGTCCGGGTTGTGGCCCGCGGTGAACACTGCGACGTGCCCCAGCCTGGTGGGAGTCATCCGGATTATCCGGAGACGGTAGAACCACAAAGGAGGCCTTATGGCTAAGAAGAAGATTGTGGCGCAGATCAAGCTGCAGGTGCCCGCCGGCAAGGCAACGCCGGCTCCTCCGGTCGGTCCCGCGCTGGGTCCTCACGGGGTAAGCGCGCCGCAGTTTGTTCAGCAGTTTAACGACGCCACCAAAAACTACGAGCCGGGATTGACTATCCCCGTCGTTATCTCCGTATTTGCGGACCGTTCGTTCTCGTTCATCACCAAGACGCCTCCCGCGGCGGTGTTGATCAAGCGTGCCGTCGGTCTGGACAAGGGGTCCGCGGAGCCCAACAAAGCAAAGGTAGGCAAGATCACCCGGGCCCAGCTCGAGGAGATCGCCAACACAAAGATGCAGGATCTGAACGCGAACGATCTCGACGCCGCGGTCAAGATTATCGCCGGTACCGCCCGCAGTATGGGCGTTGTTGTGGAGGGCTGAGATGAAACACGGCAAGAAGTACCGGGAAGCGTTGAACAAGATCGACCGCACAAAGCACTACGCCCTTGATGAGGCGGTGGCGCTGGTCAAGGAGACCTCGTTCGCCAAATTTGATGAGACTGTAGAGCTTTCGCTCAACCTCAACCTCAAGAAGAGCCAGACCGTGCGCGATACGATGGTCCTGCCCAACCAGTTTACCGGCGAGAAGAAGATTCTGGTCTTCGCCAAGGGCGACAAGGCTGAAGAAGCTCGTGCCGCCGGCGCGGCGTTTGTGGGTGACGACGATCTTATCGAGAAGATCAAGGGCGGATGGACCGACTTTGATGTAGCGGTAGCTACCCCGGATATGATGAAAGATGTAGGTCGACTCGGACCGATTCTCGGCCGGCGCGGCCTGATGCCCAACCCTAAGACGCAGACCGTCACGATGGATCTGACGGGAGCGATCGCGGAGCTGCAGAAAGGTCGCGTGGAGTTCCGTTCGGATAAGACCGGCGTTGTACATATGCCGGTGGGCAAGGTGTCCATGGACGCCGGCGGGATCGTCGAGAACGTACGGGCTATCCTCACGGAAGTCGAGAAGCGTCGTCCCCCCGAGGCGAAGGGCGCATTCATCAAGACCGTCGCGGTATCCTCCACGATGGGACCCGGTGTTCGGATTGCGATGGGAGAGTAAACGATGAATACAGAATACGAGACACGAGTCAACGAAGCAAAGATCAACGCCGTGGATGCGCTGAAGGAGATGTTCTCCCAGGCCGGCGATTACGTGTTTACCAACTATCGTGGTCTCACGGTGGACCAGATCACGCGGCTGCGGAGCAAGCTCCGGGAGAACGACGCGGATTTTCGTGTAGTGAAGAACCGCTTTGCCCGGATTGCGTTTCAGCAGCTGGAGAAACCGGACGTATCGGACTACCTGGTTGGACCCACGGCAGTGGCGCTTGCCCAGGGCGACTCCGCCCCGGTTGTAAAGGCGATCATCGATTTTGCCAAGGAAGCACCCGTTGAAGTTAAGGGCGCACTCGTGGGCGACCAGGTTTTTGACGCCGGCCAGGCTGCCGCGTTCAGCAAGCTGCCCACCCGCGACGAGCTTATCGCGCAGCTCATGAGCGTGATGCAGGCGCCTCTGCAGAACTTCGTGTACGCCGCCAACGCGGTGCCCACCAAGCTTGCGCGGACGCTGCAGGCAGTGGCGGACCAGAAGGCCGCCGGTTGACGTTAATGATGTACCCAACCGGCGTTAGTCTTCGACTATCGTTGCCTGCTATCGCCGGATAAACAGGAAAGGAGAAGGTAATATGGCAGCTATCACAAAAGAGGACATCCTCGAAGCAGTTGCAGGAATGACCGTGCTCGAAGTCAGCGAGCTGGTCAAAATGATGGAAGAGAAGTTCGGAGTAACCGCAGCGGCTCCCGTAGCGGTCGCCGCCGGAGGGGCTGCTCCCGCCGCGGCGGAAGAAGTGGAAGAGCAGACCGAGTTTGACGTTATCCTGAAGGGCGTAAAAGATGGGGCCAAGATAGGCGTCATCAAAGCGGTTCGGACCGTTGTGTCCGGTCTCGGCCTGAAGGAAGCGAAGGAACTCGTGGAAGCCGGTGACAAGCCGGTACGGGAAGGCGTTTCCAAGGACGAAGCGGCGGAGATCAAGAAGACCCTCGAGGAAGCTGGCGCTGAAATCGAGATTAAGTAACGCCGATCGGCCGAAACTATCTCAATTATCGTTCACACACCACCGGTGTATCCTGACACCGGTGGTGCGTTTTTGTCCCAAGCCGGGGTCGGGAGGTGCAGATGTTTGATAGAGAACAAGTTATCAACAGGATAGAGGTGGGAACGGCCGGGCCGAGCGTGATGGAACTGCCCGATCTCGTTGATATACAACTCTCGTCCTACGAGCGATTCCTTCAGCGGGAACGCTTCAAAGCCGGGTTGCCGCCCCTTTCCCGGGGGTTGCAGGAAGTCTTCGAGACAGCATTTCCGATCGAAAGTCCCTCCGGGGATATGCGTCTTGAGTACGATCATTATATCCTCGATGAGGCAAATATCAAGCTCTCCGAGGAGGAATGCAAAGCCAAGGGCGCGTCCTTCGCGTGTCCGATAAAGGCACGGATAAACCTCATCTTTCTGGAAACAGGAGAGATCCGCCAGAAGGACATTTACATGGGTGACGTACCACTCATGACCGAACGAGGCACCTTTATAATCAATGGTGCTGAACGGGTTGTGGTCAGCCAGATCCATCGGAGCCCGGGCGTGATCTTCTCCCACGAGAAGGGCGTGTTCAGCTCCCGTATCATCCCGTACCGGGGAAGCTGGCTCGAGTTTGAGATCGACCAGAAACGGGACCTCATTTACGCGAAAATAGACCGGAAGAAACGGATCCTGGGCACGCTCTTTCTGCGCGCCATGGGATTCGATACCCGGGAAAAAATAATCGATCTGTTTTACCAGCGCGAGACCGTGAAGCTCACGGACAATCGGGCGGAGCGGGATAACATCGTCGGCCGCGTGCTGGCGAGGAAGATCACGGTAGCCGATGAATCCGGCGCGGAACGTGTGCACTACCGGGCCGGCGAGAAGCTTCATCCCCACGAACTCGACGAGTTGAGCCGCCTGGGCATCACGGAAGTGGAACTTGTCGATGACGAACAGGACGACTCGTTGCACGCAGACATCATCCTCAACTGTTTTGAACGGGAGGAGTCCAAGTTCGTCAGCGAGGACTCCAACCGGGATGAACCCTCAAAAGAGGACGCCATAACCGCGATTTACGCGGTGATTCAACCGGGAGAGCCGATCACGATCGAGGGCGCGGAAAAGGACTTTCAAAGTATGTTCTTCTCCAACCGGCGGTACGATCTTGGTCGCGTTGGACGGTACAAGCTCAACAAGAAATTCGACTACCAGGAACCGCCGGAGGATCACACGCTTACCCGTGAGGACATCGTCAACACGATGCGGTTTCTCATCAAAGTTTACATCGCCGAGGAGAACGTTGACGATATCGACCACCTGGGTAATCGCCGCGTGCGTTCCGTGGGCGAGCTCCTGGCAAACTCCCTGAAGACCGCGTTCAGCCGCATGGAGAGGATCGCCAAGGACCGGATGTCCCTGAAGGAAACGGATACGATCAAGCCGCAGGACCTGATATCGATCAAGCCCGTGGTGGCGGCGATCAAGGAGTTTTTCGGCTCGTCCCAGCTCAGCCAGTTCATGGACCAGGTCAACCCTCTGTCCGAGTTGACCCATAAACGACGACTCAATGCACTTGGTCCGGGAGGTCTTTCGCGGGATCGTGCCGGCTTTGAGGTGCGGGACGTCCATTATACGCACTACGGCCGGATGTGCCCGATCGAGACGCCGGAAGGTCCGAACATCGGCCTCATCGTATCCCTGGCAAACTACACGCAGGTGAACGAATACGGGTTCCTGGAGACGCCCTACCGCAAGGTGATTAAAGGCAAGGTGTCCCGGGATATCGTGTACCTCTCCGCGATGGACGAGGAGAAATCCTACATCGCCCAGGCCAACGCGCCGATCAGCGAGAAAGGCGAATTCCTGTCCAAACAGGTGTCGGTCCGTCGAGGCGGCGATTACAGTACGCGTGCTCCGGAACAGATCCAGTATATGGACGTCTCGCCCAAGCAGATCATCAGCGTAAGCGCGTCGCTCATTCCGTTCCTGGAACACGACGACGCCAACCGCGCATTGATGGGATCAAATATGCAGCGCCAGGCGGTTCCTCTGGTATTCCCGGAACCACCCCGCGTGGGGACGGGGATGGAGAAGAAGACCGCCTACGACTCGGGCGTCCTCGTGAAGGCGCGGCGTGCCGGCACGGTTGTATACGTTTCGAGCAGCCGCGTCGTGATCGATCCCGACGAAAAGGCCAACACCCAGGATCAGGACGTGTATAGCCTGATTAAGTATCAGCGCACCAACCAGGATACTTGTTATATCCAGAAGTCCTTTGTAACCATCGGGCAGCACATCGACGCGGGAGAAGCGATTGCCGACGGTCCTGCTACGTTCAAAGGTGAACTCGCCCTGGGGCGCAATGTCATCGTCGCGTTCGTACCCTGGAACGGTTACAACTACGAGGACGCGATCCTGGTTTCCGAGAAGATCGTCAAAGAAGACATCTTTACCTCGGTCCATATCAAAGAGTTCACCGTTGATGTGCGGGAGACCAAGCTCGGCCCTGAAAAGATCACCAATGATATTCCCAACGTGAGTGAACGATCCCTGGCAAAACTGGACGGTGAAGGTATCGTCCGGGTAGGTGCCAAAGTTATCTCCGGCGACATTCTGGTCGGAAAGGTGACGCCCAAGAGCGACACCGAGACGACGCCGGAGTTCAAGCTGCTGAATCAGATCTTTGGTGAAAAAGCCAAGGAAGTTCGGGATACCTCCCTCAAAATCCCGCACGGCGTGGACGGTACCGTTATCGACGTACAACGTCTGCGACGGAGCGAGGGAGACGATCTCTCTCCCGGGGTGGAAGAGGTCGTGAAGGTCCTGGTGGCGACCAAGCGCAAATTGCGCGAAGGTGACAAGATGGCCGGCCGTCACGGAAACAAGGGTGTGATCGCCCGGGTTCTCCCGGAGGAGGATATGCCCTTCACCCCGGAAGGCGTGCCTGTGGACGTCTGTCTAAACCCGCTGGGTGTCCCGAGTCGTATGAATCTCGGACAGATCCTCGAGACGGAACTTGGCTGGGCGGGGTTGCATCTGGGCGAGTGGTACGCTACTCCCGTCTTTGAGTCCGCCTCGGACGAGCAGATACAGGAGAGACTCGCCGCGGCCAGGCTGGAGTCCAGCGGTAAGACAGTGCTGTACGACGGGCGCACGGGAGAAGCCTTTGAGAACCCCGTGACCGTGGGTGTGATGTATATGTTGAAGCTGCACCACCTGGTGGACGACAAAATGCACGCCCGGTCCACCGGCCCCTACTCGCTGGTTACGCAGCAGCCGCTGGGTGGTAAAGCTCAGTTCGGCGGCCAGCGTCTGGGTGAAATGGAGGTGTGGGCGCTCGAAGCATACGGTGCGTCCAACACGTTGCAGGAACTCTTGACGATCAAGAGCGACGACATGAACGGTCGCGCCAAGATCTACGAGAGCATTGTAAAAGGTTTGCCGGCCACGTCGGCGGGTGTCCCGGAATCGTTTAACGTGCTCGTGCAGGAACTGCGCGGTCTCGGACTGGATATGTCGATCTACGATTCCAAGGGTAAGCAGGTGCCTCTGACCGAGCGGGACGAGGAACTGATCAACCGACAGGGCAGCAACTTCTAAGGAGCGGAACCGGCATGCGTGATATTCGGGATTTCGACAGTATTAATATCAGGCTCGCTTCTCCGGACCAGGTCAGGTCCTGGAGTTATGGCGAGGTCAAGAAGCCGGAGACGATAAACTACCGGACGCTCCGCCCGGAAAAAGACGGACTGTTCTGCGAGCGAATCTTCGGCACCACCAAGGAGTGGGAGTGCTATTGCGGTAAGTTCAAGAGCATCCGCTACAAGGGTGTCATCTGCGACCGCTGCGGCGTTGAAGTCGCGCATCCAAAGGTGCGTCGGGAACGGATGGGCCACATCGAGCTGGCCAGCCCGGTGTCACACATCTGGTACTACCGGTCGGTACCTTCCCGGATGGGTCTGCTTCTGGATCTGAGCGTCTCGGAACTCAGGTCGATTCTCTATTATGAGAAGTACATCATCATCGATCCCGGTGACACGGATCTCAAGCAGAACCAGCTGCTGACGGAAGAGGATTTCTGGGAAGCAAAAGAACGCTACGGCATGTCGTTTTCCGCGGAGATCGGTGCCGAGGCGATCCGTCGGCTGCTGGAGAGCCTGGACCTGGAATCTCTTTCTCTGTCGCTTCGCGAACAGATGATCGCCAAAGGCGTAAAAGCGGATAAGCGCCTGCTCAAGCGCATCGAGATCGTGGAGAATTTTCGGGACTCCGCCAACGAGCCGTCCTGGATGGTGATGGACGTGATTCCGGTGATTCCGCCGGAACTCCGGCCGATGGTGCAGCTCGACG
>SLRR01000248.1 GCA_007130865.1 Spirochaeta sp. | reverse complement strand
TCGACCTTCCCCTTATCGGTCGCGGTGTCTACCCGGGCGGTATTCACGAATGTTTCATAGTACTCCGCGACTTCTGCAAGCGAGCGGTTCAGTTGCGGATCCCAGAGATCCGGTTTGATCAGGTTGTGTACCGTGATGAACTCCTTGACGCCGCCATAGAAGAGGAACATCTCCACCACGCTCTCGGCGAAGCTCTGTTCGCTCTGGCTGGTAACTAGTTGGACAAAGGGTTTACGTGAATGCGTGAGGTTTCCGATTGAAAGACCATGGCGCCACACGATCACCCGGTAGGCTGATTTGGGACGCATCGGTTTCTCCGCTCGTTCGTTTTCGTCTTTGGCAGGTGCAATCAGGTCACGAATCTCATTCAGATGCCGCATCAGTTGATCCCGAGACGGTGTAGACTTCTCACGAGGTCGGTCGGCCAGGTCTCCGGCTCGTTTGCAGAACTCATCCCGGGGAAGCGCTCTCTTACTCTCTCCGGCGACAACGCGGCGATATACCTCGTAGAGGTGATCAATCTCCAGCATTCGGTATCCCATGGCCCACATTTCCTCCTGCGGGCAGGGTACCGAAATCACCTGATCAGGTGGGGAATATCGATCCCGGGCACGATCCTCATTCTGTCCCGGTACTTGTCAAACTTGGCGATGCTCTTTTCGCGGCAGACCCCGACGACCTCGTACCCGCGCTCGAGCGCGTGACGAACCATGTAGCGGCCCAGCTTCCCTGACGCGCCAACGATACACACTTTCACTTCGGCTCTCCTTTTGTTCCCTTGCCTGTACCAACACTTTGGTTTTCATGCCTGTCCTCGTCGAATGAGAAGACATCTTCCACCGTTCGCCCGAACGCTCGGGCGATACGAAACGCCGGCTCGAGCGACGGCGAGTAACTTTTCTTCTCGATCGCGACGATCGTCTGGCGCGTTACGCTTGCGCGATCGGCAAGCTCTTGTTGAGTCATCTCTCCAGAGTGAAACCGGAATTCACGGACCCTGTTTGATATCGGTGACTTGGCCACGAACAACGCTCCTACTGGTACATGAGAATTCGCCCTATCTCACCGACAACGTGGGCGATGAATCCACCCCCGACGAGGACGAGAAACATCGCGGAGACCGACGCGCCCATGACGACCGGTACCATCGAGCCGACGAACGCGAGCGGAGTGAAAACCACGCCTGCAAAGAGTGTCCGGAAGACCGACTTTGCCACCGACGTCAGGTCGAAAGTATAGGGATGATTTCGGGGGCTACTCGAGCGTGACCACGATCGGCGCGATCTGTTCGAGCGCAGTATCGAATCCGCTCAGATCGGAATAGATTCCCGGCTCTTCACGGAAACGTCCGCCATGGCCGAGGAGCTCAAGTCGAGTCGGTCCGTTACCGAGGCGAGCACCATAGACGAGCGACGGTTGACCTGCCCAGTCGTTGTCGACTTCCGTCAACGTCGGGTTCGTGTCGCTCGACTTCTTGATCTCCAAGTAGGCCACGGCCGGTCTGACCAGGCCGGTCATCGCCGTCATGAGGGTTGCCGGTCCGCTCGGAGTTGCGGACGGGACGGTGTTTCACGCACCTCAACCCGCGTCCCACATGTCCTACCGCATCTCATCCCGGTACGGAAGGTACACGGTAAACGTCGTTCCGACACTCGGCGTCGAGTTAACGTCGATACACCCGCCCATCTCGGCGATGATACCATAAGCCGCGGACAACCCCAGGCCGGTACCGGACTCGTGGCCTTTGGTCGAGAAAAAGGGCTCGAAGATCTTCTCCTGGACCTCGGCGTCCATTCCGGTTCCATTGTCCTCAATGGTTACTACTACGAGTCGTGAACCTATAGAATTACCTGGATACGAGCCATCCTCCGGTGTCATGATCCGTGTGCTGATAGTAATCACGCCGTTGTCGGTAATAGCGTCACGCGCGTTGAGGAGGAGGTTCATCATCACCTGTTCCAACTTACCTTCCTCACCGTAAACGGGTAGATCTTCGTCGGAGAGATTACGTTCAATACGGATCGTTTTAGCAATGAGTGGTGTGAGGATGTTCAGAACGTCGTCCACGGTCCGGCGGACGTCGAATATCCCGCTGCTTCCCGGCAAACGTTTTCCGAAGTACAACAACTGCCGGGAAACTCCGGCTGCTCTGTTTACTAACTCGAGACTGCTTTCGACAGCGTCCTTTGCCGAGTGACTGTCGTCCACCTCGTCACCGAGGATTTGCAGGTAACCACGTATACCGGTAATTATGTTGTTAAAATCGTGAGCGACTTCGCCGGTGATCTGTCCGATCGATTCCAATCGGTGTGCGCGATACAGTAATTCGTTCTGTTCGTCGATTCGTTTCTCTGCGAGTTTTTGCTCCGTGACATCACGAGCGATGATTCCGATTGACTGAATCTTGCCGGATCGGTCGAACAATGGAAACAGTGTTGATTCGTAATACGATGTTTCGCCGTTGAACTGGAGTTCGTCGTCCACCGTCAATGGCGCCCGAGCCTCCAAGACAGCGCGAATACGTTCTGTAAATATCCGGACTTTTTCTGGTGGAAGGAAGTCGGGGAAGGACCTTCCTACAACATCAGTGGGGGAAATCCGCATGGCGTGAGCGAACGACGTGTTCACCCGTATATACCGCCCGTCGGGAGTGAACTCGCTGATCAGCAGCGGACTATTATCGAGAAACGCTTGCAGTTCCTCTTTTACTTGTTTCAACGGAGAGATATCCATAAGACTTCCGACGACCCTTTTGATGTGATCACCTTCTCTTACCGCGTCCATCGATACACGAACCCAGAGTTCGGCTCCGTCCGGAGCAGCAAACGGGTATTCGCAGGTAAATGGAGTGCCGTCGGTAGAACATTGTTGAAACGCAGATAGGATGGTGTCGCGATCAACTTTTTCAAACGGAGTCAGTCCGAATTTGAGAAGCTCGTCCGAGGAATGGTTGGGAACGTCGCGATCTTTGCCGTAAAAACGCTGTAGCCCGGGGGTCCAATACATGGACTGACTTCCAATATCCCATTCCCATCCGCCGGCTTTGCTAAAGTCTTCCACACGATTCAGTAATCCCTCGCTACGGCGAAGGGCGTCCTCTGCGCGCTTCTCCTCCGTTATCACGTCGGTGTATATAACAATTCCACCGACTGTTCCGTCGGCCTCGTACCAAGAGCGACACGCCCAACGTACACGGTCGACCGTGCCGTCAGGTTTTTCCAGGAAATCGTCGTCGTTGTGTAATACCTCACCGCCGAGGACACGTTGGTGTATGTCGCGCCATCGCTGGGGGATATGCGGGAAAACGTCGTAGTGATTTTTTCCGATGACGTCTTCAGCACCAGATCTATTGTCTTCAAGGAAACGATCACTCACGTATAAATGACTAAGATTCTCGTCGAGAACCGTGATACCCGACGGGTTGTGTTTTATCACGTACTGCATTATCTCGTCCCACCAGGCGAGTTTCTCGTTCGCGTTCCGGAAGTCGGCGTTCACTTGATCGAGCGCCGCTACGGTCTTCTGCAGTTCTTCGTTTTTTTCCTGGATCTCTCGATGCGCCTCAAATAGTTTGAACGCCATCTTGATCGCCGCGAGAAGGACCGTGGATCCGGTGTGTTTAACGATGTAACCGTACGTCGTTATCCCTTCGGTCTTTTCAACCGTTTCGGTGTCAGTGTGAGCCGAGAGGAATACGATAGGCAGGTCGTAGTCATTAAGGATTTGCTCGGCAATCTCGGTCCCATCGGGGCCCCCACCGAGATCCACGTCCATGAGAATGAGATCAATTTCAGGTGTTGATCGTACGGTCTGAAGGGCTTCTTCTGCAGTGTATACCGGTATTACTCTGTAACCAGCAGTCTCGAGCGTCCTCGCTTCGGCAAGGGCGATGACCGCCTCGTCCTCGACGAGCAGAATCGTTTTTCGCAAACTCAATCGTCATACTCCTCTTGACCGGTACAATGTGCAGACTTTATTAAAAGTACTTTTTGAGGAATACGTCGTATAATTATAATGCTGGTTTTCAGAGTTCTATACTTAACAGGTATGTAGCCGTCCGCGAGTCTTTCCACCTCTTTGCGTTCCACGATTAGTTTGTGGGAAAATGCTACTATCGCAATGTGAAAACGCCGATCGTTACTCTGTACCAACACGCCCCCGTTTTCCGGGCCGTAGTCGGCTTGTGATTGTACTACCACCGATGCAAAAGCGTTCCTGCCGTAGCGTCGGGCCTCAGCTCTTTTTTGCATCAAGGATTGACATTGCCCGCTTGGAGCACCGTTACAGCGTCCTTCGCACCGGTACCCGGACAACCGACCAAACCGCGTCGACATGTTGGCGATGTTATCGAAATGATCCGCGTATGGTACAATAAGCGAGTTATTGTTTGTTAGGAAGCGTTAATTATGAAAACTAAACCGATTAGATCTGACCGTGCGGTTGACGATATCGCTCCGGGCGATCACGTGTGTCTCATCTACGATAATGACGACGATTATCGCGACGTCATGGTTCCGTTTGTCCGGCAGGGTCTGGACCGGAATCAGAAGGTTCTCTTCGTGACCGGTCAACCGACAGCCGAAGTCGTTCTTGAATACTTGACCCAAGATGAAGCATATCCGGTACGTTCAGCCATCGAGCGTGGTCAACTCAAAGTAATCACCGAGAAAGCCGCGTACTTCCAGGACGGCGTGTTCGATCCCGATGCGATGATCTCGATGCTCGCTACCGAGACCGATGAAGCGGTCGCCGCAGGCTACGACGCGTTGAGGGTTACCGGAGAGATGAGTTGGGCTCTCGGTGAGGTAATAGGCGCCGATCGCTTGATCGAATACGAGATCAAACTGAATGATTTTTATCCACGCAGTCGAGCCGTATCGATCTGTCAGTACGATACCCGACGGTTCGATCCTGCGACGATAATGAACGTCCTACAGGCTCACCCCTATGCAATCCTCGGCACCGAGTTCTGCGACAACGTGTACTATATGCCTCCGGAGGAGTTGTTCTCGGATCGAGCGTCTGAGTTCCGGTTGGAGCGCTGGATCGACATTCTTAAAGCATATCAGGCGGAAAAGACCTCGTTACAGCAGGCTCTTCGGGAGAAGGACCAGTTGATGCGGGAAATCAATCATCGGGTCAAGAACAGTCTCAATCTCGTTCTGTCCCTTATCTACTTGAAAGAGCGGAGCAGCCACTCCGCTACAGACGTGGCTGAGATTCGTTCGTTTATCCAGACGATGTGTCTGGTACACGACAAATTGCATAGAAACGATGATTCCTCACGGATTGAGTTCGCCGAGTTTGCCGATGAGCTGCTCCGGAACGTCGTGTCGATCTTCCCGGGTCCTCCCGTGACCGTTTCTACCGACATCCCGGAAACTTTTCTCGGCGCAGAGAACGCTCGGAATCTCGGCTTGATTCTGAACGAATTGGTTACCAACGCTATGAAGCATGGGTTTAACGGGGAAGACAATCCGCAAATCGTGGTTCGGCTTGATCGGGACCGAGACCGATACATTCTTACCGTATCGAACAACGGGCAACCATTTCCAGACGACATTTCGCTTGACGATCCCGATTCCGGCGGCACCGGTACTCGTCTGGTGGCAAGTATCGTAGAAGCCTTGAGTGGTTCGATCATCGTTCGGCGAGACCCCAAGACGGAGATTCATCTGGAGTTTCCTGTTTCCTCGTTAGTACCGGTTGAATAGCCGGTACTGCCCTACCGGCACACGAGCGAACCAGCTCCCTCGCAGCAGGTATTGCGTACACTTTCGCTGTTCCGTCATTCTTGGACGACGGAGGACATCGTGAGCGAAGAGTTCCTGCATCGAATGGCGTATGCGGCAAAGGAGTTTGGGGAAACCGTATGGATCGACGATCCCAGCGCGGTGGTTCAACTATTGGTTTGGACGGAGCATGGCGTGGATGAGGTAGTGGCTGGGTATAGCGGTAAGAAGATCACGGCACATATTGGTCATGACGAGCTGGAATCACCACAGACGTTCCAACGATTGCGATCAGAGATCGACGAAGAAACGGATGACCCGTGTGACCTGAAATGTGACCTGGAACCATAGCACGCCGGAATACGCCCGGGAGCACCAGAAAACAAACGATTGACTCAAATCACTATCAGATATAGACGTTAGGGAACGTGGAAACACGTGGGTGTACACCGGCGTTAGGACCGCAACTACTTTCACACGGTAGAAGTCACTGGTTCAAATCCAGTTACGCCCATTTTAATCCCCTACATTGTAATGTTTTACGACTTCAGCCCCTTTTACAGGGGTTGAAATTTGCTGTCCCCGCCCGCGAAATTTTCCGTGAAGGGGGTGCGGACAAAAACTTCCTGGCGGGGAACAGGAGCGTTCCGAACGCGCGAAATAGCACCGAGCGAAGTGTTCGAATACATCGAGATCTTCTACAATCGACAGAGGTTGATCAGCGACAATTAGAATTCCCTTTCCGGGAATTATGATTGACGCTAGTCAAGAGGTTGCATTCGAGCATCGGGTATATCACTCCGGTGGAATACGAAGCAGCAGCCGTTCGTCGAGCGGCATGATTTGGCGTCCACGAAATCGGGGTCAGTCCACGGGGTCCTTTAGTGGTTCAAACATTTGGCCGTACAGTTCCTGACTGAGGTCCACATCCCCCTCGGTGCCGTCGGCAAAACAAAGGTGAATAACGTAATCATGCACATATTCGGCTTCTATGACTTTCGGTATCATAATGCTACTCCAGTGGGTCGATTTTTCGAGGAGGATTCCCATCCTGAATCAGGTTCCAAGTCTCCGCTGAAAACTCCAGTCGTGATATCCACTCTGCCATTCCTCCGTGTTTTTCGCATAACGACGCGCATCATCTGCGCCCTCGCAGGAGCGCAGCGACGAGAAGGCGACCGGTGGATACGTCTTGTAATGTCGTTTTGGATGCTTCACGTTGCCGCGTATCAACGAAGATTTCTGCGGAGAAGAATCTCCTCGATATTCCTTCTCCCATCGATCACCGCCAAAATGAGAATTCGTTCTGCTTCGACGGAGTAGAATACCCGCCATGGTGGAACAACGACCTCGCGATACTTCGTGATGTTTTGTCGGTCCAGTTCCGGGATTACTCGTCCCGACTTTGGTTGCTCTTTCAGTTGACGTATTTCTGCGTCAATCGAGTTTACGAACGACTCGGCATGGCCGGCGGAATGATTGTCCAGAATCCAACCGACGATATCTTCAAAGTCCGCCGACGCGTTCGACGACCATACTATGTTTGGCATGAGTCGAGTCAGAATTGTTTCGGGTGGTTCCGGACCCTATCGCGAGCCGCCGTAATCGCTGCATCGTGGGAAACAAGATCACCGTTTCCGGCGTCGTTTTCACTTTGCGAGATAAGTTTCAGAAATCCAAGGGCGTCTTTCATCTCTTGATATGTGGCCGTGTCCAGAAGAACAGCTTTCGCTTCACCGTTCTGGGTAATCACGATTGGGCTATGCGAGTCATTCACCTGGCGCAGCATTTCGGCAGCGTTGGATTTCACATAGGAAATCGGGCGGATATCTGATTGTAGGTTCATAGCACCCCCAGTTCGAATATAGTCCGTTTTTCAGACTTCTCTGTCAAGCCGACGTCTGTGAGTTACCGAAGCGGCATAACGACGCGCATCAGCTGCGCCCTCGCAGGAGCGACTAGCGGACGTACCGCAGCGAAGCGAGGAACGTACGCATAGCGACGAGAAGGCGTCTGGCGAATGCGACTTGTTATCCGTCGTCGTTCTTTTCTCTATCCGATCGCTACTCGCAATTCCTTGTCGAGTGCTTTCGCATACCGTTCCAAGGTTGAGAGTCGAATATCTTCCGCGTGGTTTTCTATCCGGGAGATCGCAGTCTTCTTCGTGTGAAGGCGAGCGGCAAGTTCTTCCTGGGTAAATCCACGCTCGAGTCTGGCTTGTTTCAGCATTTCTCCAATTTTGAAGTTTTCGTATCCGGTTTCATATTCTTCTGCGAACTCCGGATCCGTCTGTTTTCGTTTCTCGATATATTTATTTAGATCGCTCATCCGTTTCTCCTCACCCAATCTGCTTTCCGTGTCTCTGCGATTCTGATTTCGTTCCGCGGTGTTTTCTGCGTCTTTCTCTGGAATCCGTTTGTAAGAATCACCAGATCATTCCTGTGAAGAAAACACAGTAATCGATAACTATTACTCCCGATACGGGTTCTGATCTCCCAAATCTCATCGGTATTCACCAGTTTTTTGAAGTACGTTTTCGGGGGTACATCGAGTTCTTCGAATAGCCGCAACGTCCAGGTGACCTTTTGGGCGTCTTTCGGCGGGAGACTATCGAGGAATTCTCCGATCGGATACTTCCCATTTACATCCCGGTAGAAGACGATTTTCCTCACCCTGATAAGTTAACATATTAGTTAACCTCGGTCAAATAGAATTTCGGGTTCTATCGTTGGAATTTCACAACTACGTCCGACGCCGGATAACGCTTCGCGTAACCGGCGAAGGGGGCTTGTCCCCCGGAGTCCGCGTTCACGCGCGTGTTAGAAACGCTCCGAACCACCGATAGCATCAATCGAACACCGGCGGACATCAGGCACGTCCCGTCCCTTCCGGAACTGCATTCCATCACTCCGTTATTCCTTATCCCGTCTGCCGGGACTATCACCCGGTCCAATCCACGCCAACCAGGTCGATATGACCGACGGATACGATTCAGTTCGCCAATCAAACCGTTTCCGCCGAACGTGATCCCAAAATTATTCCATTCCGGAATCCCGCTACCGGTATCGATCACTTCTACCGGTATTCGTGCCGTCCTCGGGAGCCCAGGACGCAACGCCGTTCTAACTTGTGTTTCCGCGGTTCATAATAACCCGTTTTACCGAGCAATCCCTGTCAGTATAAATCCCGGCCCGCCGTTGCCGATAATCTCGATAACTCCTCCAGTGATAATGATTTCCTGCCAGATCCTGCAAATCTCCCGGTCTTTTTTGCTGATCAGTCCAGCCGTATCGTTGCGATCGCGAGCATTTCTCTGAAGTGCAAACGGACTGTCGATGACGTGTTTGTTCTGGGAATACAGGATAGACAGAGCGATGATCAACGATAATTGCTGACTTCCGAGCCATGCGCGGAAGAATAGAGACATTTGGCATGTGTTTCGTCGTAATATGAGATAATGTGAAACGCAAGTCCTGCTGACATATTCTGACAGATTTTACAGGTAATGCGAGCTGCGCGGTCCGAGCGAACTCGAAATATCCGTCCATCCGAATGCCCGGCGACCGTCCGACCTCCAGTCGACCGTCCAACCACCGGTCGGCCGGCACTCCCCGTCTACCCTACGCCCCCACCATATCATCCAAGAACTCCGATGCCGTTTCTACGCTTCGATCCAGGTGATGAGCTCCGCGGAGTCGACTCGCTCGAACAGGCGAGAGAGTAACTCCAGGTGCGGTTCTTCGTGCTTGAAATGAAAGGTCAGATGCCCACGCAGCGTAGCCCGGGG
>SLRR01000108.1 GCA_007130865.1 Spirochaeta sp. | reverse complement strand
TTGTCTTTTTCTCGAAATGACTGTGGTTTCATACTATCTTTCTCCTTCCGCGTTTAATTGAAACTTTCCCGTCGAAACCAGTCCCCTTTCCACAAGAGAAATCGGTGCTCCGCCATTCATTGCGGACTCATGTGCCAGGAGGCCTGCACAAGTGTAATTCGCCGATTGTGTTGCATTGGGGAACGGATCCCTGTCTTCAACAAGTGCCGAGAGAAACTCGTGTACCAGGTGGGGGTGAGAACCTCCGTGGCCCTCGAGCGATCCTGGGTCCGAAACCAGGTGCGAGTGCGATCCGTCCGGATCCGCGCCGCGTCCTGCCGCGAGATGGCGGTACTCGTCGAGTTCCAGGAACGTTTTTGTCGTAAAAGGTCGGATCTCCTCCGGTAAATAATGTGCATAATCCGGAGCGTGGATTCGCTCAGTTGTTTGGCTCTGTGGACGCGAAGCGGTATGGAGCACCAGTCCTTCGCCTTCCACTAGAGGCCACTCCACCGATTTTTTTGTTCCGAATACATCAAAACTCTCCCGATACTGTCGTGCGGTATCGAAGAGGGATCGGTAGACCCGCACACTAAGATCAGAGTTGACCAGTTTAATGTGACTCGATTCGACAGCAAAAGGCGAGTTGTATACTGATGCGAGTTCATCACGAATCGTACCAGAACCGAAGCATGAAACGTATTCCGCTTCTCCGCCGACGAGTGCCAGGCACGGGCTTACACAGTGCGTTGAGTAATACATCGGCGGAAGACCCGGCCACGCATCGGGCCATCCATCCATGTCTTGGTGGTGTGTTCCCTGGAGGAACTGAATTTTTCCCAGTTCCCCTTTCTCGTACAGCTCTCTTACGAAGAAGAACTCGCGTGAGTACAGGACTGTTTCCGCCATCATGTATTTGAGGCCGGTATCATGGACCAATTCGATTATCCGTTGGCATTCCTCGACATTAATAGCCATCGGTACGGTACATAGTACGTGTTTACCGGCTTCGAGAGCCGCAATCGACATCGCACCGTGTGACTTGATGGGTGTATTGATATGAACGAAGTCAACATCCTGATCCGCGAGGACGTCTTCATACCGGGTGTAACGGTGCTCTACACCAAAAGCATCGCCGATCCTGTCCAGTTGTACCTTCGATCGTCGACATATCGCATACATATTCGCGAGGGGGTGCTTCTGGTAGATCGGAATAAATTGTGTCCCAAAACCAAGACCAATGATCGCAACGTTCTTCTTTGTTTTCCGCACGTGAACTTCCTTCATATGCTCATTTTCTGATGCCTTGGCATATCTGCTCCAACACGACGACACCGCCGATTCGATACCTCCAGAAGCGACGAGAGATAAGCATATTAGGGTAGTCCCCGTACCGGAATGCTGATAATTCGGTGATAGTTACACGGAATTGATACTGTCTATGTGCTTCAGGGATTGAAATCTAATGCGGCGTCCATCATCGAGTCAGGAGTCACGAACTGCGCCCGGAGATCCGTTATGTCCCGGCTGATACCGATCAATCCTACGGCGCGATTAGTTCGATCCCGAAAAGGAGCCTTATATACCTGGTACAGACTACTGGTCCCGTCTGGAAAGTTAAGTGTTTCCACGTTTTTGAAAGCACGATTATTGCGAAACACCAACTGGTCACGCTTGGTGAAAAACTCCGCCTTTTCCTGGGGATGAATATCGTAATCCGACCGACCTATGATCTGTTCCTTGTTGAGGCCGGTAAAGATGCAAAAAGCTTCGTTGCATCCCATATACACACTATTTCGATCTTTGAAAAACACGAGGTCCGGCGACGCGTCGATAATGGTTTGCAGCAGATTGTATGCCTCTTCGAGACGCTGTTGATATCGGCGATCTCGTGCTTCTATTCCCTGGGTTTCACTATTTCGGAATTGTGACGGACTCATACCCGTGTACTGCTTGAAAGTACGGCAGAAATGACCCGGGCTGTTAAAATCGAGTGTCTCCGATATTTCGTACACGGGAGCACTTGTTTCTAACAGGAGGTTGGCAGCGGAGTCGATCTTGAGACGGACGAAGTATTTCATTGGAGGAATTCCTTGAATCGTACGAAAAATCCTAATAAAATGTGCTTCCGTGATGTTGAGTTGATTACATAACTCTCGGAGAGTGAATCGCCTTTTCAGATTCTCGTGCATCCACGCTATCGCCTTTTCCACGTATTCCGTCGCCTGTGTTGTCACAGGGTTCTCCTCCTTAACACTAATGAGCGTGTAGAGCAGACTGATAACCAGGTGTTTTGAAGCTTCGTCGACAAGATGTGATGGGATCGATTCGTTGTGAATAAGTTCATCGAAGGTGTTACGTAAATGTCGTTTCGGATAGAAACATTGACGTGAACGGAAATGCGCAGTAAACAAATCCTGGATGCTCTGGTCTGATTCTTCCAGCTCAATGGTCAGGATGTAATAGGTAAAGGACATGTCAGGAGTTGCAAGAACAAGCGAATAACTATCGTCCGGCAGGGTTGCAAATACGGAGTCGTGGCGGAGGGTGTGCCTATCACCATTTATCCGAAATACACCGTCGCCTTCGATGATATAATGGACCGTATACCTGTCCGGTTTCTGTATTCGTGGTTCTTCGAGTTTGTCCAATTTGCCTGTCCGTTTGTGGTTACAGCGGTATTCGCATTCCACGATACGCATAAATAGGACCCCCCATGCTTTGATGGTAGTACTGTACGTGCTTGGTGTCCACATCAATAATCTGCAATTATCGCCGAGTAATCGGTATTCTGAGCTTCCGAAGTTACTCTTAAACTGCAACAGTCACAGTTGTAACCGACTGCGATCGTTACGCCTGTGGAGGAAAAAAACGGAAGGAGGTTTTTGAAATCACTCTGATCGGAATAATGCGTTCCGATTTAGGTCGAATACTCTGAAGGAGGAACCAAATGGTACGAACAAGGAAGATTTCTGCAGTTACGTTGGGGCTGATACTCATCGCGGCGGTTGTTTGGTCAGGAGGTCAACGCGAAGCCCCTGATGCTGCCCCTGACGCTCCGGCGGACGCTATTCGTGTCGGTGTTCTTGCGCCGATGAGTGGGGCGTTTGCCGGACTCGGGGAAGACGGAGTTACCGGTGTACGAATGGCACTCGACGAAGTGGGATACAGCATTGCTGGTCGGCCGATTGCTCTGTTCGTGGAAGATACGCAGATCACCGCGGATGTGGCCGTAGAGAAAGCTCGCGCGCTGGTTGAACGTGACAATGTAAGCGTTGTGATCGGACCGCTGAGCGGTGGTACTACAGCGGCGGTAAAACGCGCTGCGTTTGAATGGCCTGATGTCACCTTCCTCGTCAAAGGTGCCTCGAACGAAGTAACGATGGGAGATATCGCACCCAACGTGTATCGAATATCCTTTGCCGCGGGTCAACCGATGTATGCGCTTGCAGAATGGGCTTACGAAAACGGAATCCGTCGTGTAGCTACTATCGGTGAGGACTATGCGTTCCCAAGGGATCAGGTAGGTGGTTTCGCCAAGGTTTTTGGATCGCTTGGTGGTGTGATTCCGAAAGCATACTGGACTCCTATCGGCACCCCTGATTACAGTTCGATTATTGTTGATCTGGATCCAAACGAAATTGATGCCATCCTCGTAACATATGGGGGCTCGAACGCGATTAACTTTGTGCGCCAGCTGGACGAGTTCGGGCTGCTCGATCAGGTAGAGATTCTCGGCGGATCTTCGTTCATGGATGCTACCGTTCTTGCAGAAGTTGGCCATTTACTCGACGGCGTGGTGAGCGGTTCGTTGTATTCCGGGGACATCGATAGTTCTGAGTTTCGGCAGTTTGACCAGGAGTTCAGACGCCGTACCGGACGGGCTTCCTCACTTTTTGCAGAAAACTACTACACTGGAACCAAGTGGGCTTTGGCGGCCATGGAAGCGGTAGATGGTAACATCGAAGACCAGGCAGCATGGCGTGCGGCTTTTGAACGGATCAGCCTGAACGCGCCACGAGGACGAGTTTCGATTGATGACTACCATAACGTGGTAGGTCCGATGTATCTCAACAGAGTCGTCGAGGAAAACGGCGAGTATCGAAATCGCATTTTCGATATCATTCCCGACGTTGACCAATTCTGGACCTTTACCGAAGGCGAGTGGGAGGCTGTATTGCCTTTCGGGAGAGATACCCCGACGAAGTTGGCTCCGGAGAGATAAGCCAGGAATGAGTAACATGGTGAATGCACTTGCTCTGCGAGGAGTTTCTAAGCGTTTCGGTGGATTGTCGGCGGTGCGGGATATCTCCTTGGAGATCCCGCACGGCCAGCGCCGGGCACTCATAGGTCCGAACGGAGCGGGAAAAACAACGTTGTTTAATCTCATAGCCGGCGATTTACGAGCTACAAATGGGCAAATAGCAGTTTTTGGACAGGACGTAACACGCATAGCGGCACATCGACGAGTGGAACTGGGACTGAGGCGGACGTACCAAACGTCCGCTCTCTTTGACCGCCTCACGGTAATACAAAATCTCTACTTGGGAGTGCTGGGCCCGGTTGGTCATTGGACGCATCTCGATATCGTTACGATTCCGGAGAGAGATACAACTCATATGGAGCGAGTAATGGAAATAGCCGAGGCAGTACGAATGACGCATCGCCTCGAGATAACAGCCGGTGAACTCGGACACGGAGAACGTCGACAGTTGGAACTGGGGCTTGCCATTGCATGGAAACCTCGATTGATCATGCTCGATGAGCCTGCGGCAGGACTCTCGGCCGATGAACGGGGAGTCCTGATGGGGCTAATAAGGAAGTTGGATCGGAGTGTCAGTGTATTACTCATCGAGCACGACATGGAGGTTGCGCTCAATGTGGCGGAACAGGTTACCGTTCTGCACGATGGAGCTGTGATCGCTAACGGCACGCCAACGGAAATCAGTTCCAATGCGCTTGTGCAACAGGTTTACCTCGGAGAAGGGGCTTATGAGTGATGTTCCGTTACTTTCGGTAGAAAACGTCCACTCGTATTACGGTACGAGCCACATCCTGCACGGAATCTCCACTGTTCTTGATGTTGGTGTAACCGCTGTTGTAGGCCGCAACGGTATGGGGAAAACGACGTTGGTAAGGACCATAATGGGGTTGGTGCCTGCTCGGAACGGATCGATTTTGCTCAAAGGTCAACCGATCGAACACTTGAAACCCTACGAAATAGCGTCGCTTGGAGTCGGTTACGTCCCGCAAGGTCGCGAGTTGTTCCGTTCATTAACGGTCGATGAGCATTTCGATCTTGTTCCGCAGAGGGACAACGAAGGCGATTGGAACCGGGAACGAATTTACGAGTTATTCCCGCGCCTACGGGAGCGTTTTCGGCAAAGGGCGAGCTCGCTTTCCGGTGGCGAGCAGCAGATGCTTGCAATCGGGCGCGCCCTCGTTACGAACCCCATATTGTTGATTATGGACGAACCGTCGGAGGGTTTAGCGCCAGTTATTCTCGACCAGTTAATCGCGACTTACCAGGTATTGACGAACAGTGGAATGAGCATATTTCTGGTAGAACAAAACTTGCGTACGGCTACAGCTCTCGCTCAAAATGTCTCCGTAATGATTTCCGGTACAATAGTTGCCACTGTCGATGCAGAGGCGATGATGCACGACCGGGAAATACGAGAGCGATACCTGGGTATTCGGGCTTAACGGAAAAAGAGGATTCATAGATGTCTGATTTGATGCGCTTTCTGTTTCTTCTGGTTAACGGCCTGACTTTTGCAGGACTGATGTTTGTTATTGCGAGTGGCTTCAGTTTGATGTTCGGTCTTATGCGCGTTGTGAATCTCGCCCATGGAGCTTTCTACATTCTTGGCGCATATCTTGCTTGGACCGTTCAGTCTCAGGGAGGGAGCTGGGTACTTGGTTTGGTAGTAGCGGCGGTTGGAGTGGGTGTTCTTGCACTGCTGACATTCTTTCTTGTTCAGCGAGTTAAGGGAGACTTACCGCAGACGCTTCTAACACTTGGATTGGGAATTGGTGTAGCAGACCTCTGCTTATGGATTTGGGGGGGGCTGCCTAAGACGATGATGGCGCCCGAAGTTTTAAGAACGAGGATTACGATCGGTGCATTTACCTATCCGGGGTACCGGTATTTCGTTTTGATCACGGCTGTAGTAGTAGGATTCAGCTTATGGTACATGCTCCAGCGGACACGTCTGGGCAAGATCATTCGGGCCGGCGTTGATAACCGGGAGATGGTTTCTGCGCTCGGAATTAACATTGACAAACTGTTTATCAAAGTTTTTCTTCTCGGCGGCTTAATTACTGGCTTCGCGGGTGCAATTGGTGGTTCTTACCTTGCGTTCGGGCCGGGTGCCGACTTCGAGATTCTTACGTTCGCATTAGTGGTAGTGATTATCGGGGGTATGGGGAGCATATCGGGATCCGCCGTGGGTGCAGTCATCGTCGGACTTGTCGACAGTTTCGGGCGTACCTACGCAAGCGAGTTTTCGATTTTTCTCCTCGGGTTTACCGTGATAATAGTAATATTGATTCGCCCTCAAGGCTTATTCGGGAGACTTCACGAATGAAACGGTCCAGTTTCAAGCACCTTCTACTGGCGTCAGTAATACTCATTGTAGCTCTTACGCTCCCTCTCTGGGCACAGCGCTTCACCGTACAGCTTACTATCCGGGGATTATACCTGGGCATACTATCCATGAGTTTCATTTTTCTTGCCGGCTATGGTGACATGACTTCTCTTGCGCAGATGTCCTTTGCCGCGATGGCGGGGTATGTAATAGGGATAGGTTTTATGCGGTTTGGTCTTCCGCATGGTCAGCTAGCTGTACTTGCGGTTGTCGGGTCAATTCTCTTGAGTGCGTTGTTCGGCCTGGTCGCAATCCGTGCCCAAAAGACCTATTTTTTGATCATGACGCTGGCACTATCGTTGCTTTTCCACGGCGTGGGTATGCAGTGGGCAACGGTAACCGGTGGTTCCGACGGGATTACCGGAATCCCTCGGCCCGAACTCTTCGGCTTCTCCCTGATTCAGCCCGGACCACTTTACTATCTCACGTTGATCTCAACGGCGATCTGTTACTTCGGTTTGCAACACATCGTCAGATCACGTTTCGGACTGGTGCTTCAGGGGATCAGGGATAATCCTCGTCGAATGACAGCTCTCGGGTTCAATATTCAGCGACACCGATACTGTGCAATTATTATTTCGGGAGCCGTTGCAGGTGTGGGCGGAGTGCTGACGGTCTATTTTACCGGCGTTATCCTACCAGATCGTGCTGGGCTGGGCCAAACCATTCTTGTGGTGCTGGCATCGCTCGTCGGTGGTGTATACACACTCAAGGGCGGAATACTCGGGGGCCTGGTCGTCGCGTACCTGATAAGCATCACCGGCCAGCTTACCTCGCGATACTGGGTTGTACTGGGTACTCTGTTTGTCATCGTGGTAGTGTTTATGCCCAACGGGCTGCTCGGGCAAGATATCCCCGTAAAGCGGTGGCTTCGGGAGCAGTGGGGGCGACACGTCACCCCGCGGTTACGTTCCTTCCATTCCGAGAAATGATGTACGGTTTCCGTCGGAACAGCCGCAACGACCGGAACCACGAATGATCGATCCTGGCAGCAAGTATTGATCTACCACCCCCGCGCCGCGTGCACCCACGGCCGTAACGACGCGGTGCGGGGATGCGCCCAAATCACTTCCCGGACTTCCTCCGATTCTTTTTTCCCGCCTCGCCCCGCCCACCCCAGCGGGAGCGCTCTGGCCTGCCTCTAACTACACCATTACTAATGGAATAAATATTTCATTAGTAATGGTGTAATGCGGTGATGTGTGCGATACTGCATCCATGAAGTTGTCTGAACTGCGGGGTATCGCCGATAGCCAGCGAGCCGCCCTGGATGACAATCCGTTGGGGTTGGAGCGCGAGTGTCTCAAAAACTTTCCGGATATCCGCACACACGCTCTGGTCGTCTCCGGTATCCGCCGTTGCGGAAAAAGCACGTTGCTCCATCAGTATGTACGTCACCTGGGCGAGGCGTTTTTTTACTTCAACTTTGAAGATATTCGCCTTTCCGGCTTCGAAGCTGCGGACTATCGCCTTTTGGACTCCTTGATCGACGCCGCAGGGGTGTCGACGTTGTTTCTGGACGAGGTTCAAACGGCTCCAGAATGGGACCGGTTTGTCCGCCATGCTTTGGACACGGGAAGGCGGGTGATCCTTACCGGGTCAAACGCGTCGCTCCTCAGCCGCGAGTTGGGCAGTTCCCTCACCGGCAGGCATCTCCAGGAAGAACTGTTTCCCTTCTCCTGGGCCGAGTACTGCCATTTTCGCAATGTGAACCCCAGTGGTGCCGCTTTGGAGCGCTACCTCGCCGAGGGGGGCTTTCCGGAGTTCCTCAAGACGGGGAATCCCGAGATCCTGCGGCAACTCCAGCAGGACATACTGGCGCGGGACATCTCGGTACGATTCAACCTCCGTGACGACCGCGCCTTGCGCACCCTCTATCTCTGGCTGGTATCCAATGTGGGTAATCTCATGACCCCGAGCAGGCTGACCGGCGTCGTCGGCGTTAAGTCACCCACCACCGTCCTGGAGTATCTATCACATCTGGAAGCAGCGTGGATGATCCATACCGTTCCGCGCTTTGCCTGGTCTGTAAAGGCGCGTTCCCTCGCGCCGAAGAAAGTATACGCCGCCGATCCGGGGTTTGTGCACACATCGTCTCTCTCGACCACACCGGATCGCGGGCGTCTGTTGGAGAACATCGTATACCTCGAACTCCGCCGGCGGACGGCATCGATCTTCTATCTTGCCGAGGGGAATACGGAGTGTGACTTTGTGGTAGCACCGAAGCGCGGAAGCGCGATCTGTATCCAGGTTTGCTGGATGCTGACCTCCGAGAACGAGACCAGGGAAATCAGCGGACTTGGTACCGCGATGGAGTTTTTCGGCGTCGACTCGGGTGTCATCCTCACCGCCGACCAGGAAGACGAAATCACAATCCGCGGCCGGTCGATCTCGGTGATTCCCGTGTGGCGATTCGATTTCGCGGTCGGTTGATACCATCTCCCGGAGGAGATCGCCCTTTGTCGCGTCGATCGGCGTCCGGCGGTTTTGTGCAACTCAGCCCCGCACAAGCGGGAGTGCTCTGGAGCTCCTCTATATAGGTAAAACCTGTGTGGAGGAGCGATGGGAAAAAGACGAATACCAGCGCGGAAGAACTGTCGTGCTGCTGTGTTAAAATGCAAGGCCTCGGGCCGGGACTGCTCAGCTGCGCCTGTTTGCAGTCGCCTGTCGAATCCTGGGCCGTCTATCTCGATTGACATGCTGTATCTTTTGTGATACATGTTATATGTACGAAGTTCGAGTCACGAAGAAAACGTACAAGCGCCTGATGCGGGCACCCGAGACGTACCATTGTCACTTGAGTTACCGTTGGGTAGCGTGCTTGCGACATACTAAGGGCTCGGTGATTATCGAGGTGTACTATGCGGGTTCAAGAGAAGATGCACCGTATTAACGTGACCCTGAATGGCGCTGGTGCGGATCTTGTCGCAGCTGCGGTGAAAGCCCGATACCCGGACGCCGAATTTGCACCCGA
>SLRR01000200.1 GCA_007130865.1 Spirochaeta sp. | reverse complement strand
CGGGACGAGACCGCCCCGGTATGAGGTGAATCCCCGGCGATTCTCGTGGTCCAGCGTGCCGTAGTCCAGACATTCGTCGATGTAGGCGAGGTTGATCAGGTACCAGTTGTCCCCGACTCTGGCCAGGAGTCCTTCCACGATCGCCAGGGTAAGGGGGATACGGATCGTAATTTCGCTGCCCAGTCCGGCCCGGGTGGAGAGGCGTACGGAACCACCGAGCTGCTCGATGTTACGCTGTACCACGTCCATCCCGACACCCCGGCCGGAAACGTCGGTGGTCTGTTGCGCCGTGGAGAAACCCGGGGCAAAGATACACTCCAGGATCTCCTGCTCGGAATAGGTGCCGTCCGCCTCCAGAATACCCCGTTCCACCGCCTTTGCCCGGATACGGTCCGCGTCCATCCCGGCGCCATCGTCGGTTACGCGGATCACCACGTGCGCTCCCGCGTAGGACGCTCCGAGTTTGAGCGTTCCCGTGGGGTCCTTGCCCGCGGCGGACCGTGCTTCCGGCGTTTCTATACCGTGATCCACGCTGTTACGGACGATGTGCATCAGGGGGTCTTTCAGCAGGTCGATCACGTTCTTGTCCAGTTCCGTGTCGCTGCCCTCCGTGACGAGCCAGACCTCCTTCCCCAGGCCCGCGGAAAGATCGCGTACGAGACGACGGAACCCGCCGAAGAGGCCGCTCACCGGTACCATGTGCATCTCGATCGAAAGGTCTCGCAGCTCGCGGATCAAGCGGTCCATCTGCTCGCCGAGCCCGATGAACTCCCGGTCCTGTTTTGTCCCGGCGGTAAAGACGAGATTCGCGTGCATCGAGACGAACTCACCCACCAGGTTGACCAGTGTATCGAGTTTCTCGGTTCTTACTTTGATCGACGATGTCGTGTCCGCGACCTGCCGGGATTCCCGCATCGTCCGGACGTACCGTTGTTCCTCCAGCGCCGCCCGGACGCGTTCGCCCGAGACAAACCCCCGGTCTACCAGGGCCTGTCCGAGAAAACTCCGCTCGTTGATCGCCTGATCCAGCGCTTCCGCGGTTATATCACCGCGTTCCAGGAGTATCTCGCCGAGCCGTTTGTACGGCAGGTCGCTGTCGGAGACTTCGTCCACCACGGAGAGCGCTATCTCCGCATCCTCCTCGACAAACATGAACACGTCCCGGATCGATCGTTCCGGCGCGCTGGTGGTAAGAAGGATTTCCCACGCGAAGTAACACGCCGCGGGATCGATCGAACTCAGATCAGGCACCTGGTCGCAGAATCCCATCACCAGGGTAGTGCCCAGCTCTTCCAGTTCCTTGATCAGTACCAGCGGGTTTGCACCGTGTCTGAACAGCACCGGCCTGGGACGGAAAAGCACACGCCACGTACGCTCTGCAACGGGATCGCTCTCGGCGGGCTCGGTTGTTCCCGGTGGTTCGGCGTTCGCGTCCGTATCGGGCAGGTATCGCCGGAACGCTTCCTCCAGTATCCGGCCTTCTTCGCGGGGTATACCCTCCTCGCCGGGAGCCTCCAGGAGTATCGCTATGTGGTCCCGCGCCTGCAGGCTCAGGGAGATGAGTTCCGACGTGACCTGGAGCTCGCCGTCGCGCAACCGAGCGAATACCGACTCCACCACGTGGGCAAAACTCACCAGGTCCCGCAGGTCGAACATGCCTCCGGACCCTTTGATCGTGTGAAGCGCGCGGAACGCCGCCGCGATCGTCTCCAGATCGCCCGGGTCCTCCTCGAGCGTCAGGAGACTCGCCTCCATGATCGCGAGCTGCTCCCGCGCTTCGTCACGAAACGTTTCCAGTGGATCGGTATGAACGCTCATCGCTGGATACCCGTCATACTGCGCAGGGGATCGGTGCCAGTCCGGCAAACCGAAGCATTCTCTCGAATCGCGGCGCTGCGTCGCCCAGGACGACTTCTATCGCGATACCCGCCGATTCCCCGGTACGGCAGAGAGAATATAACAGCTGTACGCCGGTCAGATCGAACTCCTGAAGCTCCTCCAGAATTACTCGAAGCGACCCTTGCTTTGGAAGCGCCCGGAGCAGCGACTGGTGTAATTCTTCAGCAGTAGCAAAGGTGATGCTCCCGCGGATCCTTATCTCCAGGGGATCACCGGTGTCCACAACGGATATATCGATCATCGCGTCAGAAATCGAGCGTGGCCGTGACTTTGTCGATCACGCCGAGCAGGTTGTCCCGGTTGATCGGCTTGGTGACCCAGGCAGTGGCTCCTGCCTCTTTGCCTGCCCGTTTTTTGTCGTCTTCGCTCTCGGTAGTGAGCATTATGATCGGTACGGCGCTGTTCACCGGGCCGCTCCTCACGGCGGTGATGAACTCCACCCCGTTCATGTTGGGCATGTTGTAGTCCGACACGACCACGGTCACGTCGGCCGTCAGCTTGGTCAGGCCGTCGCTTCCATCGACAGCCTGTACGACCTCGTGTCCCGCGCCCTTCAGGATAATCTCGGTCATCTGACGCATCGAGGCGGAGTCGTCAACTATCAGTACCTTTGCCATGGGTGTGCTCCTCTTATTCTGATCTTGTAATGTATGAGCGCCGAATCGGTGTCGTCAACAACGATGTTACGACCCCTCCTCGCCACCGATCGTCGCCAGGAGTTCTTCCACGTTCCGGGAGAGATCCTCCAGCGCACGTTCCAGAAGCGCCGTATCCTGCGGGTGTTCCCGGCAGGACTGATGGAGCCGGCACGCGAACGACGCGGTCCGATCCGCTCCGGCGGTTGCGGCGGACCCCTTAATCGTGTGGGCGGTCCGGCCGAGCAGTTCCAGGTCTCCCGAGCGGAAGGCCTGGCGACACCGGTCGACGTGGCCGGGCAGTCCCTCGGCGATATTCCGGTAAACTTCCCTCGCCACCTCCTCGCTGCCGCCCACGCGTCGCAGCAGACCTTCCCGGTCGATCAGAGGTAACTCCGCGGGATCCCGGTCATCCGTTGTCATTTGTGCCGTCCCGGTGCAGGGGAACCCGGACGTCCATCCGGACCAGCGGCTGCGGCGGATCCGGCGTGTAGTCGATCCCCGAATGGGCTATTATCCAGCCGTCCATGAGGCGCATCAACCGACGCGCGATATACAGACCGGAGCCATCGGTCCACTTTTCTTCCGGCAGGTATTCCGGAAACGCCTCGATCGAGAAGAAGAGGTCAAATACCTGTTCCTTGAAGTCGTAGGGGATCCCGTAGATATGGTTGCCGTCTTTGTCGGTGGCCTGCAGTCTGCGCGCTACGCTGCTTACCTTCAGCGTCAGCATGTCCGTTCCCCGTTCCTCCTCGTAGACAAGATCATAAACCAGCGCCGTTCCGGCGGGGGAGAACTTGATCGCGTTTATCGTGAGCTCCAGAAGAACGTCGTAGACCCGATCCATGTCCGCCCGGACCGATGTGTTACGCGGTGCCGCCGGTGGTACTGTATTCCACCGGAACGTACGGTCGTAGGTCTTGAGGATCGGCAGCAGACGCTCCGTGATCATCGTCTGAACGTTTTCGTGGAACACCTCCGTGGAGACTGTTGTCATTTCCAGTTCCATCGTATCGAGTGACCCGATATAGGTTACCTGGTTAAAGAGCGTCTCCTGGTTTCGGGCGGAGTTGATTGCCATATCCATCACCGACCGGGGAACGAGGTAGTTATCGTCGTCAGCCTGTGTCAGAGAGCCGGAGAGGAGGTCCAGCCAGAGAAATCCCCCGGCCTGGTTGATGTTCCGCGCCAGGTTGGTTACGAGTTTTTCCGTGAGGCGGGCGTCCTTGGACGCGTACAGTACGCGCCAGTTAGCGAGTTTCTGGTTCTCCAGGTCAAGAAGCCGTTGTTCCTCCAGGACCTGCTGGATCTGTCGGTCCCGTTCCTTCTCGTGGATCGTCTTCTTAATCCGGAAGACGAAGTTGGTAGGGTTGATCGGCTTGCTCACGTAGTCGTCCGCGCCCTGGCGCATCAGCTCCACCGCAACGGAGAGATCTTCGTTCTGCGTAAGAAAAATGAACGGCACCTCCGGCGCTGCTTTCCTGACTTCCCGGAGAAACTCGTCGCCACGCATCTCCGGCATATAGAAATCGGAGAGGATCACGTCGAACGATGAGAGGTCCGTGTTCAACGCGTCCCTTGGATCGGTAAACGTCACTACTTCCCGTGCCACGTCGGACAACGCCTGGCGGGATACGGTGAGAATAACCTGTTCATCATCTACGAGCAGTACTTTCATTAAATAACGGTCTCCTTCACAACGGGAACTCCGAGCCCGTGCACATCGAGCATACCGCACTTGCCCGAGTTCCGTAAATGTTGCCCGCAGGAAAACATCGCAGTATACTCGTTACCGAAAAACGATGATCAGCGAAGCAGCATACAAAACGTACCTGGACAATCTTCTGGCCGGTGACCGTAACGTTTGCCTGGCGACGGTCGAGTCGCTTCTTGAACAGGAGATCCCGCTCCTGGACCTGTACGAGCAGCTCTTTCAGCGATCGATGTACGACGTGGGTACGCTCTGGGAAAATAACCGCATTTCCGTCGCAGTCGAGCACCTTGCCACGGCGATCACGGAGCGGCTCCTGGCGGTCGTATACCCGCGGCTTTTCCGGGATGAGCACAACGGACGGCGCGCGATTATCGCGTGTGTACCGCACGAACGCCACCAGATAGGAGCGCGTATGGTGGCGGACGCGTTTGAACTTTCCGGATGGGACGGGTACTTTCTCGGTGCGGACACACCGCAGGAAGCACTGGTACGCCTCGTCCGGGAGAAGCAGCCGGACATGGTAGCGCTCTCCTCGAGTCTCGCCTCCAACCTTGACCGCGTGCGGGATGTGCTCGACAGGTTGCGACGAGAGTTCTCCGGACTGCCCCTGATCGTGGGGGGGCAGGCATTTACCGGCAGGTATGAAGAGATCGAGCGAGCGTACCCCGGCGTGCGGTACGTGCCTACCCTGGACGCGTTGCGGCAGCAGATCGCGGGCAAATAGTCATGGGAATTGAACGAGATATGAGTATAAACGATGTGGATACGGATACGCTGCTGGCGGGATACCTGCGGGAAGACGCTCCGGTCTTTTACCTCGCTCTGGACGAGACCGGTATCGTACTTGATTCGAGCCGGTATGCCGAGGAAACGATCGGCCGGAGCCTCCAGGGGGAACCGATCGGAAAGATTCTCGGTGACTTCTTCAAATTCTCTCCGAAAGATCTCTGCGACGACGATGCGGATCCGACACTCGTCAACGTAACCGACGCGGGAGGAAATATCCGTACGGTCTACTTCCGGTTTGTCCGTCACCGGGATCGGATCATCGCGATGGGAAAGCGGAACATACATGAGACGGACAACCTGGAGGACCAACTCATGGAATTGAACGCACAGTTCAGTTCCATGAGCCGGGAGCTCCAGAAGAAAACCGTTGAACTGGAGAAGCTGAACGAGCTCAAGAACGAGTTCATCGGCACAGCCGCTCACGATCTACGGAATCCGATCGGGGCGATTCGTAACCTAAGCAACGTTCTGCTCACGGAATCGTCCGGTTCGCTCCGGTCCGAGCAGGCGGAAATCCTCCGGATGATCGAGACTTCGAGTAACTTCATCCTTGCGCTTCTGGACGATCTTCTGAGTATCGCGCGGATCGAAGCGGGCAAGCTGAACCTGAACCTTCAGGAGCAGGACATCACCACGTTCATCCAGGACAATATCAAAATCAACCGGATCTTTGCTTTGAACAAGAACGTCACGATCCGGTACAGCCGGTACGAGAAACTGCCGCCCGTGCCGTTCGATCGCTTGAAGATCGAACAGGTGATGAACAACCTTGTGTCCAACGCCATAAAGTACTCGCCCTCCGGGGGAGAAGTGGTGATCTCGTCGTTTCGTACCGGAAACGCCGTCACCGTCACGGTCAGCGACGAGGGACCGGGAATTCCCGACAAGGACCGGGCGCGCCTGTTCAAACCGTTCTCCCGCACCAGCGTGAGGACACCCGACGGCGAACAGTCCACCGGACTCGGCCTGGCGATCGCAAAGAACATTGTAGTGGGGCATCTCGGGGAGATCGGGCTGCAGAGCAACGGAGGGCCGGGGGCGACGTTTTATTTTACGCTTCCCCTGGAGCGGCCGTTTCCGGCGTAACGTTCGGTGACAGGGGAGAGGTAATCCAGGTGAGTCGGCAAATACTCCAGAACGAGGATGATGTACCGGTAGTAATGGTCGTGGACGACACACCGGCCAACCTGAAACTACTGGACCTGATGCTCCGGGAGACTTATCGGGTAGTGTCGTTCAACCGCGGGGAGACGGCATTGAGCGCGGCGATCGAGAATCCACCGGATATCGTTCTCCTGGACATAAACATGCCGGGCATGGACGGGTTTGAGGTATGTCGGCGGATGAAAACGTACCGGCAACTGCACGAAGTTCCGGTCATCTTCATCAGCGCCCTGGCGGATACGGCAGACAAAGTGAAAGCGTTCACCACGGGAGGCGTGGATTACGTGACCAAGCCGTTCCACGTGGACGAGGTGAAGGCGCGGGTCGCTACGCACCTTACCGTGAGTGGTCTCCGAAACGAGCTGCAGAAGCACAACGAACACCTGGAGCAGTTGGTACAGGAGAAGATCCAGGAGGTGCACGATTCCCAGATCGCCACAATCGTGGCCCTGGCGAAGCTTGCGGAGCACCGGGACACCGATACCGGTCGTCACCTGGAGCGCGTGCAGTCCTACACGAAGTTGCTCGCCCGGCATCTTCAGAGGAGTGAACACTTTGCCGACAGGATCAGCGACAGTTTCGTTTCCAGCCTGTATCATGCGTCGCCGCTGCACGATATCGGTAAGGTGTCGATCCCGGACTCGATCCTGCTCAAGCCGGACAGACTTACCCGGGACGAGTTTGAGATCATGAAAACCCATACCGTGGTGGGAGCGCAGACGCTCGAGTCGGTGCACCGCCGTTACCGCAATAACGAGTTTCTCACGGTCGGTCTGGCGCTGACGCGGTCACACCACGAGCACTGGGACGGCTCCGGATATCCCGAAGGGATCGCCGGCGAGGCGATCCCCCTGGAGGGGCGTATCATGGCGGTAGCAGATGTTTACGACGCGCTTCGTACCCGCCGCGTGTACAAACCCGCATGTGACCATGCGACGACGCGCGACACGATTCTTGAAGCAAGCGGAACGCAGTTCGATCCCCGCGTGGTGGAGGCTTTTCTCGCGATCGAGGCGGAGTTTGAAGAGGTGAGCCGCGCGATGGAGGATTGAGCGCGGAACAGCGAATCCTGAGCACCTCAGGTCTTGAACCGCGCCGTTTCTTCCGCCAATGCGGCGATGCTCTCGCGGTTTCGTCCGGCAATCTCGTCCACGGTGTTAACGGAGCTGTTGATCTCTTCGGCGCCGGAAGCCATCTCGTTCATCGCACCGGCTATCTCCTGGGTCATGTTCGTGAGACGGCGCATTTCCTCCTGGACCTCTACGCTTCCTTCCCGCATCGCCTGCGCCGCCTCCTGTACCCTGGTGGTAATCTCGTTGATCTCCCGGATCGCGCCGAGCACCTCCGTACCGGCGGTGTTCTGCTCATCCATCGCGTTCTTTATCAGCGTCTCCTGGTCCCGGACGACGTTGGTAAGACCAAACGAGGTATCCAGCAGCGATTGCGCTTCCGACGCAGAGGCGTAAACCGTGTCGATCGCCTCTTTGATCGAGTGCAGGGAGGAGGTGATCGTCTTGGCCTGGGTATCCGACTCCTCCGCGAGCTTGCCGATCTCTGAGGCGACCACGGAAAAACCCTTGCCGTACTCCCCGGCGTGGGCCGCCTCGATCGCTGCGTTCATGGAGAGCAGGTTGGTCTGGGAGGATACCACCTGGATCACTTCGCTCGCTTCCACCAGCGTGTCGGAATTGCGCGCAACCTCCTGCATCAGGTTGGATACCTCGTCCATCTTGGCTTTACTCTCCCGGGACGCCTCGATCAGTTCGCTTACGGACCGGTCGTTCTTCGCGAGAATTCCGGCGACGGAGTTGATATTCGCTACCATCTGCTCTATCGAGGAGGAGGACTGCACCACGTTGGCGGACTGTGTATCGATAAGTTCTTTCAGTCCCTCGATGTTTCCGAGGATCGAGTCGATCGTGGACTGCATCTCCACCACGCTGGAAGACTGGTTTTCGATCTGCCCTTTTACGGTCCGGATATTGGCGGTGATCTGATTTACCGCTCCGGCGGTCTCGGTCATGTTTGCCGCCAGGTCTTCGCCCACTTCCTGCATCGAGTGGACCTGCGTCTTGATCTCCCGGACCAGGTTGCCTATCGTGCCGACGAGCCGGTTGAAATACGTTGAGAGATCACCGATCTCGTCGCGGCTGTTCACGTCGATTCTCCGGGTGAGATCGCCTTCACCCTGGGATATCTCGTCCATGAGGTGAACTACCGTCTTCAGCGGCCGGAACGACCAGCGCATTACCAGGAAGAGCGCCACCAGTACCGCTATCGCTGCGAGAGCGGAAAATCCTATCGATACGAAAAGCGTATCCCGGAGGGCGGCCGTCATCGACGCCCGGTCCACCATTACCAGCACGTGGCCGATCGTATTACCGGTGTAATCCGTTAGGGGAAGCCGGTTCAGGTACACCCGGGCGCCATCGCCCAGGAAGGTCATCGTGCTATCGTCAAACGCGGAGGTGACGTTCCGGGCGTTGCCGGAACTGAACGTATAGTACACTACGTCGTCGCGTACCACGTCCTCCGGGAGCGTATCGAACCGGCGAGCTTGTTCAAAAACATCCTGCCGGATTCCAACCGCGTACTCTACATCGTGGGTATCAACCAGTTCCTGCAACGCTGCGTCGAGGCCCCCCCCGAGTTCGACCGTGCCTACGTGGGCTCCGTCAAAGAAGAGGGGGTAGACCACACGCATACCAGGACCGCCGCGTCCTACCTCAAGCCCCACCACCGGTTGTGCGGTCCGGTTCGCCTCGACTACGGTGCGACGGAATGCCGAGAGATCGTCTCCGTAATTGTCGGGAGCGTGCATCCGGAGAAAACTGATCGCCGGCGGCTGGTGGAACTGGAACTGCGCGACCCCGTACTCGTCCTCCAGTACCTGCCAGTAATCGCTCAGCATAAAAGCGAGGAGGTCCCGTTCCTCCCGCGCGAAGAGCTCCACAACCTCCGAATTATCCGTGAGTGTCCGGACGGCGAGAGCCAGGTACGAGAACTCGTTTTCCAGGGACGTGTTGAACGCGTCGTCGGTCCGTGCGAACAGTTCTTCGTTGGCGTCGGAAAGCATGCTCTGGTACTCGAGTACGGCCCGAACCACCGGAACCGCCGACACAATCAGGACTCCAAGAAATACCAGAACGATCACGCGACCCTTCAACCCGAGATTGGTCGTCATGCAGCCTCCCTTTGCTTCTTAGTATGTGTGGAACAACGTCGCGCCGGTAGTAAGGGCGCGGCAAAAATAGTGTAAAGGGTAGCCGAGGCGGCTGCAAGGTGATGTATTACGAGATTACGGGCATACGCGCGTGCGGCCCCGTGTCACACGGCGTGTAACGCGCCGCGAGTAACTGAGTATACGGAATCGACCTCCTGCGCAGAATCGGTCGCCTACGCGGAGACCGCCTCCACGGGG
>SLRR01000089.1 GCA_007130865.1 Spirochaeta sp. | reverse complement strand
CGGCCCGGGGGAGCAAGCGCGTGCGACTTCCGACAACGGTGCAACGGCCGGGCACGATGCAGCATCCGGTAACGACGCAGCATCCGGTAACGATGCAGCATCCGGTAACGACGGGCAGGCGCGCGTTCGTGCCACAACCGTCGGCGGCCGGACGTTCGAGGCGGAAATTGCGTTTATCGCCACCGGACGGGCCGCGGACCTGACGCTCTTTAACGAGGACCGGTCCTCCTCGTCGATCCGGGAGAAGATTACCGACGATGAGGGGCGATTTATCCGGGTCGACCGGTACGGCCGTACCGCCGAGAACGGGATCTACGCCTGCGGCGATGCCACGGGCCCCCCGTTTACCGCGAATCGCGCGCTCTGGCAGGGACGCCGTGTGGCATCGGCGATTCTGGAAGAGAACGAACCCGACAGCGGTGAGCCGCGTTCGGAATCGACCGCGGGATCCCCTGCACTGATCGAGGCGGTATTTACGGACCCGCAACTGGCGCGCATTGGCGACGACCGGGGCAGCAGCCGGGACGACAACCGGGATGGAGGTGGCGACGGTGGCGATAGTGGCGACGTTGAAGGCGGTGGCGACGTTTTCGAAACTCGCGGCGCAAGCGATGACCACCGCCAAGGTGCGCACGGACTGCGCGTGCACCGGCGCAGCTGGGCCGTCTCCATGCTCGATACGATCCACGGAGGACTCGAACCGGAAGCCCGCAGCGGGGAACTCATGGTGTGGACCGACGACGAGGGGTTGATCCGTGGTGCCTCGGCGTTCGGCCGCGGTGCGGCGGAAGTCCTCGCACCGATCCAGGTGGCTATGAACAACGGGATCACCTGGGAAGCGCTCACGGCGGTTCCGCTGGCGTACCCGACCCTTTCCGAGGTGGTAACAAGCTGACTATAATCGGGGCATGGGCTGGACCTGGATTGGCGGCATGGGCAGCACCTCGGAAAGGGCGGGACTCGGGGCATGAACAGGCAGGAAACCCGCCGAGACCGTGGCGGCCCCGCGCCGCATGACGAACTACTTGATCTGATCCGTGCGCTGCCCACCGTGGATGCGCGGAATACGATCATGCGCGTTCGCGATACGGACCTGGCGCTGTGCCTGATCTACATGGCACCCTCCCAGCGGGAGCGGGTGATCGCGCTCGCCGGTCCAGGAAAAGGCCGGCGGGTACGGGAGGCGCTCTCCCGCCTGCTGCACACACGGATACTCTACCAGCAGTACGAGAGCACTATCCGTGAAGTGATCCTGGCGCTCAACGAGGGAAGTACCGGTGGCACCGGGCGGACCGCGAACGGCCGGACCGAAACCACCGGACGACGAGGAAGCTACTACCGTCCCACGCGTTCGCGTTGAAGAAGCTACTACCGTCCCGCGCGCACACGTTGAAGAAGTTACTACCCTCCTGCGTGCACGCGCCGAAGAAGTTACTACCGTTCTGCGTACGCGCGCTGAAACGGAAATGCGTATCCGAACTCAAACCGGAAGAGGACGTTATCGGAAGAAGTCTTCCATCGAACCCGTGAACTCCATGGAGGCGATCACCTGGCCGAGCTCGTCCCGGTACGCAGCGAGATCGTTTCGCTCGCCAAAGGCGATTCCGAAAGCAAGAACATCCTCGCTCTCCCGGGAAACGAACATCAGTCCCGCAGCATCTGCCTCGGTTGTGTCGAAGAGAATCGATACCACATCCCGGGATGCGTAGGAATGTGACGCCCGGTCGGAACCACGGACATCTCCGGACTCGGCGTCGATGTTGCTGTGAAGCACGTCCATCACGTTCTCAAGATCATCGATGTCCGCACCCATCATCTCGATGAACATCGCCGGCATTACGCCGAGAGCCAGCAGGGCGTCGCCGGTCTGAATATCCGGTTGGTCCGCGTCCATCTGTTCCGCGAGACCGGGGCGGCTCACAAGACCAACACCGTCATCCTGGTCCACCACCGTCCAGGTGGAGGGATAGAAAAACGCCACCGGCACCTCTACGCCCTGGTGGGAAAGGTAACCTGACGGTTGAGGCCCTTCCTGAGCCGCGATCGGAAGAACTCCGACGACAAGCAACGCCGCCAGAACCACTTTAATTACAGTTTTCATAACTACATGCCTACGGGACTTCGGTGCTTATGTCAACCGCGGGCGGGTGATGACAAGTATTCTCACTGTGGGGTCAGGAGTTTAACCGGCGGCGGGGCGGCGCAACGCTCGCGTGGCTACGTTGCCGGCGTGGGGGGCGACGGCGTGGCGCTGTGCCCACTGAGCGGCGTACCGGTAAAAACGCGTTGCCGGCGTGGGCATGGTGCCGGTAAAAACGTGCTTGCTCCACAGGAGAAAACCAAGTATTTTAGTAATGCTATGACGGTAACCAAGGACAAGTACATAACGATCGAATACAGCTTCTCCACTTCCGACGGGACGCTTTTGGGAAGCAGTGAATACAGTGGCCCCTTCACGTTCCGCCAGGGATACGGAGACGTCGTCCCCGGACTGGATTCACGCGTGGAAGGAGCGGAAATCGGTGACGAACTGTCGTTCGTAATACCTCCGGAGGAGGGATACGGCGAACGGGACGAGAGCAAGGTTAAACGACTCCCGCTGGACGCCTTACCCCTGGGACGGGATCCGGAACCGGGACTGCGGGTCAACCTCAACGGTACGGTCATGGTGATCACCGAGGTACACGACGATCATCTCACCCTGGATGGCAACCACCCCCTGGCCGGTATTCCCCTGCACTTCAACCTGCGCGTCACAGAGGTCTCCGACGAGGCGCCGGAGGAACACGGCGGGTGCGGATGCGGCGGCACCTGCAGCTGCTGAGGCGTCGGCACGGCAGCAGCGGTTAGTCCGGTAGCATTTGAGTCGGCACGGCAGCAGCGGTTAGCGGGACTGCTTCTTGGACGAGTCGCCTGCCGAGTCGTATGGTAGGTAACGCTCATACTCCTGACGATCATCACCGTTCGCCTGCACGTGAACCTGTTGCCCTGGTGGGTTTCGATGCCGGTCTGGATTACCACCGCCGGGAGTTACCTGGTAGCAACCGCGGTTCTTTCATACTCCGCTCGATTTCTGCTCCTGCGTCTCGCTCGATCGGTTCTGGACGAACGCGCACTGAACAGAACGCTCCAGGCGATGAACCGGGAAAAGGAAAACCTGCGTTATCGGTCTCGAACGAGCCACAGTGGTTGCCCTGGCGGTAGCAGAAGTCCTATGGAGCTGCCCCCAGTGCAAGCAGGTAGCGCTCAGGGTTGACGGGAATACCCGTATGCTGGAGGTCACGTTCGATCGTCGCGAGGATCGTGGGCCGTCGGAAGCACTACCGTCGGTAGCAAAGCAGATCCTGAAAGCGCTCGCGGCGCAAATCAACGGCGAACTCCTGGTACCGGGCGAGGACTCCACTATCGCGGATTTCCGGGTGCCGTACTGAACAGGACCAGGCAGGTACGGCTCACGTCGGCGCCGCCGGCACCCTTAGAACCAAAGCGATAACGCGATCCCGCGCCGCTTTACCGGGAGAGGTCAGCGCCCGGAGCAGAATCGTTTGACCTGTCCCGGAAAGTCGCGAGCGTCTTCTCGAACCAGTTGAACAAACGGGTTTTCTTCCGCGGTTCCCACAACCGCGGTCATCTCTGCGTCGTTGCGGTACGTGGAACGCCGGAAATAGTTGTCATAGTCCTTGCGCCGCGATTGATAAACCCGCTCGGCGATAAGATCCTGCACACGCACCACCTCGTCGCAGGCGAGGCGCCACTGCTCGTGGTCGATTCTGTCGGTACCGCTCCACCGGAGGAGCGCCATGTACGCGTGGCGATACTTCTGGTGCGGATAACGCTGCCACAGCTCGTCATACCGCCGGTGGACCGATTCCCAGTCGCCAATATTCCCGGTGCCGATATCCTCCCTGAGACGATCCACCTCCTCCTCCGGCACCAGCTGACCGCCCAGGTTGACCCAGTGGCGACAACAGCCTCCGGCAAGCCGGTCGAGCCAGGATTCCACCTCGGAGGACGACGCGGTACCGGCGCGACGGTTGCCCGCATCCCCATGGTGCTCCACATAGCACTCCTCGCAGTAGCGCAGGAGATTTGTCATCGCGTAGTACAGGATCATCTCGCGGTACGCCCGGTACGCCCGGCCGGGTCGGCGAATCATCACGGGTCGGCGGGACTTTTCCAGCGGTCCCGGGAGAGGGTTCGCGTCGGCGGCGCCAGGTTCGTCGGCGGCGCCAGGTTCGTCGGCGGTAGCTCCAGGACCGTCGGCGGTAGCGCGTCCGCTGTCGGCGGCGCCGGTATCATCAGGATTCCCTGCGCCGTTGTCCACGCCGTTCTCAGGATCCAGTCCGTTACCACCGGCGGGAAGTATTACGTGGTCGTCGCGGTCCTTCCACTGTTCGAGCCAATCCAGCGCCCGGAAGATCTCCTCCACCGTGTCCGGAGCAAGGTAGTCGAACTCGATGTACTGCCGGTGGTGAGCACGGCGGTCCCGGACGAGGAACTTCCACTGGTTGCGGGCCAGGGCGTACATATTGTGCAGCCACCAGTAGGCGGGCATGATCTCCAGACGATCCCGGGCGACGTTGTTGGATACCAGGGAAAAGGGAAACGGTATATCCAGTTCCGCCGGGTAGTCGCCCTTGGCAAGCAGCACGTAGGAAGCGAATCGGGAACTGTGTTTGAGGCTGCTCGCGAGGCCCGGCCAGAATCCGCGCCCCGCTTCTATCTCGTTGTCGTTGGCACGGCTGTTGTGGTTGGAACCGATCGTGGCTCCGGCGGCGATGTTGCTCTGTCCTTTTACCACCGCTGCTACGAGAAAGGAATTGTTGTGGTGCTGCTCATGAGCGGGGAAGATCAGATTATTAAGCACCTCGCAGCAGGAGATCGTCGAGTTGTCCCCCAGGATCGAGTTTATCAGCCGTGCACCGTACTTAAGACTGCAGTTGGTGCCGAGGACGAAGCGCACCGCTTTGCACCCGTAAAACACCTTGCCGCCGAACCCGATGATACCGTTCACCAGTTCGACGCCCTCGCCGATCTGGGAGGGTTCCTCGGCGGAGGAGTTGATCGTAAGATTCTTCAGCTTGTTGGCTCCCTTGATATAGCAATGGGAGCCGATACGGACGTCTTTCAGGATACGGGAGTTCTTGATTACCGTGTCGTCGCCGATCGTTCCGTAGTATCCACGGCGGGAGTCAAACTGGCGCTGAGTCATCTCGCGTAACGAGCGCTGCAAGACCTGGTCGTCCCGATACCGCGCCCACAGGTACGCGTCGGCGGTGTTCATGCCGTCAAAGGGCAAGACCCGGCGGTCTCCACCCTCGTTGATGACCTCGAGCCAGACCCGCACCTCTTCCGGTTCACCGTCTTTGACGATCCCGTTACCGAACTTCGCGTAGTTCGTCGTGTGGAGTTCGTCCAGATTAAAGAGGATACACCGGCTTCCTACGATGTAGTGAGCCAGGTACGCCACGTTGTGGATTGCCGCGTCGTCACCGATATCGCAAGAGATGATCAGACTGTTTGAGATCCCCGCGGGGAGCATCATGTCGTGGTATTCCAGAACCACGTCCCGAACCGCCCCGATCCGTACCAGGCCGTAAAACCGGTTGTTCCTGACCTGTCGCGCGTCAAACGGGTCGGCCACGAGGATACTGTCCCAGTCCTCGGCGTAGTTGTTGTTCTTCACCAGACGCTCCACCTCGTCGGAGTTGAGAGCACGCCATCCCGTCTCCGGAGGTTTGACTTGCGTATTCCGCAGGGCGTACTCGTCGCCGTCGACAAATCCACCGGTCATTACCTGTTTTCCCAGTATCTGCACCTTGTTATCGGCCATATTCTGAGCATAGCGTATCAGGACCCGTTACGACACTCCCCGACGCGGCACACCAGGTGTCGAATGTGGTCGTCGTCGCGACTTTCACACTAAGAATTGCCGGCGGCACATTCCTGACAGATGTGGTATTTTTCAGTTGATGGCGCATCGAAGAAAGAGACAGGTCACACTACTCGCGGTATCGTCGATCCTGCTCTTCTCGGCGGCCGCGGGAATAGCGATCCGAACCGCGCAGAACGACCTTGCGTCCGAATACAATCACGCCATAACGGTGCTTACCCACGAATACCGGGCGGTCGTGTCCGGGCACAGCGTGACTGTGCGGCTGATGCTTGAACTTCTGATCAACCAGGAGTGGTTTACCACTACGGTGGAGTCAGCGTACGACCGACACGCAGACACGGATTCGGACGGTGTCGGTCGTTACCGTCGGGAACTGCGTACTGCGCTCGCCCCGGTGTACGATCGCCTGGATACGCTCCGATTTCGCCGGCTACACGTCCACTTTGCGGACAACATAAGTTTCCTGCGCATGTATGAAACAGAGCGGTATGGCGACGATCTCTCCTCGATCAGCACCACCGTTGCGCGGGCGAACCGGGACCGGCGCTTCGTCATGGGGTTTGAGGAAGACGAAAGCTTCAACGGTTACCGATACGTCGAGCCGATACATACCCCCCAGGGTCGTCACGTAGGTTCAGTGGAACTGAGAATTGGTTTCGATACAATCATGGACGACTTGAACCGGCTCTTCGGAAAGGAGTACCACCTCGCCCTTCGCACCGAGCCCGTACGGAGCGGTACGGCGCCGGAGCTGCAGGATTCCGAACGAGAGTCATTGAGGTCCCTGGATTACCGCATCAAATCGTCGACAACCGTGGATAGCAAATTGCGACGAATCCTGTTCTCCAACGACCAATACCGGTCATGGGAGCATTTCCGAAGCCATCTCGATCGTGACGTCCCCTTCGCGATGCGAATATCCCGCTCCGGATCGCACTACGTGCTTGCGGGTATTCCGATCCGCAACGTGCAAGGCCAGGTTGCAGGTCACTTCTTAGCCCTGGAACCGAACTATCGAATCGGCGCGACCTTCCGAAATACCGGGTTCATGATCCTTCTCTTCCTGCTCGGAGCGACAGGAACGATTTTTACGGGGATCGTACTTATCGAACGAGGGATCGCGCTCGAAAAACTGGCCGCCCGGGATCAGCTGACGGAACTTTACAACCGCCGGTTGTTCATCGAGCTGTTTGACCACGCCCGACGACAACAGGCCCGCACCGGCGAGACGATGGTACTGTTGCTGATCGACCTGGACTACTTCAAGGAAGTCAACGACCGGTTCGGCCATAATACCGGCGACCACGTACTCCGCTCCGTTGCACGACGCCTGGAAACGAACGTCCGCGCGGGAGACGTGGTTGCCCGGTGGGGCGGTGAGGAGTTTATCGTTCTTTTGCGTGACATCCCTCCTATGAATACCCGGCCGATGGCGGAAAAGATTTGCACCATCCTGGGAGACCGGGAGATCGCTCCGGTGGGACGCGTAACGGCGAGTATCGGCGCGGTAACGGTACCACCCGGTGCGGAGAACCTGGAACACTTTGTGGCACAAGCGGATGAGCGCCTGTACCAAGCAAAAACGGCCGGTCGGAGCAGGGCGGTGTGCGGGTAAAAAACCGCTCGATGCGCGTCAGCGAGCAATTCCCAAAGCAAAGGGGATGGATCCCCATTACCTTGCGAACGTCTGGCCTCAGCCGCTTGCCTTACTCGGCGTCCTTGGTTCATCTTAACGGTATGGCAATAGAACAAAAGGGCCTTGAAAATAATCTGATACGGAACGCACAGACGGCGTTCGGTGATAACCTGGATTCGATCACGTTGTACGGCAGTTATGTCCGCGGAACGTTCCGGAAGGGAAGCTCCGACATCAACGTGCTGATCCTCTTGAAAAACCCCGATTCGGCACAGATTCGTGCTTTCGGAACGGAATCGCGACGATTCCTCCGGACGGAGCGTGTCACCCCGCTGATCCTGACGCGTACGGAGTTTCATTCCTCGGCGGACGTGTTCCCCATGGAATACGCCGATATCCGCGAGAGCCATCGTACGGTCCACGGCGAGGACCCTACAGCCGCCCTGGATCTGCGTTCGAGAAACCTCCGACACCAGCTGGAGCACCAGTTACGGGGCAACCTGGTTTCTCTGCGGCAGATGATCCTGGCCACACGGAGCAATAAACGGAACCTCCGGCGACAGCTGCTCGACTGGTTCGGTCCGATGAACGCGGTCTTCCGGGGTCTGGTAAGGCTCGCCGGGGAGAGCGAGGTGCCCTCCGACGTAACCGCGCTGATCGAATCGGTCAACCGGTTGTACAAACTCGAACCGGGGCCGTTTCTCTCGCTCCAGCGGATGTACGAGGACAACTCGGTGGACCCCATCGCGGTCGCGCACGATCTGGACCGGCGGCTCTCGGAGTTATCACAACAGGTAGACGCACTCCGGAAGACGCTGGACCAGGAGGAATCCGGATGATACAGGGATACACGCTACGCCGGAAACTGGCCACCGCTGCAGCGGTCTTCGCGATCCTCGCAGCGACGTTCGGGCTGCCCGCGATCACCGCCGCCCAGAGCACCGGGGGCGGGTCTCTGCCGCGGCCGCAGGGATTTGTCAACGACTTCGCGGGTCTGATTCCGGCGTCCACGGCACAGCAGATCGAAGGTATCGCCCGGGAGGTTCAGTCCAGGACCGGGGCCGAGATCGCGGTGGTCACGGTGGACAGCTACGAGGCGTTCGGCTTCGGAACGATCAGCGAGTTCGGCATTGCCCTGGCGGACGCCTGGGGCGTGGGCGGCGCGGACGGAGATCAGGGAATCATCCTGATCCTGGCGATGCAGGAGCGACAGATCCGCGTCGAAGTGGGATACGGCCTGGAAGGCGCGTTGCCGGATGGTCGCGCCGGGGCAATAATCGACGAGTTCATGGTGCCGGCGTTCCAGGCGCAGCGGTACGGCGATGGATTCCTGGAAGCGACACGGGTGATCGCCGCGGTTATCGGCGAGGAAACCGGCGTGGATCTCTCCGACGTGGGAGCCGCGTCGGCGGTGCCTCCCAGGGATGCGGGTCGAACGACGCGATCGCAGCCCGGCACGGATGCGGGCAGGATCATCATCTTCATGATTGTGTTCATGCTGTTTGGTGGAGGCCGGTTCATATTCTGGCCGCTCATGTTCGGGCGGTTCCGGCGTGGTTTCTACGGCGGCGGGTTCGGCAGCCATTACCGGGGCTACCGCGGCGGAGGCGGATTTCGCGGTGGCGGGTTCGGCGGTGGTGGGTTTGGTGGGTTTGGTGGTGGTGGTTTCGGAGGCGGCGGCGCCTCTCGTGGATTCTGAGGTTTGTAGAACCTTGTTGATGAAGCGTCCGCGCAACCACGTTAAATACCGGCCGAACCATGACTTACAAGAACCGAGAACTCGTACACTGAAAGCAAACGTATAATTCGTTACCTGGAAACAGATTATACGGATTTATCAACAGGCTTCTAAAAACCCTGGGGAAACCGAAAAGGAGCATCTGAGAGATGAGTAAAACAGCAAAAACGATCGCCCTGGTGGTGGTCATCGTAATTCTGGCAGGCTGGATGATAAACCAGCGTAACTCCCTGGTCGTACTGGACGAATCCGTCGACGCTGCGTGGTCCGAAGTCGACAATCAGCTCCAGCGGCGCAGCGACCTGATACCGAACCTGGTAAACACAGTCCAGGGATTCATGGAACACGAGCAGGCGGTTTTTGCGGACATCGCCGATGCGCGGG
>SLRR01000147.1 GCA_007130865.1 Spirochaeta sp. | reverse complement strand
GATAAACCGAAGATAGGGATTCGACCGACGATCGATGGTCGCCTTGGGGGGGTGCGGGAATCTCTGGAGGAGAAGACGATGGCCATGGCGCGGGCCGCGGCAAAGCTGATCACCGACAACGTGCGCTACCCCGACGGTACGCCCCTGGAGTGCGTGATCGCGGACTCCACGATCGGTCGCGTACCGGAATCCGCGGCGGCGCAGGAAAAATTTCAGCGGGAAGGGGTTGGGGCAACGCTCACGGTGACCCCCTGCTGGTGCTACGGCTCGGAGACGATGGATACCGACCCGCTTACGGTCAAGGCAGTCTGGGGTTTCAACGGAACGGAACGGCCCGGTGCGGTGTACCTCGCGGCTGTACTCGCGGCGTACGCCCAGAAAGGACTGCCCGCGTTCGGCATCTACGGGCAGGAGGTACAGGACCTGGACGACAACTCGATTCCCGGGGACGTGCAGGCGAAGATTCTCCGCTTTGCCCGGGCAGCGCTGGCAGTGATCATGCTCCGGGGTAAGTCCTACCTTTCGATCGGATCCGTTTCGATGGGTATCGGCGGATCGATCGTGGACGCGGACTTCTTCCAGTCCTACCTCGGCATGCGGAACGAATACGTGGACATGAGCGAGATCTCTCGTCGGATCAAGGAAGAGATCTACGATCCGGAGGAGTACAAGCGCGCGATCGCCTGGGTGAAGGAGAACGTCCAGGAAGGTCTGGATCCCAACGACCCCGAGGTTCAACACACGCGGGAACAGAAAGACCGTGAGTGGAAGACCTGCGTCAAGATGACCCTCATCGGCAAGGACCTGATGCAGGGTAACCCCAAACTCGCGGAACGGGGATTCGGCGAGGAGGCGCTCGGATTCAACGCGATCGCCGGGGGCTTCCAGGGGCAGCGGCAGTGGACGGACTACCTCCCCAACGGGGACTTCATGGAGACGATGCTCAACTCCAGTTTTGACTGGGACGGAATCCGGGCGCCTTTTATTTTCGCCACGGAGAACGACAGTCTGAACGGGGTGGTGATGCTCTTCGGTCACCTCATGACGGGAACCGCCCAGATTTTCAGCGACGTTCGGACCTACTGGAGCCCGGACGCGGTCGAGCGTGTGACCGGCCACAGACTGAGCGGTAAAGCCGCGGACGGGATCATTCATCTCATCAACAGCGGCTCCACCTGCCTGGATGGTACGGGCCGTCAGGAGAAGGGCGGCAAGCCCGCGATCAAGCCGTTCTGGGAGATAACCGGCGAGGAGGCGGCGGCGTGCCTGGAGCACACCCGGTTTTGTGCGGCAGAGCTGGGGTACTTCCGCGGCGGAGGGTTTTCCACGGACTTTCTTACGCGAGGGGATATGCCGGTGACGATGTGCCGCGTCAACCTGGTCAAGGGACATGGGCCGGTGCTGCAGATCGCCGAAGGTTGGACGGCGGATCTGCCGGAGAAGGTGCACGACACCCTGGACACGCGGACCAATCCTACCTGGCCTACCACCTGGTTCGTACCGCGTACTACCGGAAAGGGATACTTCACCGACGTTTACTCGGTGATGGCCGCCTGGGGTGCAAACCATGGCGCGATCAGCTACGGCCATATCGGCGCGGACCTGATCACCCTGGCGTCGATGCTGCGCATCCCCGTTAATATGCACAACGTACCGGAGGAGGAGATCTTCCGTCCGGCCGCGTGGAAGCTCTTCGGGATGTACCTGGAGGGAGCGGACTACCGGGCGTGCGCCAACTACGGGCCGTTGTACGGTTGAGTGTTTACGGTCCGTGCGGGGGTCGAATCCGGCACGGACCGGAGGTTCAGGTTCCGATTGTGATTACTCTTCAGCCGCGTTCTCGAGAGCCGACACGATCTCCCGGGTTGTCTCCGACCAGAGACCCTCGTCCCGGTACCAGCCGGCCATTGTCTGGAGGAACTCCCGGTACAAAACCTGGAAACGTCGCGCTGCGTCCTTGTCTTTCTCCTGGATCCGGTAGAGTTCCATGAACTCCGGGTGTTCGTTTTTCCATGCGTCTTTGCGCTTCCGGACAGCCGCGGGAGCTTCGATCCAGCGCGCCAGTTCCCGTCCGTCCCCGTCCCAGAACGACACCACCGGGATATGGGTAGCCCCGTCGTCCGCGTAAAATTTCTTCAGGTCCGGCGTCTCGGATCCTCGGAACACCCTGAATTCCAACTCCGCATTTTCAAAAAGGCGAGCCAGGATCGGTGTGTTGGCCGCGGAATCTCCACACCAGTCTTCGGTCATCATCGTTACGCGCACGGGGGCGTGAAACGCGGTAGTTGCCGCGGCGACCGCGTCGACCGCGTCCTTTTCCGGTTCAGCGTCCTTCAGGAGTTCACGCACCAGGGACCGGTAGTTCCTCAGGTTCTTCACGTACGTGGGGATGTCATATCCCGTCTGAAAGCGTTCGGAGTTCATTCTTATCGGTGTCATATGTTAGAGATAACGATTATCCGTCGCTGGAGCAAGTGCAGGGGAGGACGATCTGGACGAGCGTACCTCCGAGCGGACTTTCCGACACCTCGATCGTCCCCTGGTGCTCCCGGGCGATCCTCAACGCCAGGGGCAGCCCCAGGCCGGCGCCTTCACCGACGCTCTTGGTTGTAACGAACGGGTCAAAGAGACGACGTCGCAGTTCGGGAGTTATGCCCGGTCCGGAATCGTGGACGGAGATGCATACTCCTGGACCGTGATAATCACTATCGGGGCTGCTTTCCTCCCAGCGGACCGTCGTAACACGCACCTCGCTGCCGGTGGAAAAGCGCGCCGCCTCGATCGCGTTCACCACCACGTGCATCAGCATCTGTACCAGCTGATCCCGGTCGCCCAGAACCGTCTCGTCGGCGGTGATTTCCTGTTCCAGATGGTTCGGCGTGCCGGCGTGCTCGATCGCCAGGGCGAGGGCCTGTTCTATAACCTCGTTCAGTTTCACCTCGCGTTGCTCCGTCGGAATGCCCTGCTGCAGCAGTTTGAGCCTCTTGATCACGCGCGCGGACCGTTCTGCGCCGAGTCTGATCCCGCCCAGCAGCTCCGGAATCTCGTGGACCAGTTCCTCCCATCGCCGACGCTTGTCCGATCCGGAGGATCCCTCGGAATCTTCAGGAGGCCGGCTCAGGGCGAGCAGTTCCTCGACGTCTCGATCGAGCGCTTCCGCGCCGACCATGAGATAGTTGACCGGGTTGTTCAGCTCGTGTGCCAATCCGGCGGTAAGCGTTGCCAGGGCGAGGCTCTTCTCCGTTTCTGTGAGACGCCGGCTCGTTTCAGCGAGTTCCTCCAGATTCCGGCGGAGCGTCTCCGCGTCCTTTCTGATCCGGCGCCGGGAACGAAACAACTCCAGGTGTACCGCCACTCGAGCGAGCAGCTCTTCCGGTTGGAACGGTTTAACCACGTAGTCGGCTCCCCCGGCGGAAAACCCTTTCACCTTGTCGTGGGTCTCCTCCAAACCGCTCAGAAAGATCACCGGAATGTCCGCGAGCCTGGAATCGGACTTGAGTTCCGCGCATACCTGGTATCCGTCTATTCCCGGCATGTGTATGTCCAGCAGAACGAGCTCCGGTGGATCGTCCCGGATGTGGGTGAGCGCAGATTCTCCGTCCTCGGCGACACGTACCAGGTAGCCCCCCTTCTCCAGCACCGTCAGTACGAGTTTGACGCTGTAAGGGTTGTCTTCCACGAGCAGGATCGTTCCGGTCATCGCAGAGTCTTGTCGTTCTTGTCTATGCGCCCCACCAGATCGGCGATCTGCAGCGGTTTCTCCAGGACGGCGTCCACGATCCCCGTGTCCAGAGCATTCCTGATCTCCTCGTCGTCGGAGTAACCCGTGAGGATCAGCCGGGCCCCCGTCCGGCGGCGGTCCGGTACCGCCGCAAAGAGGTCCGTCCCTTTCATCTCCGGCATGCGCTGGTCCGAAACGACAGCGTCCATGGGCGTCTGTTCAATAATATTCATGCCTTCCCGCGCGGACGTCGCGGTGTATACCTCGTACTCCCGGCCGAAGACCGATCGCGCCCCAAGCAGGTTGATTCGTTCGTCGTCGATAAACAGGATGCGTTTCTTCGGCGTTTCCGTTGACATGACGCCATAAGTATAACACCGGACGGATACAGAATTATAGTTAATTAAAAGAATAAGTAATAATCTGATGCTGCTGAAACACACGGCACGGTACAGCCGGTTGGTACCGGTGTACGGTCCGGAGGGTCCCGCGCTGTTCGTTTGCTCGATTCACTACTGGACACAGAATTAAAAAAATGATATATACAAGTCATGACATTAAGCGAGTTCAACAGTATCGTGGCGGACACGACGCGCCCCACGATCATCGACGTCTGGGCACCGTGGTGCGGTCCCTGCAAGGCGATGAAACCTCACTTCGATTCACTGGCCGGGGAGTTCGGTGAACGCGCGCGCGTGCTGGCGGTCAACGCCGACGAGAGCCCCGAGGTGACGCAGGCGCTCAACGTCTTCTCGCTTCCCACGGTCGTTGTGTACCGCGGCGGAACGGAAGTAGCGCGGAGAAAAGGCGCCCAGTCGCCGTCGGACCTGCGCACGCTCTTTGAAGCCGCCGTGGAAGGTCGCGAGGTGCCGCAGCTGAGTAACAGGTCGCGGATACTGCGGATCGGTGGTGCTCTTGCGGCGGCAATGCTGGCGGGACAGATCGAACCGACGTGGCCTCTCCAGATCCTCTCGGTTGTTCTCTTTGCCTCTGCCGTCCACGATCGCTGTCCCATCGTCCAGGCGCTGGCGCGGCCGTTCTCGCGGGGGACATCAACAAATGGCGGCGGCTGAGCCGCAGCTGTCCCGGTAGAACACGATACGGCGGTGTATCGCCTCGTTGAAGCGCTCGATGAACGCGCTATGTCGGGTTTGTGATCCGTTCCCGCAGAAGGCTCTTACTGGGCCATCCTTTGCCGTCGTTCTCCTTGTAGACGCGGCACGCAATGACACCATCTCCCTGGTAATCCTCGAGGTCCCGTCCGTTGATCTTGATTGTTGGAGAACCGGCAAAGCGAAGTTCCCGGGCTCGGTCCATGTCCTCCACAGCGATGAGCCGCACCGGCGCGTCGATTTTCTCCTCCACGAGGACGTCAAGAATGTCGTTCCACGCCTGCCGGTAGGATGGGCAGCCGTCGAAGTAAAGCAGGTCTATTGTTAGGTCTTGTCCGTTTGTACTCATAATTCAGTCTCCTCGCACCGGGGACCAGATATAGGATGTGCGCGTCGCCGAAACCTGTACCGACTTCCAACAATAACACACAGTTGAGAGGAACTCAGTGGCGATTTACAATCTCACCATGCACGGCCAAACGATCATCAGGATTCTCAGGGCGATCGATCTGCTCTCCCGCCCCCATGGCGCGACTATTGCGCAACTGGAAGCGGAGCTCGGCGTCACCCGGCGGTCGGTCTACCGCTTGTTCGAAACACTTGATGAGCTGGGATTCCCCCGGTACGACGAAGAGATACCCGGAGAGAAGGAGAAGCGGTGGCGTTTCCAGGAAGACTACCTGCACAAGTTGCCCAATCTCCGTATTCCCGATATGCGTCTGAATCCCCGGGAACTGATCGTTCTCTATCTGCTGCTCTCATCGGACCGTATCTTCCACGGGACCGCCGTCGAGAAGGAGCTCGTTTCGATTCGGGAGAAACTGGCGGCGATCACGCCGGGGCCATGGCTTTCTATCGCGCAATCTGATCGCCTGGAGAGTCTCTTTGCCGCAGGTACGCTCCATCCAAAGTATTACGACCAAAAGGATGAGGTCATAGAACCGCTGCTTGATGCCCTGGCGGAGCGGAAGGTGTGCAGCGTCACGTATGAGTCGCTGACAACCGGGAAACGCAAAACCTACCGGATCCACCCCTTGCGGTTGTTCCAGCACGACGGCGGGTTGTACCTCTTTGTCCACATCCCCGGGCACGATGTCACCCGTATCCTTGCGGTCGATCGCATCGTGGCAATCACGGCCGGCGAGGAAAGCTTTGGTGAACCGCCCTCGTTCGACCCGGCGGAGATCCTCTCCCGCACCTTCGATCTCACCCTGGACGATCCGGTAACGGTGACAATTCGCTTCTCTCCCACCGCTTCACGAAGGGTGCGAAACCGCCGATGGTCGGCAACGCAGGAGTTCCGGGAGCACCCCGACGGGTCTCTCACGCTGACCATGACCAGCTCCGGCACGGACGACGTGGTGCGGTGGGTTCTGGGGTTTGGCGGCGAGGCGGAACTTCTGGCACCGGCCGAATTGCGTATCGCCCTGCATGATTCTGCGAAGCAACTGCTGGCGGTATACGGGGCCGAACACGGAGTTGAACACGGGGCCGCACCCGGGGCCGCACCCGGGGCCGCACCCGGGGCCGCACCCGGGGACGGCGTACACAACAGGGACGGAGCCTTACCAGAAAACGCCGGCAACTCCTGACACGCTCTGCGCTGCGGGGTAGAGTGTTCCTCGATGTCGAGTCCCACTCATGCACTCAGTAAGAGTCGCTTCGTCTCCGGTCTTCAGTGCAGGAAACGGCTCTATCTTGAGACCCACCACCGTGAGCTTGCTTCAGAACCCAGTGTCGGCCTGCGGCGCATCTTCGACTCGGGACACGCAGTCGGTGAGCTTGCGCAGAAAGAGTTTCCGGAGGGCAGATTGATTGATGCGCCATTTTACGACACCGCCACAGCGCTCCGGGACACCGAGTCCGCCCTTGACGCAGGCGTCAGGGTTCTCTACGAACCTGCCTTCCTCTACCGGGGTGTTCTGGTGCGGGTCGATATCCTGCGCAAAGGGGACGACGGGCGATGGCACATGATTGAGGTCAAGAGTACAACCGGGGTCTCGGACACCCACATCGCGGATGTCGCGATCCAGCGCTACGTAACAGAAGGCGCGGGCCTGCAGGTTGCCTCCTGTTACGTCATGCACCTGAATCGTGATTGTCGGTATCCCGACCTGTCAAACCTCTTCGTCCTCGATGATGTCACGGAGGCGGTCACCGGCGCCTTTGCCGATATTAGCGCTCTTGTCACGGAATTCACTGGGATCCTGTTGGAAGATAGTGCCCCGGATGTCCCGATCGGTGCGCACTGCACCAGACCCTACGAGTGTCCCTTCAAGGCGCACTGCTGGAGCCACGTCAGCGAACCCTCTATCTTCACTATCCCGAGGTTGAACGAGCGAAAGATCGCCCAACTGGTGGGCAAAGGCATCACGACGATCGCGGACCTGCCGGAGACGTTCCCGCTCTCTGAGAACCAGAGGCGTTACGTCGCCGTCGCCAAAGGCGCAGAGCCCCGGATCCTCTGGCCGTCGATTGCCGACGCACTCCGGGAACTGACCTTTCCGCTGTACTTTCTGGACTTCGAAACGATGGCGGAAGCGGTGCCACGGCATCATGGACTCGGTCCCTACCGGCCGTATCCGTTTCAGTACTCGCTCCACATCATGCAACCCGACGGTACGCTTGAGCACCGGGAGTATCTGCACCCTGACGGAAGCGACCCCAGAGCACCCCTTGCAGAGCAGCTTCTCTCGGACATCGGTGTCGTGGGGACGATCGTTGCCTGGAACGCCTCCTTCGAAAAGCGGGTGATCTCCGATCTTGCAACGCACCTGCCTCGGCTGCGGCGGAACCTTCGGTCACTATTGTCACGGTTCTTCGATCTCCTGCCGATCTTCCGTGACTTCTACATCCACCCCGGGTTCCGAGGATCGGCATCGATCAAGGACGTGCTGCCGGTCCTGGTGCCGGAACTCTCCTACGCAACCCTCGAGGTGCAGGCAGGCGATGTCGCGCAGGTTGCCTGGCTCCAGATGCTCTCCACCGACGACGATTCCGAACGTCTATCACTTGCCGACTCGCTCAAAGCCTACTGCGCTCTGGATACCCTTGCGATGGTGCGGATCTACGAGGTGCTCCTGGAGCAGCTGCGGTCCATGGGACTGCCGGCTACGTGCTGAGCGGAATCACGATCATGTTCTGTCTGAGCGTGAGAAACGAGATGTGCCTGCCCTTCGGGGAGTTCGCCGACCACACATGGACACCGAGAGCCGTAATCGCCTGGGTTGCATCGCTGACCACTACCAGATACGGATTCTCCTTGAGTCCGATTCTCTGAATGAAACGGCTGAGCAGCAGTCTGGTTGTCTCATCGGGAACGGTGAAGACGAACTCATCAACGACCGCGGAGCGCAAGGAGCTACGAGCGTTTGATTCAATCGCAGCCTTCAGCGCCTCAACCCGAGCTCTTACCTCGGCCGAGACCCCTTGATCGACGTTCACGTTCTTCAGGCACTGCCCCAAGCGACCGACTTCGGCGCTCCCGGCCTGTTCCTGCAATCTGTCCTGTACCACCGTGGTCACCCGTAGACTCTCCTTCGGTATTTCCAGTGCGCCACATTTGGAGCCACGAGTGAGGATCTCGTTGACCCGGTCCACCAGTAGGCCGATCTGATCCAGGAGGGCATCATCCAGGTAGATCGGCATAGCAGAGGTGCGGGCGCTGCAGGTTCTTTCGACTCGAACACCCGAAGAAAGAAGGTCTTCTTCCAGCTCATTGAGCCGACTCACCGCAGACTCATCGCCCAAATACTCGGAGGGGCGATACTGATTCCGCTCACTCATCACAGATACCGTTCCCGAAATGCCGCAGTCAGTTCGGCGGGCAGTACTCCCGCATCCAGAAGATCTTCAACAGTTGAAACGCCGAAGGTGTCCGGCTCCGGCAGAAGCTCTCCGTATCGGCGGGCGACTGCTGCAAATCCCGGATTCCGTGACGGGTAGACAAGGATAAACTTCGCCCACGTCCACACTTCGGACGGGTGATGCAGCATGGAAAGCGCGAGCAGGTGATCGAGCCAGACTTGCTGCAGCTCGGTACCGAGGAGAGCTGTGACGGTGTTCTCGTCCATAACTCCTGATTCAGCTGCGACGTTACGATATCGTCGCAAGCGATCGTCGTATGGACGTGGCATTCGCCTGGGATGTTCATGGTACTTCGTCTCCACACCGATTACACCCTTCTTTCCGTTTCCAGTATCGAGAATGAAGGCGACATCAAAGGCGCTTCTGTTTTCCAGATACTCTCCCTTGAGACCGCGTCCGGGCGACCATTCAAACTCTACGGAGGCAACTGTTCCCGGAGTATCGGGCCACCAGGCATGAACGGCCTTGTCGGCGAGGGAGAGATCAGCGGCAAGTTCGCCAAAAAGATTGAAGCACAGGGGCATCGAGGAGAGGAGGTCGCAGTAGAGCCGATCCTCGTCCAGAGTCTGATGAGGCTGGGGATTGGCGATGCGATTGCTTACCGCATCTCGAACGCAGTCGGTCAGGAAGTTGGCGCCGCTCGCGCGCGCCGCCTCCAGCTCTATCCTGCTTCCCAGGGGGCGGGTCGGTTTGCCCTCACGGGGACGCATCGGCTGAGAACCTATCGGCAAGGCCTGTTTCTCCCGCCAGAGCGCTTGCAGCAGGCGGGTGTTACGCTTGAACTCTGTGGTTTCTGTGTCGTTGGCTACATCGTCTGCAGACTCGCAGACGTTGTGCGCTTTCAGGTTGTGGTCTTTGGTATCCTTCATGGTGTGACTCAATAACAGGGGTGTGTGCCGAATTCGGTCACATTGGAGCTCATTATCGATCGCTTGCGTGACAGGAACCGGCACATGACAACGGTAGTCTTCCGGAATGATGT
>SLRR01000251.1 GCA_007130865.1 Spirochaeta sp. | reverse complement strand
CCCTCAGAGCAGGTCCTCCCGGCCCTCTTCACGTATCCGTTCCACCGCGTCCCGCACGAGCTGTCCCTGCCCGCGACGCGCCACCAGGACGCGTCCTTCCTTGACCACCACGGTCAGGTCCTCCACGCCGCAGAGTACCACCGGCTGGTCCGCGTAGACCCAGGTGTTGCGGGAGTCCACGGCAACCAGGGGCTCGGCGCTGCCGCCGGGCCGGCCCATGACCTGGTCCTCCGCGAGCTGTACGATCTCGTCCCAGCCGCCCACGTCGTTCCAGTCAAAGGAGGTCTCCACCATCGCCACCGCGCGGGACCGTTCCATCACGGCGTAATCGACGGAGATCCGGGGCAGGTCACGGTACAACCGCGTGAGTTCCTCCGACTCTCCGGCAACGCGCAGGCCCTGTTCCTCCCGGACGTGCCACCCCGTGAAGTCGGCAAACGCTCCGGGGATCTCCGGTACGAACTCATTAAGCTCCCGCAGCATCACGTCGTTCCGGAAGTGGAACATCCCGCTGTTCCAGGAGAACGTCCCCCGCCGGAGGTACTCCCGGGCGGTCGCCGCGTCGGGTTTCTCCCGGAATCCCGCCACGAGCCGTCCCGGACCGTGGGGTTCTCCTTTTTCTATGTAGCCGTATCCCGTCTCCGGCCGCGTCGGGGGCACGCCGAACACCACGAGGTAGCCCTCCCGGGCGATCCGGTCCGCTTTGTCAACGTCCGTCGCAAAGGATTCCACCGGCGAAACCAGGTGATCCGAGGCGAGTACCAGAGTGGTGGCGCGGCGCGTGTCCACATCCACGTCCACGTCCGCGTCCACGCCCGCGGACGGCCTCCGACCCCCTTCTCGCGTGAGCCACGCCAGGCCCAGGGCGATCGCCGGGGCGGTATTGCGCATTTCCGGTTCCGGCAGGATCGTAATACGGCAGGGCGCGTCATCGCCGGCGGGACTGCCCGCCGGGCCGCCGCCCGGTCCGCCCACACCCGGCGTCTCCCGGCAGTGCCGCACCACCTCGGATACCTGCGAGTGGTGCGTGATGATCACGATCTCCCCGCGCGGAGCGAGGGCGATCGCCCGTTCCACCGTCATCCGCAGGAGGGACCGTCCCGTACCGAAATCGAGAAACTGCTTGGGTCTCGCCCGGGTTGAGGCGGGCCAGAGCCGCGTGCCGGACCCGCCGGCGAGGATAATCACGTTGTCGATCATAGGAGCCTCCCTCGTGGTATTCGATTTATGGAATCAGAAGAGAACCTGGTCCATGTCGCGGGGCAGGCGCTGGAAGATCTGCGGTTCGTACTCTTCCGTGGGGTTGAGGATCTCCCGGATATTCAGGTACGCCAGGTTGCGAGCCAGAGGACGCCGGCCGGTGTCGGGGTCGCGCAGGTAGTTCTCGGCGATCTCCGCCGATTCCTGCAGAGCCGCGAGCCCCTCGGAGAAGCGCTCCGGCCGCGTCCCGTCGATCCGGGTCTGCCGGTAGAGCGTCACCCCCAGGTTGTTGTTGACACGGTAGAGAAACTCGATGAGACCGCGGTGCTCCGGGTCCTCCTCCACCAGAAGATTCTGGATCCGGTCCCGCCGCGCCTGCAGGGTACGCCGCAGGCGGCGGTACATCGCCTCGGCACCGACGTAGTTACCGCGCCGGAAGAGCGTGTTCGCCCGGGCGTAGAGCAGGTTCTCCGGCCCCTCCAGGGCGTTAACCGAGCCGATCGCGTAGAACCGTTCGATCGCCTCGTCAAAACGCTCGAGCTCGTAGTTGATGAACCCCCGTTTGAACTCGAGCTCCTCCGTGACGTACCCGTCCGCCACGGCCCGGTTGTAGAGCGTCAACGCCCGGGGGAGATCGCCGGCGGAATAGTATTCGACATCACCCCGGATCGCGTAGACCCGAGCCAGACGGGGATCAGGGTCGAGCAGCCCCGCCTCGAGAGCCTGCTCGTAGAGATCGAACGCACGGTCGGAATCCTCCACCGCCCGGAGGAGCTCGTCCCGCTGGTACCAGTATTCGGCGCTGCGGATCTCCGTATCGATCTGCATGCGCAGGCGTCGTTGCGAGAGCGGCTCCGCCGCGGCAAAAGCGCCCCGAGCGTTATCCAGGGCAGTCCGCTCCTCGGCGGAGGCCTGCATGACGCGGTTGAACCGCGCCAGGTGGAAATGGATCTCCGGTGTCTCCGGCGCGATCTCGAACGCGCGGATCAGCATATTCCGCACGTCCGACTGGATCCCCCGGTCGAGCTGATACCCCGCCGCTTCCGCGTAGATCTCCGGGTGCACCTCCGCGTCGGGACTCACCCGCTCAAAGATATGGATCAGTTCCTCCACCCGTTCGGTATTGTCGGTCCGAACGAAGTACCGGAGAAAGCGCATCAGGATCTCGTCGGTGTCGCCGTGTCCCGCCAGGAGGCTCGCGTAGGACTGCCGGGCGAGCTCGAACTTGTCCGGGTCCTCCTCGGCCCAGCGCAGGAAGTTATCCCCCCGCGCCATGAGGCCGTCGTAATCGTAGCGGTCCTCGTAGAGGAGGATCGAATAGAGCTGGTCCGCCCGCTCGTAATTGGCCAGGATCTGCGACTGCAGCGCCCCGTGCTCCAGGATCCCCTGGCGGTCCACGTTGAGAAGATCGTACACCGTGGTGGGACGGCCCCGGCGGTCCACCAGCACCCGTTCCACCAGCAGACCCCGGGCGACCATATCGCGCAGGAAGGTCCGGTCATCCGGGTCCATGCCGAACACGAGCTGATCGTACTTCTCCACGGCCAGGCCGTACTGGCGCTTGTCCACGTACACCCGGGCGTACCGGGAAAACCAGCGCGTCCGCGGCCAGAGCTCCCAGGCGCGCTCAAACGTGTCATTGGCCTGTTGGAACCGGTCCTCCTGGGCGTGGGTGTACCCCTGCCGGTAGAGGTACGCCGCGTGCACCGGACGGTACACAAAGCGCCAGGAAAGATACCCCAGTAGCGTCGCCGCCGCGATAACCAGCACCGCCACGCGCAGAGCCGGCAGGACGACGTGGACAAAGCGGTACCGGAGGGTGCGCTTCTCTTCTTCAAAAGCGACCCCGGTCTTCTTCTGGTATCCCCGGGGAACCTGGAGCCGCGTACCGGTGATCTTTGAGACCTGATCGGCGATCGTCGTAGGGGCAGCCCCCGCGATCAGCGTCTCGATCAGCTTGTCAATCTGCTCCGTCGACCCCTTGCCCTTGCCGATCACCTCCTCAGTGGCGATCTTGACGTTGAGCGGCAGGGTGTTGAGCGTCTGCTGGACGTGACTGAACTCCGTATCGGAAAGCGTCCGCTCCGGAAGCTCCGCCGGTTCCGGCGCCGCGCTCAGATCCTCCTCGGCACCCTCGATACCACCAGTATCCACCTCGAGCCCGGCGAACTCGTCGATCGACTCCTCGTCGATATCGAACTCCTCGCCGAAGTCCCCCAGGCTGAACCCCTCCTCCTCGAGACCCTCCAGATCCTCGTCCACCGAGGGCAGATCAAACTCGTCCTCGTCGTCCGCCGCGGGGAGATCAAAGGCAGCATCGTCCGAATCGAACGGCTCATCCCCGAACTCCGCGTCCACATCACCGCCAAATCCCGCGTCAAACGCGTCGGAAGCGGCGTCATCCTCCAGGAGATCGTCGTCCGGCAACTCGTCATCAGCGAGGTCCGCGGATTCGGCAAGCTCGGCATCATCGGCAGGCGTGGCGGGCTCAGCCTCGTCAGACAGATCGGCCTCTCCAGGCAGGCCGGCCTCGTCGGTCACATCCTCGCCGGTATCGAACGTACCGAAGTCGCCAAGATCTTCCAGGTCATCCAGGTCGTCGAGATCACCCAGGTCACCGAGATCCGTATCACCTATGTCGCCCAGGTCCGTGTCACCCAGGTCCGTGTCACCCAGGTCCACGTCGCCCAGGTCGCCGAAGTCATCCTCCGCCGCAAACTCGTCGGGAAGCTCTTCCTCAGAGGGAAAATCCTCCGGGACGGGAGCGTCCTCATCGGAAAAGACGTCGTCATCGGCGAAGACATCGTCGGCTGGTTCTTCTGTTTCTTCATCGGCGGGCGCGGCCTCGTCGGCGGGCGCGGCCTCGTCGGCGGGCGCCGTTTCCTCGTCGGCGGGCGCCGTTTCCTCGTCGGCGGGCGCGGCCTCGTCGGCGGGCGTGGCCTCGCCCGCGTCCGCCTCCACTCCGGAAAGATCGAACCCGGTATCCTCGTCCAGGTCGCCCAGATCTCCCAGGTCCCCGAGGTCATCCAGGTCGTCCATGTCACCCAGGTCCCCGAAGTCCGGTTCTTCCGCTCCCACGTCCTCGTCGGGTTCCTCTTCACCGCTCAGGGCGGCGGCTATTTCGTCATCCGGGATCTCGTCGGGAATCGCGTCGGGATCAAAGGTGAAGTCCGGAGGCACGGGGAAGTCGTCGTCGCCGAGATCGACCGAGGCAAAGGGGTCTTCTGCGTCCTCAGGCGGGGCCTCGCCCTCCTCCGACTCTTCGTCACCGAAAAGGTCATCCAGGTTGGAGAGCAGTGCGGTGGTATCCTCCCCCTCGTCCGGTTCGGCTGTTTCCGTGGCCTGAGCCTGGGCGATCTGCTCGCTGTCGGCTGCGGCGTCACCGAGCAGCGCCGAAAGGTCGTCATCGAGCCCCTGATCCGGCGGTGCCGGGGGTTCGATGATCTCGTCCCGCTCCGCCGCGATCGCCGGCTCGTCTCCGAGTTGTGCCAGGGTCTCATGAAACTGTTCAATTCTCTCGATTGACGGCATAGTTCCCTGCGTACTATTTCGGCGCAAACCATCTGCATATCAAGCACGGTCGCGCTATTACCGATATACAATATCACATGAGGACGTCTATGGTTCGACCGGTTATTTTCCTGCTTCTCGTTCTCGTCGCGGTTTTTCCCGCCGCGACGCAGGATCTGGCTGGAACGGACACGTTTCTCCGCGTGTCCGGCATCAACGAGGCGGGGCCTCCGCAGGTGATGGATGATCTGGTGGTCTTTACCTACGAGCAGCGGGAGTACGCCCGCTATGTTGCGGTGGCTTTTGCGCACGAAAACTACGAGCAGAAGCATCTCTTCCTGGCACGCCGCCGGGAGGGACAGCCGGATCTCTTTTTCCTGGCCTATCAGGTAGATCCCGAACTGCCTTATCTGGAATACCGCCTGATCGTGGACGGCGTCTGGCTCACCGATCCCCACGCCCCGGACGTCCGCACCGATCGCCGGGGAATCGCGGTGGGCCGGGTGGATCTGCCGGAGATCCCCCCCTACCGCGAAGAGTCACCGGTTATTCACAACGACGGAACGGTGACGTTCCGAATCTCCTTTGACGTACGCATCTCCGCGACACTGGAAACGGTGGATCGACGACAGGTGAGCGTGTCGCACCTGGAGGAACCGCGGATTTCTCTCGTGGGCAGTTTTAACGGCTGGGATCCGTTCATGCATCCCCTGCGCCCGGATCCCACCCGGGAAGGATTCTACTCGGTCCGAGTACCCCTGCGTCCGGGAGAGCACCACTACTATTTTCTGGTGGAGGGCGAACGCGTACTCGACCCGTTCAATCTGCGACGCTCCCGGGACCGGCAGAACGGAACGCTTGTGACAACCCTCACCGTACCTCGTTGACATTCACCGGGTCGGGGTCTAATGTTAGAGAGTTACGATTGAAACACAAGCAAAATTTCGGGAGTTACAATGATTCATATAGACGAGCAGTTTCGGCAGATTACGGAGCAGCTGATCCGCAATTCTCAACAGGAACAGGCCGTCGATCGAGACCGGGTATTTCAGCCGGCAAACCGTGAAAACCGCATCCTCGTGGACAAAATCATAGACAAACTGGTTCTTCCGGGCAGCCGAATCGAGGGCTACGAGAACCTCCGGGAACTGTGGGGCCTGGCGCAACAGGGCAAGTCCTGCATCATGTTGTTGGAGCATTACAGCAACTTTGATATACCGTGCCTCTTCTACCTGGCGGACCAGATGGAACGGGGAACGGAACTGACCGAGTCGATCGTGGCAATGGCGGGATCGAAGCTCAACGAGGAGAGCCGGTTCGTCCTGGCTTTTACCGAGGCGTACACCCGGATCGTGATTTACCCGGCGCGTATGCTGGCAGCGCTGGAAGGAACACCGGAGTACTCCGAGGCGCGCTCGCGCAGCCGCGAGATCAACCGAAGCGCGCTCCGCGAGATGGTCCGCCTCAAACACTCCGGGCACATCATCCTGCTCTTCCCCGCGGGAACTCGATACCGGCCGGGTAAACCGGAAACAAAGCAGGCGCTTTTTGAAACCGATTCCTACATCAAGGGGTTCGATTACCTCGTGACGATCGGGATAGCCGGGAACACGCTGCAGGTTGACGAGTCCGGCAACATGGAGAAGGACCTGCCCGGGACGGACGTGATGGTCTACAACGTAGGACCCGTCACAAGCGCCGCCGAGTTCCGGCGCAACGCCCGTTCCTCCGCGCCGGAAGGCGGAGAAGAGGCGAAGCGCGCCGTCGCCCGGGCTGTGGAGGACGAACTGGACAGACGCCACGTCCTGGCGGCAGAGATCCGGAGCGGCATCCTGGCGGAGCTGGAAAAGAAGGGAATCCGTCCCACGAGCATCCCGATCCCCACCTGATCCGGTTCTTATCCGCTCCGGTTCTTATCACAGGAGACCTGCGGCGCTCAGGCGTCGCGGCTGGGGCCGTCGCCGAGATCGATCAGGTAATCCGACCGCATCTCCCGGAACTCCAGCGTGCGCATGAGTGCGCGTGCAGCCACGGACGTTCCGGGTAGTCGGGATATGACGCACCGCGATCCTCGATCGCGCGCTTCCCGGAGCAGATCGTCCACGAGCGAGGTGGCCACGCCGAGTCCGCGGTATTCCGGCACAACAAACACCTGCACGATCTCCAGGAGCGACCCCCGGGGCCCCTGTTCCAGCCCGGACGGATCGCCGGAGGCGTCCTCCACCGCCCAGAGAAGGCCGCACAACTCCTCCAGCGGGTTGTACGCCCCGAGGAGCAGGCTTCCGGCTCCATCGGGAGACGGCAGCTCGCACTCCCGCCGTCGCCGATAGAGGTGCTCCCGAAGATCCGACGGCAGGTCCAGAGCCCCCTCCATGAACGCCTGCCGGTCGATCACAAGGATCGCGGCGGTATCGACCTCCCGAAGCGGCGCCACGGTAAGATCGGTCAGCACCATATCGTCCAGCTCCTGGTCCGCCCCGACCTCGAGCGAGTCCAGGCCGGCGAGCTCCCGCAGGACCGCGTACCACTCGCGAACGATCTTCCGCATCTCGATAAACTTGAAGCGATAGTACCGTTTCTCCACCTCCGGGTACTCCCGGATCGTATCCTTGAACCGCCGGAATACGCGTTTGCCGCTCAGGAGGATCTCCTGCAGGTTATTCCGCACGATCGGGTTGTGGAGTTCCGAGAGAAAGCGCTCCATCAACTGAAACCCATCGGCACTGGTCCAACCGGGCAGGGGCTGGTACCGGGCAGCTACGTCGAGTTCGGGTGAATCCCGATGGGGCCGCTCCTCCGGATCCAGCGTGTCCGCTTTGGTAAGAACTCCCAGTTCCGTGTCGATAACGTACCAGTTGTTCTGGTTCTCCATGGCGAATATTATCTGTCGCACCAGTTCATCAGAGAGCTCAAACATCGCCACCCTCCGTGAGCAGAGACCGTATCGTCGCGCCGAGTTCTTCCCGGGGAACCTTGAATGGTTCGGCTCCGGACCGCAGAGCCACCTCCACCATTCCCTCCGAGACGGACTCGCGGGAAACCACCACGCGTACGGGAATGCCCAGGAGGTCCGCATCCTTTAACTTGTGGCTGATCGACTCAAACCGATCGTCGTAAAGGGTCGAGACTTCCAGGTCCCGGTACAGGTCTTCCGCGGCGCGTCGCACCGAGAGAGATTTCCCGATCGCCATGAGGTACACCGAGAACGGCGCCAGTTCCGGAGGCCAGACGATTCCCCGGTCGTCGTGGTTGCTCTCCACCACCGCGGCGATCAGCCGTCCGATGCCGATACCGTAACTTCCCATGTGCGGATACACCCGGCGACCGTGCTCGTCGTCCACGTAGAGGTGCATCGCCTCGGTGTAGAACGTGCCCAGGCGGAACACGTTACCCAGCTCCATAGCCTGGATACGCTTAAGCGTCCCGTCGTTGCAATGCCGGCACCCGGTACCCTCGGGAACACGGATGATATCGGCTACCTGATCCGCGCTGAAGTCCCGGCCGAAATTGACGTTCCGATAACATCGTCCCGGCTGGTTGGATCCGGCAAAGAGGTTGGATTCCGCCGCTACCACTTCGTCCACCAGGACGATGATCCGCTCCCTCGTCTTTTCCGGAAGATCCAGCGGGGAAAGCCAGGGGCCGGCTATATCCAGTTCCGCGAGCAACTCTCCTCCGGCACGGCCCAGGATACGGCGTTCCAGTACGGCGGCGATCTTCTCCTCGCTCACCTGGTGATCTCCCCGGACCACCGCCATCACTGTGGTATCAAACGTGCGGTAGAGCATCGCCTTCAACATGCGCGACCGGGGTATCTCGAGCAGTTGCCTGAGTCCGTTCATCGTTCGTACTCCCGCGTTCTCCGGAGCCTGTACCGGCTCGATCGGGAGCGGTGTTTCCTGAACTGCATCGCAGTCGCCCACGGCTACTTCCCCGTTGGCGGCGTATCCGCACGTATCGCACTGGATCAGGTAATCATCACCGCAATCGCAGGGCATGAGGAACTCGTAACTGCGGTCGCCCCCCATGTAACCCACGCCTGCCTGAGCCGCCGTAACGGGAACGTGGCAGCGCTCGAATATCCGGCGGTAGGTGGCGAACATGCGGGGGAAAAAGCTGTTGAGATCCGTAAACGTCCGGTGAAAGGAGTAAGCGTCCTTCATCACGAACTCCCGGGTGCGAACCAGGCCGCAGCGCACGCGCGCCTCGTCGCGGAACTTGGTCTGGAACTGGTAGAGAATGATCGGCAGGTCCCGGTAGCTGCGGATGCCCTGCCGGACGAGTTCCACCATCGCCTCTTCATGGGTGGGGGCCAGGACAAGGTGGTGCCCTCTCCGGTCCACGAACCGGACCATCGACTCCTCGATCAAAGCGTCACGGCCGCTGGCTTCCCAGATCTCCCGCGGATTGACCACCGGAGCCATAACTTCCTGGGCGCCGATCTGTTCCATCTCTTCCCGGATCAGCCGTTTCAGGTTGTTCACCACCCGCATCCCCAGAGGCGTATACGAGAAAAGTCCCTGTGCCAGGGGACGGACGTATCCTCCCTGCACCAGCAACTTATAACTGGTAGCGCGAACTTCCCTGGGTACCTGGCGGACTGTCTGTCCGAAGAGACGAGAATACAGCATGTCCGCAAATTGTATGGCATGCCGCCCTGGAGGGCAACTGCGGGATGCGATTCAACCTTGACACAGGGGTGCGGACCTCCCCATAGTCAGGGGGTAAGCCAACAAGACAGGAGAAGGTCGTATGAGCATGATCGAATCGGTGGAAGCGCGGGAGATTCTGGATTCTCGCGGTAATCCCACGGTTGAAGTAGACGTATATCTGGAAGACGGGTCCATGGGTCGCGCGGCGGTTCCCTCGGGAGCATCCACGGGTGAACACGAGGCGGTGGAGCTTCGGGACGGCGACAAGAGCCGGTTCATGGGCAAAGGCGTCCTCAAGGCGGTGGAGAACGTCAACGGCGAGATCGCCGAGGAAGT
>SLRR01000218.1 GCA_007130865.1 Spirochaeta sp. | reverse complement strand
TCCGGGGGCGTAAGCCCCCGGTTCTACCCGGAGCTCTTCCCAAAAAAAAGCGGCCTGTCCCCGTAGGGACAGGCCGCGAACGGTACGGTACCGGTTTAGTTTGAGGGGCGTATCAGACACCACCCCAGCTGTGGGTAAATCGGAAGAAGATTCCGCCGTCCTGGTTGGAACCGAGAGCATCAAGGGAGCCGGCACCGTAACCGTCCGTAAACCAATAACCAGTCTTGAAGTTGGTGGCGCCGATATTCAGGGACGCTCCCACCTCACCGCCGGCGAGGCCGTCGATGTTCTCCATCGTCGCGTCCACCGCTTCGTAGTCGGTGAAGTCGAGGGCAATGCCGGCATACACGCCCAGATCGTTTGTGACCTGGTACCCGGCGTCTATACCGACCAGGGCCCACCCGTAGGCCGCGTTTTCGTCGTCTTCTACGCCGCCCTTATAGGAGACGCCCAGGTCCGCGCCGAGATATCCCGCTTTTGCAGAGACACCCCAGACGGTCTGCTCCGGCCGGATCGAGGATACACCCTGGGTGGATGCGTCATACGCCTCCTGGTCGGCGACGTTGTACGCCACACTCGCTCCCAGATCCAGGCTCAGGCCGGATTCATTCAAGGTCGGTACCAGCTCGGCCAGGACGAACTTTGACGAGAACCCGATCGCGCCGCCCTCGGTGCGGTTGGTAGCGTAGGTTGCGGACGCATAGATACCGTTGAAACCGGTGGAGGCTTCCACCATCAGATCGAGGATATCGTCCTCACCCTGACCGGCGTCCCATCCCCAGGCGGTCTTGAGCTGGAAGAGCCCGTTGAACCCCACCGTAAGCTCCGACATCCAGGACGCGTCGATTTCCATCTCGCCCGAGTCGGTCACTTCGTCGAATCCGTAACGCGTTCCCGCGGAAAGCACGGACGGACCGGCATCACTGAACCCGTTCCGCCAGTCGAGACTCATGCCGTACACGTCGAGACCAAGATACCGCGCGAGATCGGTGGTCACTTCAGCCTCCGCCACGTACACGTCGTCCGGCGTCTCGCCGTAAAACTCGAGCAGTACGCGATAGCTGTTGTACTCGTCCATGCGGCCGGAGAAGTAAATATCCGCCCAGTCAAGGACGTCGTTGTACTCCTCGTTATCCGCATCGTACGTAAACCCCCACGTCAAGTTACCTCCGACGTTCAACGTCGGTCCCGACTCCTCGGCAGACACCGCAGCCGTCAGTAAAGAAAGCACCAGCCCGAACGCAAATAGTCGCTTCATTGCTTGTTCCTCCTCGAAAAATCCGGGAGCCCCGACCCAACGGACCGGAACGGCTCCACCTTATTGAGATCACACAGGAGGCAGTATCGCGACGGAACGTGAACCGGGCCTGAACGGAACCTGAAGAAAACCTGAGTACCTGCAGTTCCATTTCACGTACGGATCAGACCGGATTCAGCGAGAGGGTTCATCTTTGTGTTCAAGCGCGGGGAGAAACCCCGACAAAACCAAAGCATCCGGCGAACGGAAGAAGACGCCGGGAAGGAGAAAAGGATGAAAACGAAGAAGGTTCGTGTCGCCCTGGTAACGGTTGTAATGACGATGTTCGTCATTACCCAGGTAATCGCACTGCCTCCCGCACCGAAGGCCAAGAACGCAGAGAACTCCGTAGCGGTGGAAGTACCGCAGGAAATGATCGCGTTCTTTGCGGAGAAGGGTATCGACCTGTCCGGTGTATCCGACTTGTCGAACGTGGACTCTGCCACCGCACGGAAGATCCAGGCGATCTACGCTGCCACGGATTCCGCCGGCGACCGTCTTTACAGCGGACGGATCAACCAGATGGCCGGCCAGGCGATGACCGCCGCGTACAACGAGGAGCAAGCGCCCGTGTACCTGGAGTTTGGCCCGCTCTACTGGGGACAGTGGAGGGACCAGGATCGTCTGAGCGAGTCTTATCGGTAATGGGTGAAACGGTGCGCCGCATCGTCAAGTACACCACCGATTAACACGCCAGAGCCCGACCGGTTGATTCAGACCGGCCGGGCTCTTTTTTTTGAAACAAGCGTAGTCCACCAGGACTGTCCGATAGGACGACCGGGAGCATGATAATGAAGAAGATCGCATCGGGGATACCGAAATGGGAGCGTCATACGGGAGACGATAGACCCGTTGTGTCACGGTGCCGCACGTCAGGCATACGCCGTTCGTCCCGCGCCCCGTCGGAAAATCATGAGTCCGCTTGTATACATTATGTTCGCTGTTGTATACATGTTCGTGGACGTAAACGTCCGATTTCCAGAAGCACGGCGCTTCCCGTCGCGACCGCGCCGGCTGGATAGTATCCTTCAGGGAGAATATCGATGCTGAACAACATTATTCGCACAATCAATTTTTTGACACTCGCTTACGTGTTCGGAAGTACGGTGTGGTTCCTCTTTATCCAGTCTCCGGCGCTCGTCAAACGTATCGGACGTGACCGTTTCGTGCCGCTGCAGATGAGTCTCGTGGGAGTTCTCTTCCGCAGTCTCACCGCCGCTCTCCTGGTCATGACGGTAGCAGCGCTCGTTCTGGAACAGAACGTTCTGTCCGGGCCGGTCCTGAGCGCGGCGACCGCGCTCGGCGGCGCGTTGATCAACCACTTCTTCGTCGTACCCCGTGCGCTCAAACACGGTGGGCGTTCGCTCCGGGAAGAGGTAACCGTGGATGAGCAGAAGTCGGTGAGTCGATTCGCCTCGGAAGGAGGCGGTGAGGCGACCCGTTTCTGGCATCGCGTTCTTGTTCTCTTCGTGGTGGTCACGCTGGCCGGCGTCGTACTGCACGCGGTTTACCTCGTCGCCGGATAATGAACACGTCAACGATGTCGTGTGCTCGTGCTGAGCGACTCGTACTTCGGTCTGCCGGATCGCGGCGGCCTTGTTGCCGGGACCGTCGTCTCCGGTCTGAGATTATACGGTAGCCCTCACCGTAAAACGGGCGCCCCCGAGAGGGGACGTCCCGGCGGTTATCGTCATTCCCTGAACGGCCAGAATCGACCGGACGATCGCGAGACCGAGGCCGAATCCCGGTTCGTTTCTGGATTTTGATCCGCGGCTGAAGAGCGAGAACGCCTCGTCCGGATTCAGATCTCCTAGACCGGGACCGCTGTCGTCGAGATGAATTATGATCACCCTCGCGTCCCGCGCCGTTTCGATCCGGGCGTCCAGAAGGATCTGGTCACCGGGTCTCGTGTACCGAAGCGCGTTGTGAAACAGGTTCTCGAAGACACGATCGAGTTGTTCCGGGTCCGCTTTGATCATATCCTGCGACGACAGCCCGTTCTTCCAGGAGAATACCCGGCCCGAGAGCTCCGCTTCGTCGCGGAACGAGGTGCACAGCTCGTCGAGGTACGATCCGAGCGCGAGCGGGCGCCGGTGCAGATTGTCCGGGATATCCCGCAGGCGGGTCAGCTCCAGCAGGTCGTCGATCCGCGTCTGCAGCGTTTCCGCCTTCCCGCGGATCGTGCGAAAGGTCTGTTTCATTTCACTCTCGCCGGTGATCATCCCATCCTCCAGTGCTTCCAGGTATCCCAGAATGGTGGTCAGGGGAGACCCCAGGTCGTGAGTGACTCCCATGAGCAGACGGGATTGCTGTGCTCGGCTCTCACGGATCGCGTGACGCATCCTGTTGAGATCACGCGCGAGATCTCCCACCTCGTCGTTCCACGAGACGGTGAGCGGCGTGTCGAGATTCCCGTCGGCGATGCGATGGGTGGTCTCGCTGATAACCTGCAATCGCTTCTGAAAGTCCCGGACGATTCGGGTCGCGACGATACTGCCGCCCAGGAGCATCGCGAGTAAAACGATTCCTGGAACGAGCGGGCGGGGCGGAATGCGGATTCCGGGTGCGGGCGGTTGTACAAGATCGGGGAACCGATCCTGATATTGCCGGTACTCCTCGTTGACACTTCTTGTTTCCGCGGTCATTCCGGACACGACGAGAAAGATCGTTCCACCCACGACGAGCGGTGTAAGCGATAGCCCGATTACGAGGAATCGGATCTTCTTTGCCAGCTTCATTCCCGTTCGGCTCCCTGCCGGATCGCGTATCCGAACCCACGCTGGGTCACGATATAACACGGTTTGCGTGGGTTGGCTTCCAGCCTGCGACGTAACCGTTGAATATGTACCGCCACACTCGTAAGATCGCCGTAATCGTTACCCCAGACCGCATGGTAGATCTCGTCCGGCGTGGCAGGTCTACCCTGTCGTTCAAGGAGAAAGCGCAGTAACGCAAATTCCCGTGGCGGCACGGGTACCCGTGCCCCGTTCCGGAAAACCCGGGAGGTTTTCATATCCACGGTGATCTCTGAGCCCAACGAAATTACGCCGTGCTCCTGCCGTGTGCGGCGTAGAAGGGCGTCCACGCGGGCCACGAGAACGCGCGGAGAGAACGGCTTCGTCACATACTCATCCGCTCCTCCCTCGAGTCCGCGGACCGCGTCGGCGTCCTCCCGCCGGGCCGTGATCATGATCACCGGTACGGAACGGGTCCGACGGATCGTCGCAAGCAGCGTAAAGCCGTCCGTGTCGGGTAGATTGATATCGAGCAACACCATATCCCACGACTCGTTCTCCAGCGCTTCCAGCGCGCTCTCCCCGTCGCCTGCGATCCGTATCCGGAAACCGCGCGGTTCCAGATACAGGGTAATAAGAGCGGCTATATCAGGATCATCCTCTACGACCAGTATCGATCCGTTCATGGAACTCGTCCCGTTTTCTCACATCGCCTTTCGGCGAAAATATCGTGTACAACACCGGCACAACCACGAGCGTCAGTACCGCGCTCGACGTCAATCCTCCGACGACGGTGATGCCCACCGGCTGCGTCAGCTGTCCGCCTTCTCCCGGAAAGAACGCCAAAGGAACCATGCCGAGAATCGTGGTGAGCGTCGTCATTAGGATCGGTTTGAACCGTGTCCGACCCGCCTCAATAACGGCGTCCCGCAAGTCCCGGCCTCGTGCCCGGAGGAGATTGGTATAGTCTACCAGAACGATCCCGTTGTTGACCACGATTCCCGCCAGAACCACCAGTCCCAGCAAGGCAAAGATCGAGATCGGTTGTCCCATGAGTACGTATATTCCGACCGAACCGATCAGCATGAGCGGTATCGTGAAGAAGATGATAAACGGCATCCGAAACGATTCAAACTGACTCGCCATGATTCCGAACACAAGCAGGATCGCTACCAGGAAAACCATTCCCACCTGCCCGGCGGTGCGACTGAACTCCGACATCTCGCCGGAGAACGTTACGCTCACCGCCGCGGGTATGTCCAGGTTGTCGGCAATCGCCTGTTGGATTCGCGGTTGTACCTCGCTTACGATCGCGCCGCCCACGAGTCCTCCCGTAATGTGGACGGTACGGATTTCTTCCTCCCGCTGGATCACGGCGGGTGACTGGCTGAGCGTAATCGACGAAACATCACCCACGGTGACGGTCGAGCCGCCGCCGGAAACGAGGATCGATTCCAGATCCGCTATGTCCCGGCGCTGCGATTCCATCAATGCCACCCGCACATCCCATTCCCGGCCGCTCCGGGTATACCGGGTAGCGGTGAGACCATCCGCGGCAGCCCGGATCTCTCCGGTGACTTGCGACGCGGTGATTCCCAGGTCCGCGGCGCGTCGCGGGTCCACCCGGATCAGTACCTCCGGCGCGGCTGCTCCCAGATCCGTAACCGGTTCCGTGACCTCGGGGAACTCCTGTTCCAGAAGATCTCGTATCTCTACGGCGACGGAGGCCAGAGCCGCGAGATCGTCGGACTGAACCATGATGTCGATCGGGTCGCCGCCGGAGAGTTGCCGGCTGCGATCGCGCCCGATCGTGAGAGAAATACCATCGGGACGGCGTGCCGTTTCGCTGCGTATCGCCGCTTCCAGCGCGGTCCGGTCGGCGGCGGCGGCCCGGATCGACGAGAACCCGATTTCGATCGTCGCGCGATAATCGGAATCACCGCCGCTCTGCACGACGATCGTCTCCGCGGCGGGAAACTCGCGCCCGGTCCAGGCGGCGAGTTCGTTTGCGATCCGGTCGGTTTGTTCCGTTGGAGTGCCTTCACGCAGTTCGATCGTCAGGAGCACGCTGTCCTCCGCCGTGGGAGGTGAGAAGATGAAGCCCAGCCGTGGAACAAAGGAAAGTACCACCATCAGCATCGCCGTCACCAGAGCGAGTACGAGCGCTCGCCGGCGCAGAGCCGCTCGCAGCAGGCGGGCGTAGCCCGATTCCATCCGATCGAGACCGCTCTCGATCAGACTCCCGGCGCGTCTCAACAGAGACCGTCGGTTGTCGTCGTATCCGCGCAGGGGCAGCCAGGTGCTCGCCATCACCGGTATCAGCAGGGCCGCCACGGCGAGCGAAGAGAGAATCGCCACGATCACCACGAAGGCGATATCGCCGAAGAGAATACCCATTATGCCCAGGTCGGAGCGGAAGATGAGAATCGGGATAAAGACGCTCACCGTGGTAAGAGCGGATGCGGATATTGCGGTCAACATCTCTCCGGCTCCGGCCCGGGCCGCCTCCATGATAGCGAGACCCTGCCGACGGTGACGGTCGATATTCTCAAGGACCACGATGGAGGAATCCACGATCATGCCGATACCGAGTATCAGTCCTGACATGGAGAGTACGTTCAGAGTGACGCCTCCGGCGGCCATGGCCAGGATAGTCGCCAGGAGCGACACGGGAATACTCAACCCGATGATTATCGCCGCCCGCAGGTTATGGAGAAAGAAAACGAGTATCGCTATCGCCAGCATTCCACCGATCATCAGCGACGAGGTAACCTGGTCCAGGGTATCGCGTACCGCGGTGCTGTCGTCGCGGGTAACGATCAGATTCACGCCCGGAGGGATCGCGTCGGCGAGACGAGCCAGAGCGGCGTGGACCCCCTGAGCGACCTCCACCGTGTTGGCGTCGCTTTCAGCCGTTATCGCGAGCGTTACCGCCGGTACCCCGTTGACGTGAACGATCGTTGTCGCCGTGTCACGGGCAAAGCGGACGGTTCCCACCTCCGAGAGTTGCACCGGCCGAACCGTACTGCCGGAGCTACCGGAACTTCCGGGGCCACCGGCGTATCCCACTACTGTTTCTTCGATATCCCGGAGCGTGCGGAAGAGACCGGTGGCACGAATCAAAAGCGAACGGTCGTCCAGGGTAACGGTTCCTCCTGACAGCTCCCGGTTTGCCGCGTCCAGAGCCCGCGCCACGTCCGTGACGGTGAGACCGTAGGCGTGCAGGGAGGACCGGTCCAGGTCAACGGTCACGATCTCGTCGCGCCCGCCGGAAATGGTCACCTCCGCCACCCCGGTAACCCGTTCCAGTTGCGTCTCCAACTCGTCTTCCGCCAGGATACGCAGTTCCTCCGGCGATCGATCGCCGCTCAGAGCGATCGTCATGATCGGCCGACTACCGGGATCAAACTTGAAGATACGCGGATCTCCCGCGTCGTCGGGAAGGGCTCCCCGCGCACGGTCCAGGAGATCCCGTACGTCGTTTGTGGCCTCGGTCAGGTCCGTTTTCCAGCTCAGTTCCATGACGATGCGGCTGCGTCCCTCCGAGGATGTCGAACGGATCGTCTCAAGTCCCGTGAGGCCCGCGAGTACGCTTTCCAGACGACGGGTGACGTTCTCCTCCACCTGCTCCGGTCCGGCGGAATAATCGGTGATAACCATGAGTACCGGCGGTTCCACCTTAGGGAAAAAAGCGATCGCGGTATCCCGAAGCGCGAGGAGCCCTAGTATCGAGATACCCGCAAACAGGACCAGCACCGTCACGGGACGGCCGATCAGCCGGTGTATGAAGCTCATAGTTCGTCCCGTTCCATGACGGTAAGCGGGGTGCCGGGGCGGAGGATGTTAATTCCCTCCGTAATCACCGTCTCACCGGCGGTCAACCCTTCCGTGACTTCTACGTACCCGCCGGCGATCATCCCGGTCCGGACTTCCCTGCGCTGTGCGGCGCCGTTCACCGCGAGGTATACGGAGGTGCGTCCGCCCTCCTGTATGAGCGCGCGGAACGGTATCGCCACGTCCGCGTCGCGAACCCTCAGGGGGAGAGATACGCCGACGGACATACCCGGTGAAAGGTTCCGCGTATCGCCGAGGACCCGGAGCGTGATCTCACGACTTCGCAGGAGGCCGTCAAAAACGGGATCGATCGCCACAACCCGCGCGTCGATCGAATCGTCGCCCAGAGCGGGACCGGACACGATCGCGGTCATTCCGGTGAATACATCGGAAGAAAAGCGCTCCGGAACCGCCACCACGATCCGCAGGTCGTCCAGGGTCGCTATCGTGACGATGGCGGTATTCTGCGTGACCTGCGTACCCCGGTCCACGTGGAGCGACGTGACGTATCCCGTGATCGGGGAACGGACGGGGCTGTTTTCGAACTGTGCTCCGGGCCGGGAGGAATCGATCCACGCAATCGGCTGATCTTCCGTCACTCGCTCTCCCGGACCAACCGCAAATCGGCTCAATTTGCCCGCCGTGTCCGGGTGTGCTCGCGTCGTATCCCGGGCTTGTATTTCTCCGGGCAGAACGATGTCCGTTACAAGCCGGCGGTTTTCCGCTGTCGCCACCTGTACGGCCACTCCACTCTGTTCCGTGAGCGAGGCGCGTTCCTGCGTCGATTCTGCGCTCTGGGGCCGCCCCTGACCCTGGGACGGCGAACGTACATTCCACAACGCGAAGAACGCTCCGCCTCCGAGAATAAGAAGTACGAGGGCTGCCGTTACTATTCGTCGTATGATCATTGTGTGATTCCTTTCCTGGCATCGGCCGGGCCGGTTACACCGGTTGACGCCGGGATGCCGCCGACACCCGAGACGTACTCGAGGTCTATCAGATCGCTCTTGATGTTGAACGTCTCCTGCAACAGATCCAGGCGGGCCGCTTCAACCTCGGAACGCGCGCTCCGGAGCGTGAGAAGGTCCGTTGTTCCCGCCCGGTACGCCTGGTCGGTCAGGTCGTAGATTTCCTGCGCCAGATCCAGATTCATCCGACGCGACTCGAGGGCGGCGATCCTCGTCTCGATTCGCCGGAGGAGCGACCGGTATTCGCGCAGTCCCGTTTCCGCCGTGTCCTGTTTCTGCAGCCGCAGCGATTCAAGACGCGCCTCCGCCGAATTCAGCGACGTCCCGGATCGGGAGAAGGGAAACAATTCCTGCAGTTCGAATCGAAGGGTAAGAGACATCCCTCCGGTGTCGTTCCATTCTCCGTAGACGCCCTCGTTGCCGGGATTGAAGGGATCGCCCGACCTGGGAGACCACGACGCGGCGACGCCGAGGACGGGGAACGAGCGACCGCGCTCCATCGATGTGATGCGTTCGTTCTGAGCGCGTATTTCCGCGTTCATTGCGGAGATGTCCGGGCGGAGATCCGGTGCGTACCCGGGCGGTTCCAACGTTCTGAAGGAGTCCTCCGCCGGAAGCTCGCCTTCCAGGATCACCGGCACATCCTCGTCAATGCCTAAAAGATTCTTGAAAATCGCGAGCGAGTCCTCGTACGCGGAGCGCGTCTCCCGCAGGCGGAGGTCCGCCTGCTGTGTGCTTAATTCCGCCTGGCGTAGTGTGCGGGAATCGACCCGGCCGAGTCGAAAGTCGATCGCGGTCTGCTCCAGGGTCTCCTGTGCCAGATCCCGGGTCAGTTCCGCTACCTGTATGCGCTCGTAGTCGAGGAGCAGAGAATAGAAGAGCGTACGTAC
>SLRR01000196.1 GCA_007130865.1 Spirochaeta sp. | reverse complement strand
GGCATATACCGGCTGCGACCGCGCTGAATCGCGTACGGCGTTACGACGAACCCGGCGTTCAATCGAGCGTGGCGATGATCGACCGCGGTGCTACCGCCGCAGGTAGTTCAAATCCGCCGGCAAGGTGACGTTGTTCCCCATGCTGTCCTCTCCATACCCATGGGTTGCAAGGATCCGGAGGTCCTCAAGGACACGGATATCGCCGTGCAGCGTCACGTGTATATCCGAGCGGATATCGATCTTTCCCGTAGCCAGGAGCCGCGCGATCCCGCGGTTTGCATACTCCGGAAGAGACTCCCCCTCCACACGGGGAAAATCTTCCAGGTAGAGATTGCCCGAGTACAGTACGATCTTCTTTTCCTCGAGCAATCGCAGAAACACCGGCATCAGATCGTCACCCTTGACCTGCTCGGCCACGGTTGTCACGTCCTCCGCAAGACGCCGTCGCTTGATCGCGTAGATCTTCTCATTAAGACGGATAATATCCATCGCCGACGCGGCGTCACAGATCTCGTCGTCGAGCTCCATCGTAACGGACGTACCGTAATGCCGCACGATCTTGGCCACCAGTGAAGACGGCCGAACGTGAAAACCGCGGTACGTCGGAACGGGGACCTCTATCTCGGCGATCTCCGCATACCGCTGCAGCAGCGTCCGGCAGAGGGCACGCGCCCGGTCCAGGTACCGTACGACGTAATCAAGACTGTAATCCACCAGCAGCGAACGGGCTCGATCCTCGGCCAGAAACTGCCGGGGCCGCCCCTCGTCGGAACAGAACCTCACATGCCGCTCCTGGTAGTGACCCACCGCAGTAGCTATCTCGAGGAGATGGAATACCGCCGTGATGTGCCCGCGCAGATACGGCAGGTCCGGGTCGTCCCGTTCCGTATCGGTACCGGTCAAGGCGGTGTCGTAGATCGCCTGAAGGTTATGAAACTCGTTCTCGTAACGACGCAGCTGCCGTTCACTCAGCAGGTCCGGGACACAATCCTGAAGAGACCGTTCCTGCACGGCCCGAAAGGTACCGATGATCCCGCTGCTCTCCACCTGGTTGAGGAACGCCGTGGCTATATTCACCACTGTTCGCCCGGCATCGGGGTTTGTCCGCGTTCCGGTATCCCAGGGCATGAAGAAGCGGGGGTATTCCTCCTCGGGACAGAACTCGTTGTACCTGTCGGTGGGAATCGTCAACCCCGCTTTCCGTCCCGTCTCGATGAGCGCTCGGGATACGTCTACGAGCAGGTCCGTAAGGATCGCTACCGCGGAATCGGTGGCACCGAGAAAATCGCCTTCCACGGGAAAGAGGTGGTAGTATGGAGCGGCGTACTTCAGATGAAGCGCCATATAGAGGACGTTGGATGCAAACTTTGCCGCGGCGATAATCTCTCTGAAAGGTCCCCAATAGGTGTTGTGTTTCGCCCCGTAGGCATCAAAAAACTCCTCGCTCCGACGCGACTCCTGCACGTACACGCTCAAGGGGTTGCGCTGTATCGTCTCGTTCTTCTCGGCACAGGCGATCACATATCGGCACAATCGCACCAGCATCGCGCAACGACACTCCGCGAGTTCGTCAAAGTCATGGACATCCGCGGCAATCTCCGGGAAGACAGGTTTCTCGCTCAAGTTCGATCACCTCACATTACACTGGAACGATAAACTCAGGGGCGATCCTGTACAAGGTCAAAATCGGCCTTTCTCTCGGAAAGATTTACCGAGAGCACCCGGACCCGTACGCGGTCACCCAGGGTGAAAGCAGACTCCGAATCGGCCCCTTCGAGCCGATACCCGTCGCGGTTCAGCTCAAAACGTTCACTCCCCAGGCGGGAGACGTGCACGAGTCCTTCCACGAGGTACCGGTTTAACTGAACAAATACTCCGAACGCGGTTACACCGGAAACCACCCCGTCGTACTCCCGACCGATCTTGCCCGCGAGATACTCCAGGCTTTTAAGCCGGGTGAATTCCCGTTCCGCCTCCGTGGCGGCGCGCTCCCGCTCCGATGCGTGGCGGCACACCTCCTCCAGATCTTTCTGGAGTCCCCGGGGAACGCCCCATTTTTCCGATGCCAGGTAGCGTTTCAGAAGACGGTGCACCACCAGGTCCGGATAACGCCGGATCGGCGAGGTAAAATGTGTATACGCGTCAAGGGCAAGCCCGAAGTGTCCCTCGTTTTCCGTACTGTACACCGCTTTGGTGAGCGACTTGAGGGCGAGCTTCTCCACGAGATCTTTGAACTCGAGGTTTTCAATCAGCGCCAGGATATTCCGGTAGTCCTCGGGTTGTACCTCGTCGTCGATCTGGTAGCGGATACCCAGGTGGTGGAGCAGTTCCAGTAGTTGCGCTACATCTGTTTCCTTGGGTTGGGGGTGGATCCGGTAGATAAACGGGTGCTTTCGACGAGAGGAAAGGTTTTGCACGCACTCCGCTACCTGTCGGTTCGCCAGCAGCATGCACTCTTCCACGAGCCGGTTAGCCTGAAGGCGTTCCACCGGCCGGATCGAAACCGGCACGCCTTCTTCGTCCAGGGAAATCGTCGCCGCAGGCAGGTCCATATCCACACTGCCGTTCTCCCGTCGGCGCCGCCCGAGCATCTGAGCCACCAGGTGCAGAACGTGAAGTTCCGACGCGAGCGGATCCGTTTCGCCCTGGAGAATTTCCTCGACCTCCTGGTAGGTGAATCGCCGACTACTCTGGATAACGCTCTCGGTAATCTCGAACTCGTGGACTGTGCCGGAGCTGTCCAGCACCACGAGTACGGAAAACGCCAGGCGCGGCTGTCCCGGCACAAGGCTGCACACCCCATTGGAAAGATGTTCCGGCAGCATTGGAAGTACCTCATTAACCAGGTATACCGATGTCGCCCGGGCACGTGCTTCCCGGTCGAGGTCGCTCCCCTCCGTGACGAAGTGGCTCACGTCGGCAATATGCACCCCGAGTTCGAACAATCCGTCGTCACGTTGCGTGATTGAAAGTGCGTCGTCAAAGTCCTTTGCGGTATCCGGGTCGATCGTAAAACAAGTGAGCTTCCGCAGGTCCTTCCGACGGGTGCCGCGCAATACCTTTCTTGGAGGAGGCATGCGCACCGATTCGGCGGCACTCTCCACCGCGTGGGGGAACTGGAGAGCGAACCCCCGGGCGATAGCGATCACCCGCAGGTCTATCCCCGGTTCATCCGCGCGTCCCACCAGGTCCAGAAGTTCTCCCCGGGGGTGAGCGCCGGGATCGTTCCATTCCCGGAGCTTGACGCGAACTACATCACCGTCCTTCAGCGGTCCGTCGCGCAGCGACCGTTCCATGGTGGACACGTCCTGTCCGGTCAGAACCAGCGCCCGGGGAACTCGCTGGTCTTCCGGGTACACCCGGATTTCACCTTTCCGGCGTCGGATGCGACCTACAATCGGGGCGTCGTTTCGCTGCAATACGTTAACGATCTTCCCGGCGGGTTTGTCCCGGGCACTCTCGGGAAACGTTTCAACCTGGACCGTGTCTCCCGACGCGGCAACCCCGAGGTGATTGTAGGGAATAAGAATATCCGGACCGGATTCAGGTCGGACAAACCCGAATCCGCGGGCAGTAAGGGTAAGTTGACCCTGGATCCCGCCGGATTCAGGCTTGCGGCGGCGCGGCCGGAATGGTTTTGCACTCATACCTCATGAGTGCCCGAATCGGCCGTTCCGGTCAAGGGGGTTCAGGAATCGTACAAGTGATGCGGGGAGAGAATTTGGTAATTCCCCGATGCGCGCGATACGTTTTCCGTCAGAGGTACTATGAGAATCGTTCGACGGCCGCCGCAGCTGGCCAATGACGGACAACTGTGGCTCTACTTCCTGGGTTGCGGGAGTGCTTTCTCCCAACGCCACTTTCAAACCAACCTGCTGATCGTTAAAGGAGACGACCATCTGCTGGTAGATTGTGGCACGACCTGTTCCCGGGCGCTTCGGCAGGCGGGACTCGCGATTACGGACATCCGAAACGTCATCATTACCCATTCTCACGCCGATCACGTGGGCGGCCTGGAGGAGATGATTCTCATGAACCGGTACTTAACCGGACATAAACCACGGATAATTATTACCCCGGAATACGAACGAATTCTCTGGAACCGTACGCTTCGCGGTGGTGCCGAGATGAACGAGGTCCGGAACGGAAGGGGGCTTCGTTTCCGAGATTTCTGGGACGTGCAGCGACCGCGCGCCAAGGAGTCCCTGCCCCGGGACGGCAGAGTATTCCAGGTGGGCAACCTTAAGATCCGTACCTTCAGAACCCGTCATTTTCCCCAGCAAGCTCGTTCCTGGCATGACGCGATGCACAGCACAGGACTGGTGATCGACGAGCGGGTCTTCTTCTCCGGCGACACGCAGTTCGACCCAACCCTCCTGGATGAAACGGTTCCGGACGGAGCGGAGTGGTACTACCACGACGCTCAGCTCTTTCGCGGCGGCATCCACGCTTCCCTGGAGGAACTGGAGACGCTGCCGGAGGAAGTGAAACACCGGATGCTGCTCGTGCATTACGGTGACAACTTCGAGGACTACCGGAAGCGGGTGGACACCGCAGGGTTTGCCGGTTTCACCGAACAGGGGGTTATATACGAGTTTCCGCCTCCGCAAATCGCGCGGGTTGAAGCACCTTTCGTGAACGATCCCGAGTCCGCATAACCAGAGGAAAGTCTTCCGGCTCCAGCCAGTCCGCCTCACCATCGACCTGTACGGTAATCCGGCGATCGTACCGGATCGTGATCTCCGATGTTTTCCGCATGGTGGTCACCGTTTCGTGCACGTGGTTGCCGTGCATGAGCAGCTTCTTCATCTTCAGCTTCACCAGGAGCGATGCCCGGTTAAAAATGCAGAGGTTTTCCTCGTTCGGGAGAATCCGGATATGGTCCCCATAGGTCAGATGTCCGTGTACCCCGAACGCAACGAGGATCCGATCTCCCGTACCCAGATCTTCCCCGTCCGAAACGATCGACATGGGACCGAGGTTTACCAGTTTCTCGTAGATCAGGAGCGCAGCATTTGCGATGAGGCGGTACGTGTTTCCCGGCAGTAGTTTTCTGAGACGGTGGTGCATCATCGTCACAAACGCGTCGATACCCACGGAAGCAATGTTGAACGCTCGCAGCGTACGCCGCGGAGTTACTACTTCCACCTCCGGGATCCAGCGCGGCGCCAATTCACCCTGGAGCGAGTCGAGTACATCCTCCAGGGATTCCACACCGACCGCGTCGTTGCCGCTCCCCAGGGGTACTCGAAAATACCATATCCCCTCGGAGGGTACCTCCGGAACGTTGTCCACCGCCTGAAGCACCTGGTTGTGCGTGCCGTCGCCGCCGAAGCTCACCACGATCGGGGCGGGACCGCCGGAGCGATACTCTCTTCGGATCCATCGGGCCATCACCTCGTGGAGGGCGTCTACCGTATCGGTCCAGACCGTGGAAACGTTCAAATCATCGTTACTCTTCGTCCGCTCCGAGCCGGCGGGAGTGAGATTTTCCACAACGCGAAGAAGGAGACGGTGTTTCGCCGTAGTCCCGGCTCGACCGTTAATGATACCGAGCACCGGATGCCCGATAAACCGCCGGGCCAGCGATACCGTGCTATGATCCGCTACCAGTTGCAGTGCCTGTCTGTACTGCACCGGTCAGTACTCCGTTTCCAGGTATTCCCGGATCCCCATGAGGTCGTCGTCCTGTTCGATGAGAATTCCTCCTCCACCGCGACAGATCATCGGTTCCAGGTCCACCTCGTACCGGTCGCCCACGACGATCGTCCTGGTAGGTTCTGTTTCGAGTGCTTCCAGCGCAGCCTCGAAAGGTGCCCAGGAAGGCTTTGATTGCATCGTGGTATCCAATCCCACCAGGACGTGGAAACAGCGCTCCACGCCAAGAACGGCCAGCGTCCGCCGGCCCACTTCCTCGGGATTGTTGGTGATCGCTCCCAGGCGGAATCGCTCGCTCAAGCGGTCCAGCAGCTCCTGTAACGCGTGGTCCGGTGCGAGGAACTGCTCCGGGTGCATAAGCTCTTTACGCCAGGCGACACTTGTAGAAATCGGCACACCCAGCGCCACGAAGATGTTGCCCAGTGACGGCTTCCGTCCCGTTCGAGCGGTGATCTGTTCCCTCGTCCGCGTGACCAGTGCCCGGGTGCGTTCCAGCGGTTCCTGCCGGTGTTCCGCCAGCCGGGAGATGAGCGCGTCCACCTGGGAGTACACGTACCGATTATGGCGGTACAGGGTGTTGTCCACGTCAAAGAGCAACGCCTCAGGAGGTTGAGGAGCGGGAAACGTCTTCATGTTCGTTCATACGCCGGCTGATACGGGATAGAACTCAGCCTTTCTTACCCTGGTTCGCCACCGCCGCGGCTTTTGCGGCGATCGCATCCTGGTCACCCAGGTAGTAGTTGCGGATCGGTTTGAGATCGTCCGTGAGCTCGTACACCAGGGGGATGCCTGTGGGAATGTTGAGATTCAGGATCTCCTCGTCGCTTATCCCGTCGAGATACTTCACAAGCGCTCTCAGGCTGTTTCCGTGGGCGGCGATGATCACGCGCTTACCGGATCGGATCACCGGCGCGATCGTCTCGTGCCAGAGCGGCAAAAACCGCTCCACCGTGTCCTTGAGACACTCCGTCCGGGGAAGTTCCGCATCGGTAAGATCAGCGTACCGCGGATCGTGCCCGGGAAACCGCTCGTCCGACGCATCCAGAGCCGGAGGCGGCGTATCGTAACTGCGGCGCCAGATCTTCACCTGCTCTTCACCGTGCTTCTCGGCGGTTTCCGCTTTGTTGAGCCCTTGAAGCGAGCCGTAATGACGCTCGTTCAGGCGCCAGTATTTCTCCACTGGTATCCAGACAAGGTCCATCTCGTTCAACGTAAGATGCAGCGTGTTGATCGCGCGTTTCAGTACCGAGGTATAAGCGATATCAAAAACGAACCCCTCCGACTTGAGGGTTCTCCCGGCATCGATCCCTTCCTGGATACCCCGCTCGGTGAGATCAACGTCGGTCCAACCGGTGAACCGATTCTCCAGATTCCACTGACTCTCCCCGTGACGCAACAGTACGAGTTTATGCATGACCTTGCTCCCCAATCTGCCAAAAGTAGTGTCGGGAAGAGTACCGGATGGCCTACCCCATGTCAACGCGAACGCAGGAGGACGTCCCGCACCGCCTCCCAGCTCAGGGTGGCACAACGCAACCTGCCGGGATACTCCCGGACATGCAGAAGCGCACGCAGATCCTCCTGGAGCTCCGGTTTGACGCCGGCAGGCAGGTCCAGACTATCCGTGGAAAGCTCTCCGCGGAGACAGGCGATGATCCTCTCGGAGAAGCGGAGCGCCTCCGGGCCGCTCAGACCCTGAAGCAACGCCCCCGCAATCTCGGACGCAGCCCGGCAGATCGCGCAGCCCCGCGCGTCGATCCGACAATCCGGAGGCTCACCGTAGACTGTCACCCGGTCGCCGCACGTGCGGTTGACCAGGGAATACCCCGACGCGGCTTCGTCCCGGTCCTCACGGCCGCGGGCTTCAAGATCCGGTGACCGCGGCACCTGGTATCGTTTTATCACCCGGACGAGAGCGTCCTGCCATTGCGTCACGTCTCCCGTCGAGGAATCACCGGTACCAGGACTCATTCCGGACCACAACCTCTACTGCAGGATCCGGTATAGTCGGTGCAGAGCTTCGATGAACTGATCGACTTCCGCGGTAGTATTGTACAGGTAAAACGACGCCCGCACGGTACCTTCGATCCCGAAGTGCGCCATAAGAGGTTGCGCGCAGTGGAATCCCGTGCGCACGGCAATCCCCTGCTGGTCGAGTAAGCTGCCCACGTCATGGGGGTGGACTCCATCCAGGTTGAAAGAGAAGATCCCTCCCCGTTCGACCTGCTCGACGGGACCGTAGATCGTGACGAAATCCAGATCCGCCAGGGCGGACCGCATATGACGATTCAGCTCCTGCTCATGCCGCGCTACCCGATCGAGGCCGATCTCCATGAGGTAATCCGCGGCGGCGGCGATTCCGATCGCCCCGGCGATGTTGGGTGTTCCCGCTTCAAACTTCTCCGGTACGTTAGCCCACGTACTGTGGTCCAGCTTGACCTCCCGAATCATATCGCCGCCGAAATGGAACGGTTCCATCGACTCCAGTAACTCCCGCCGGGCGTAGAGCGCGCCTATCCCCGTGGGTCCGCACATTTTGTGGCCGGAAAAGGCAAGAAAGTCACAATCAAGTTCCTGTACGTCCACGGGATGGTGTGAAGCGTACTGTGCAGCGTCCACCAGAACGAGCGCCCCGTGCTCGCGGGCGGCCCGGACGATATCCGAAAGCGGTGGAATGTAGCCGGTTACGTTGGACATCGCCGTAATCGCCACCAGCCGGGTCCTGGGACCGATCGTCTCGGTGATCCCCTTCTCGGCAAGCGCGCCGTCCGGTGTAAGAGGCAAAAACCGTAAGACCGCTCCTGTCCGTCGAGCAACCTCCTGCCAGGGCACGAAGTTTGAATGGTGCTCCATCGCGGTGGTTACGATCTCATCACCTTCCTTAAGAGTATTCATCGCCCAGGCGTACGCCACGAGGTTGGTGGCTTCCGTGGTTCCCCGCGTAAAGATTATCTCTCCCTGATCTTCCGAAACATTCAACAAGCGGTAGAGCGATTCCCGCGCACGGTCGTACGCGGCGGTGGCGCGTTCGCTCATCTCGTAGACGCCACGGTGAATGTTGGCACTGTATTCACGGTAGTATCCGTTCAACGCGTCAACTACCGATTGGGGCTTGAGCGACGTAGCGCCGTTATCAAAATAGACCAGGCTCTTTCCTCGCATTGTACCGGCAAGCGCGGGGAAATCCGACCTGATCGCGGAGATATCTTTTATACCTGTCATGGGTGTAACTATACCGATTACACCGCCGTTCCGACAATGAAACGCAGAAAAAAACACCCCGGCCGAAGCCGGGGTGTCTATCTACACGCTTTCCGCGTGATATCTCCGGGTCTACCCGCGTGCGTGCCCGGGAAGTCCCGGCGCACGGCGCGACGCTTCCGCGAGGGAACTCAGCGGGCGCTGCGGTAGTTCTCCGTAACTTTATCCCAGTTGATCACGTTGAAGAACGCCTCGATATACTCGGGACGACGGTTCTGGTACTTCAGGTAGTACGCGTGTTCCCACACGTCGAGTCCGAGGATGGGGGTTTTGCCTTCCATGAGAGGATTGTCCTGGTTGGGAGTGCTCGTGACTTCGAGCTTGCCCCCGGGGGCTACCACGAGCCAGGCCCAGCCGCTGCCGAACCGTCCCGTCGCGGCGGCGGCGAACTGCTCCTTGAACTGGTCGAATCCGCCAAAAGTCTTGTCAATCGCGTCGGCGAGCTCTCCCGATGGTTTCCCTCCGCCGTTGGGGGACATGATCTGCCAGAACAGCGTGTGGTTCACGTGGCCGCCACCGTTGTTCCGCACAGCGGTCCGGATCTTCTCCGGAACGGAATTCAGCTTGGAAATAATCGCTTCCGGATCCATCGATGAAAACTCGGTGCCTTCCACGGCAGCGTTCAGTTTGGTGGTGTACCCCACATGGTGCTTGTCGTGGTGTACTTTCATCGTTGCTTCATCGATGTGGGGTTCCAGTGCGTTGTATGCATAGGGCAATGCCGGTGTTTCAAAAGCCATTTGTTCCTCCTCAAATAATTTCTTGACAGGAGAAAAATACTAATGTTCGGTACGATTCGGCAAACCCCGGCTCAAGGGATCCCCAGGGTATCGCGTAATTCTTCCCGGTTCCAGTTGTCGCGAACCGCCCGCGTCACCATCCTGGACCGGTCCGGATCATTGAGCACGATCGCGCCATCCACGTGGTTGTTGCGATAGTAGAAGCCGTAATACCGGTTGCCGTCCTCAAACTCCACGATCTCGTATCCCGCCGGATTCTGCGGCTTTCCGATCGAGTAGATATGCTGGTCGAAGACGGTACTCTCGAGAGGGAACAGTCCCCGGGACCACCGGGACTTCTCGGTTTCGATCGCGGCGTTACGACCTGCCAGCTCGCCCTGCGCGGCGGCGGATTCCCAAAGGTGGGAGATGGTGCTATCGGGATGCTCCGCGCAATCACCGGCGGCGTAGATCGCTGGATCACTGGTCTGCAGGTATTCGTTCACCTTGATACCGCGACCGCAATCAAGCCCCGCCGCCTCCGCGAGCAACCGGCGTGGCTCCACACCGACGCAGAACACCACCAGGTCGCTCCTCAGTTTTTCCCGAAGAGTTTCCGCGGTCCAGGTACCTTTCCGGTTGCGCTCGTAGGTAATGATCTCCTCCAGGAACCGCAGTTTCAGTGCCCGACTGTTCAACACGTCCTCGAGGATCTCTCCCGCCCGGGGGTTGAGCTGGCGAGGCATCAGCTGCGGTGTTGCGCCGAGAAGGGTAACATCCTTGTCGATCCGGTGAAGCTGGTCCGCTACCTCCACCGCGAGGACTCCCATCCCGACAATCAGCACGGTCCGTATCCGGGAGGTCTCCTCGATCAGTCGCGTCACGTCGTCTCTCGTTCTCAGCACGTGTGCAGTACCGGGTTCGTGAACACGCGCAACCCGGGGAATGACCGGATCGGCGCCTGTTGCCATAACAAGCGCACCGTACTCCACCGTATCCGGAGAATCTTCTCCGGTGGTGTTTTCAAGCACCAGCCGACGGGAGCCGCGATCTATAGCGCGAACCGTTACGTGCTGCAGAAGCTCGATACGCTGCTTCTCGAACCAGTTTTCGTCGGCGAGAATAAGATTGTCTGTCTCGGAAGGAGCCCCCAGCGTCCGGGAAAGACCGGACCGACGATATGGCAGGTGGGATTCATCGTGAATCACCAGGATCGAGATCGACGAGTTTGCTTCACGGGCGGCTCGTGCCGCGTGATATCCGGCACCGCCCGCACCGACTACCACCAGATCAAAGGATTTCATCAGTCAGCCACACTCCACCTTCAGGTATTCCCAAAGTGAAGGGACTACGTCCCTTCACTTTGGGAATACGCCGCCACAACGTAGGAACGAAGCAAAGTAAAAACGTTTCGGCGAGTTCTCAATGTGGGATGTAGCAACGATATCCCACATTAAGAACTCCTGCTCCACCTTGTCGAATGTATCATGCACCTCTATACTCTGGCAACGATGGCCGATCTGAACGTTACTTTTGCCGGACTCGCCCTTACGAGTCCCCTCATCGTGGAGTTTCGCGACGAAATTCCCCCGCCTGGTCTCGCGACCGAGATCGCTGAGGCGGGAGCAGGAGCGTTGCTTCTCCCGCCGTTGAATGAAGCGCGTCTTGAATGGAGCGAGGACGAGTCGGAACTGACTGAACATAACCGGAGTGACGCCGCGATTCGCGAGAATGACAGGATGCGACGCAGCATCAATCGCGACGCGTATCTCGACAAAGTGCGAGGGCTCAGTTCCTCGGTATCGGTACCGGTGATCGCCGCACTTCAGTCCACCCGTCGCAGTCAGTGGCTTAACTTTGCCAGGATGATGACCGACGCCGGCGCCGGCGCGGTGGAATTGCACCCGATCTCGGAGCCGGCATGGCGCAGCAGCCGATCGGACCGAATCGACAAGGAAATCCTACGGACCGCGTCGAGCGTGGCTACCCGGCTGGATACATCGGTGATCGTACGACTTGTGGCGGCACCGTACGGCTTACAGGCCCTGGTGCAGGGGCTGGGTGAGAGCGACGTGAAAGCGATCGTTCTGAGCGAATCAGCGTATTTATCGACTATCGACACGGATACCAGTACCACGGATTCCCGATCCGTCGGCGGACGGCGCGGCGATGCCGCCCACATGAACGCCCTGGCAGCCTTGCAGCTGCTCTACCGTCGAGTCTCACCACACCTGGCAGCGTTTGTCCCGCCGGATCGTAGCGCCGCCTTTACCGAGAGCATCCTTGCCGGAGCCACACTGACTGTACTCCCTGTCCAGTCCGGAGGAGAAGACGACGTCCCGGCGATCGTGGCGGAGTATCTGAACTCCTTACGGGGATGGATGCGCCGAAAGGGATTCTCCAGTCTCTTCGATTTTCGTGGAAGTTTGAGCGATAGCCGCCGTTCCAGCAGCCTGGAGAACAGACCGAAGTGATCCGGCGGCGCACGCCGCCCGGATCGCCTCACCGGTTTCGCCGATTATCCTTGACCAAAGAAATCCCGCAACCACCACCGCAGACGATCCCAGAGACGTCGGAACAGTGTCCCCTCCTCCACCGTATCCGCGGGCCACACGGGAACCTCCTGCACAAGGCAGTCACCCAGGTAGTACCGGAGCGATCCCGTCGCTTCGTGCACCTCCCGGGGCGCCCAGAACTCGCTCGGGACGTGGATCTCGCCGCGGAGCCCCCCCACGAGCTCTTCCGGCAAAACGATCGGTAACGGGTTATCCGCTCGCAGCGCGACCGTGCGGACCTGCCCGCCCCAGACAACCGCGTCTTCCAGATCAGGTACCGACGGACGTATCGTCCGAAAGTTCTCGAACCCCCAGTCCAGAAGTTGTTCCGCATCCTGCGATCTTCGCTCGGAACCAACAGTGTGGTTCGGCGCGTCGATGCCGAGGATGACCACGATAAGTCTGCGATCATCCCGGGTCGCCGTAGCTACCAGATTGTACCCGGCGGCACTGGTGTAACCCGTCTTCAGTCCATCCGCACCGGGATACGTTTCTATCAGGGTATTGCGGTTGTACTGAAGAATCGTTCCGCCCTGCAGGACCTCGCCGACGTAATGGTGTGACTGGGGATAGGCGAAATGCGGTAACGCAAAGAGCGAATCCAGCGTCTCCGGCCACTGTTCGATCAGAATCCGGGTAAACTCGGCCATTTCCCGTGCAGTAATTCGATTCCCCGGACTGAGCCCGGCGGTGTCCTCAAAATACATCGAGGAGAAACCCAGAGCACGGACGACCCCGTTCATGCGGGCTACAAAGGAACTCACCGACCGGGATACCCGTAATGCCACCTCCACGGCAGCGTCGTTGCCGCTCGAAACAGCGAGTCCCCTCAGCAGATCCCGACCGCTCACAAACTGTTCCGGTCCGAGAAACATCAATGAACTTCCCGGCGCGATTTCTGAGGCGTAGGCGCGGGGATCCACCGGCAGCGGCTCGTCCAGGGAGAACTCCCCCCCGCGGGAGGCCTCCAGCGCGGTATAGATCGTAACCAGCTTGGTAAGAGACGCGGGAACCCGGGCAACGTCGGCGTTATGTTCGTGCAGCACGGTGCCGGTTTCGTAATCCATCACGAACGCAACCGGGGCGTACTCAATCCCGGGCGGATCTACCCGGTTGACCAGATCCAAACGGCATAGTTCACCGTCACGGTCGGCTGTTACCGTTTCAGCCCACACCGGCACCGTCATACCGACGCAGGCGACTACCAATAACATCAGACAGCGATGAACGGAGTGCCGGGGCAGCTCGGACCGGTCCCTATGAGAGTGTGCATCACCGCGAGCGATAGACGTCGTCACCGGCGGGACCGATGAACGTCGCCGGGATCGTGGAGATTTACAGAACATCCTGCACCGTTGGTATCAGCCCAGGGGAAAAATGTCCAGAAGCCGCTCATAGCTGCTGCCAAAATTGTTGATAGAGCCCCGCCGGAAGCGGTACTCCGTTTGATCAGGAAATTCTTTGTTATATCTTGCGCATTACTTCCGTATAGCTTATAGTTTACTTATCCTTAAGCAATGGATGGTTTATGATTCCAGGCCTGAACGAAAAAGAAGAGCAAATACTTGCGTATCTCGTGAAGGATCCCAACCTGGGGGTGGCCGATCTGGCGCGGCACCTCTCGGTCTCGACGGTAACGATGAGAGCCTATCTGAACGGCCTGGGAGAAAAAGGATATCTGTACAGGGTTCGCGGCGGCGCGGTACCCACGATCCATCCCGAGATCATGGAACGGGAGCAACACCGCGCGGAGGAAAAGCGTCGCATCGCTGCCGCGGCGGCGCAAATGGTCTCCGACGGTGACACGATCATGATAGAAGCCGGCACCACCACGGCAATGGTGGCGCGTTTTCTCCTGGGTAAACGGGACGTGAGCGTTGTAACCAACAATACTCTCGCGCTCGGCCATTGCCGGGGCAATCCCGGGCTGCGCGTGCAGATGGTCGGCGGAGAATACCAGGCTGCCACGGAGAGTGTGGTCGGTCCGATCGCGCAGGAGCAGATCCGGCGCTTTCACGTGCGTACCGCTTTTGTCGGTACCGACGGCTTCTCACCGGAGAAGGGACTCTCCACACACCTCGTAGCGGGGGCGGAGATAGTCAAGTGCATGGCTGCCTCCGCGGATCAGGTGGTCGTCCTCGCGGACAGCAGTAAATTCGGGCGGAACGGGTTCGTCACCGTCCTCCCGCTGGAAAAAGTGGACCTCCTCGTAGTTGACGACGGGCTCCCGGAAGATGCCCGGCGGGCGATCGAAGAGATCGGACCACGAGTGATCCTTGTCGCAATGAATTCGACCCGGTAGTCCCGGGAGAGGAAGGGAAAAGGTAATGGCTGAAACGGTACTGGTACCCCAACTGGGAAACACGGTGGAGAGCGTAATCCTTCTGGAATGGCGCAAGAACGAGGGTGATACGATCAGAACCGGTGATATTCTCTGCGAGGTTGAGACGGATAAAACAACGATGGAAGTGGAGGCTACCGCCGGCGGCACGATCCTGAAGCGGCTGGGCGAACCGGGCGACGAGCTGGCGGTGAAATCACCGCTCGTGGTGGTGGGAGAACCGGGAGAGCCGATTCCCGATACCCAGGTATCACCGGTGACGAGTTCGCCATCAAAGGAAACCGTCGATAAATCCGGCACCTCCGAGGAACACCCCGGTACGGAGCGAATCCCGGACCGTGCCCCCCCCCTGGATCGTGATATTCCCCCGCACCGTGAATCTTCCGCAAGGCAGGGCGTAAGCCCCCGCGCACGAATGCGCGCCACCGCGGCCGACGTAAACCAGCAGGAACTGAAGGACCTCACCGGCAGTGGTCCGGCGGGTCGCATCCTCGAGCGGGACGTGGAAGAGCTCCTGCGAGGCGATTCACGCGTACCGCCGACGGCTACCGCGGCGGTTAAGGACGAACTCACCGCCTCGGCTGATCATTCAGGTGCAGGGAATCGTCCGGAGCCGGTCACCGAGATCAAGGTCCGGGGTATCCGCAAGGTCATCGCCGAACGCATGCGGTTTTCCCTGGCCTCGACCGCTCAGTTCACCTTGCACGGGAGCGCCGACGCGCGCGCGCTGCAGGCGTTGCGGAAGCGGTTCAAAGAATCCGGTGAAGATCTCCAACTCCACCAGGTATCATTTAACGACATGGTTATGTACGCGGTGGCGCGCACACTTCCCGAGTTCCCGGAGATGAACGCCCACTTTGACGGCACGGTGATCCGTCGGTATGCGCGGGTAGACCTCGGGTTTGCGGTGGATACCGAGCGTGGACTGATGGTACCCACAGTTCCAGCGGCGGACTCGCTGTCTCTCGGTGAGATGAGTCGGCGCGTGAAGGAACTCGCCCGCCGTTGCACGGAGGGTAACGCCGCACCAGACGACCTCGCCGCGGGAACATTCACGGTGAGCAACCTCGGATCGTACGGTGTCGAGTATTTCACGCCGGTGCTGAACCCGCCGCAGGTGGCGATTCTCGGGATCAACACGATCCAGCTGAAACCGGTCTTCGGACCGGATGGATTGGTTGAGCATGTTCCCCACATCGGTCTTTCTCTGACGGTGGATCACCAGGCGGTGGATGGCGCGCCGGCGGCGAGGTTCCTGCAGAAACTGTCTGCGCGTATAGCCGGGATCGACCTGCTCCTGGCGTTGTAGCCGGGGTATTCCTTCCGGAGGACGAATATGAAGACGAGAGAGTACGACCTGATAATACTCGGCGGGGGACCGGCGGGATATATCGCAGCGGAACGGGCCGGTGCGCTCGGCAAATCGGTACTCCTGCTGGAGGAACGGTGGATCGGGGGAACGTGTCTGAACGAAGGGTGTATTCCGACGAAGACTCTCCTGTACGGCGCCAAGCTCTACAAGCAGGCGCGGTCCGGCGAGGCGTTCGGCGTAACCGCGGAGAACGTCGTGTTCAACCTCGCCACAGCTGTAGCTTACAAGAATAAAACCGTTACCACCCTGCAGAAAGGCGTCCGGTCACAGTTGAAGCAGCACGGCGTGGAAGTCCGGGAAGCCCGGGGTGAGCTTGTCCGACCCGGCGTCGTCCTGGTCGAGGGGGAGGAACTGTGGAGCCGATATATTCTGCTCGCCCAGGGTAGCGACACCGCCCGTCCCGGGATCCCGGGAATCGAGGGGAACTCCCGGGTTCTGACCAGCCGCGAGATCCTGAACCTGGACAGTCCACCGGAACGCCTCGTCGTCATAGGCGGTGGCTACATCGGGATGGAGTTCGCCTCGCTCTTTGCGGCGATCGGCACGAAAGTGACGGTGGTCGAGATGATGCGTGAAATCATCCCCACTATCCAGCCGGACCTGGCCGCCACCCTGCGCAAACACCTGAAGGACGTGGAGTTCCGCCTGGGCTACCGCGTCGACCGGGTGGACCAGGGCACTGTTCACGTATCCCAGCCCGGCGTCGACGCGGAAGAACGTATCGACGCGGATACGGTACTGCTCTCCACCGGACGCGTTCCCCGGGGACGCAGCGAGAAACTTGACAAAGCCGGCGTTGCCCTGCGAGGCAACGCGGTGGTGGTGGACGAGTACATGCGGACCAACCTCCCCGGCGTGTACGCCGCGGGAGATATAACCGGAAGGATCCTGCTCGCCCACGTGGCGTACCGTATGGGCGAAGTGGCGGTAGCGCACATGTTCGGCGAGCGCCGGAGCAATCGCATGCGTTACGACGCGATACCCTGGGTGGTGTTTACCGCTCCGGAAGTGGCCGGGTGCGGGTTGAATCCCGAAGAAGCCCGGAACGAGGGGTATTCCGTCGTGACCGCCACGGTTCCCCTCCAGGTGAGCGGCCGTTACCTGGCGGAAAACCCCCGGGAAAAAGGCACGGTCACGGTGGTGACGGACAAGCGGGACGGCCGGTTACTGGGTGTTCAGATGCTCGGGACCGGGGTGGGAGAGATAATCCACAGCGCCGCAGCGATGATCGACGCGGGTCTGCGAGTTCCGGAGATCCGGGAAATCGTGTTCCCACACCCCACGGTGAGCGAAGCTGTTCGCGACGCGGTGTGGGCCCTGGGATACCATTCGAAGCAGGACCGATAACGAGATAATCAGAGAAATCAAGGGAGACGAGAAATGCCGAAGAACCAGATCATTACACCAAAACAGGTACGGAAGACGGAGAAGCTCAAGATAGACCCAATCCCGCTGAACCAGTATAAGCCGGATATCGCCGCCGAGAAAAAACGCTACGGCTCGGACACGCTCCTCCGGGTCTACTACGACATGGCCACGGTACGCCTCTTCGAGACGATGCTCAACGATATCAAGATGACCGGCTCCTGGGAAGGAATCGAGTACAACCACGCCGGACCGGCGCACCTCTCGATCGGACAGGAGAGCGCCTCCGTGGGACAGGCGCTTCACCTGGACGAGACCGATTTCATCTTTGGCAGCCACAGGAGCCATGGCGAGATTCTTGCCAAGTGTTACTCCGCGATAGCCAAGCTCGACGATCAACAGCTGCGGTCGGTCATGGAAAACTACCTGGACGGCGACGTTCTGCGCGTGGTGGAACAGTCACGATCCGCCGATTCCGGGGGAAGCGTTCGGGACCAGGCGGAAGACTTCGTTCTCTACGGGACGCTGGCTGAGATATTCGCCCGGGTCACCGGGTTCAACCGCGGTCTCGGCGGATCGATGCACGCGTTCTTTGCACCGTTCGGCAGCATGCCGAACAACGCGATCGTCGGTGGCAGCGCCGACATTGCCGTGGGATCCGCGCTCTACAAGCGGATCAACCGCAAGCCGGGAATCGTTATCGCCAATATCGGTGACGCTTCCGCCGGATGCGGTCCGGTCTGGGAGGGCATGATGATCGCCGCCATGGAACAGTACCGGACGCTCTGGCCGGAGGAGATCGGAGGCGCTCCGCCGGTACTCTTCAACTTTTTCAACAACTTCTACGGTATGGGCGGACAGACCGTGGGCGAAACGATGGGATTCCGCGTTCTGGCACGGATGGGAGCCGGCGTCAACGCCGAGAACATGCATGCAGAGCGCGTGGATGGTTATAATCCCCTGGCAGTGGCGGACGCGATCGCCCGGAAAAAAGACATTCTCCGGAAGGGGCGAGGTCCCGTTCTGCTGGATACGATCACGTACCGCATGAGCGGTCACTCCCCCTCGGACGCTTCCACCTACCGAACCAGAGAGGAAATCGAAGAATGGAAGAAGAACGACGCGATCGCTTCCTACCGGACGTATCTGCTGGAGAACAACGTCACCGATGAATCGTCCCTGAATGACCTGGACAAACAGATCAGAGCAAAACTAATCCGGGCGACCCGTCTCGCGGTCGATCTGGAGAAGAGCCCGCGCATGCCCGGCGAACAGATCGAACGGTACATGTTCAGCAACGACCGTGCGGAAACACTGGACGACCGGGAGCCGGAGGTACTTCATCCGGCGGAGGAAAACCCCCGGGTCAAGCAGATCGCCGGCCGGGAACGGTTCGGTTTAGACGCGTCGGGGCAACCGGTATCCAAGATGAAGACCTACCAGCTGCGGGACGGGTTATTCGAGGCTCTGATGCACCGGTTCTACCGGGATCCCACCATGGTGGCCTACGGAGAAGAGAACCGGGACTGGGGAGGCGCCTTTGCGGTTTACCGGGGTCTCACGGAGGCCCTGCCCTACCACCGCCTCTTTAACGCGTCGATCTCGGAAGGCGCTATCGTGGGCAGCGGCGTGGGGTACGCCCTGTCCGGAGGCCGTGCGGTGGTGGAACTTATGTACAACGATTTCATGGGCCGCGCCGGCGACGAAATCTTCAACCAGATGTCGAAGTGGCAGGCCATGAGCGCGGGCGTACTCAAAATGCCGCTGATCGTTCGCGTTTCGGTAGGGAGCAAGTACGGCGCGCAACATTCCCAGGACTGGTCCAGCATCACCGCCCATATACCGGGACTAAAAGTGTACTTTCCGGCCACGCCGTACGATGCAAAGGGTATGTTGAATCGCGCTCTGGCGGGAACGGATCCGGTGGTATTCTTCGAGAGCCAGCGTATCTACGATATCGGAGAACTGTTTCACCAGGGAGGTGTCCCGGAAGAGTACTACGAGATCGCCGAGGGCGAACCGGACGTGAAACGTCCCGGGACGGATCTCACGATCGTCACCGTGGGAGCGACGCTGTATCGTGCGCTGGACGCCGCGGATGTGCTGCAGGAGAAATACGGCCTCTCCGCGGAGGTGATCGATACGCGCTTTCTGAACCCGCTGGACCCGGAACCGATCGTGGAATCAGTTAAAAAAACCGGGCGGGTGGTTCTTGCGTCGGATGCGGTCGAACGGGGCAGCTTTCTCTACTCCCTGGCAGGCGTTCTGACGCAACTCGGGTTCGATTACCTGGACGCACCCCCGGTTGTGGTAGGATCCCGGAACTGGATCACACCGGCGTACGAGCTGGAGGATGATTTCTTCCCGCAGAAAGAGTGGATCATCGATACGATCCACGAGAAGATTCTGCCCCTGCCGGGGCACACCGTTTCCACCGTTCAGACGAACGGCGAACTCGGCCGTCGTTACCGGGAAGGTATTTAGTTCAGCCTCAGGACCGTCCGGGAGCGTCGAGGGTGTTCTTCGGCGCTCTGCGGCTTGAGCTTATCCGGCGCGCAACTCCGCGACGACTTCCTGTACGACCCGCTCAGCGTCGTCGTTAGGTACTTGGCACGTCCCGGCGGCGGTATGACCGCCTCCACCGTATTTGAGCATCAACTCGCCGATATTTTTCCGGGAGCTCCTGTCAAAGATCGACTTGCCTACGGTGAGCACCGTATTCTGACGCTTGAATCCCCAGAGGATCTGTACCGAAACGTTCGCCTGCGGAAAGAGAGCGTATTTGACGAAGCGGTTCCCCGCGTAGATCGTCTCTTCACCGCGGAGATCCACCACGAGCACATTGCCGTGAAGATTACCGACGGAGCGCATCTGTTTTTGAAACCGATCCTTGTGGTCCTCGTATAGTTCCACCCGTTCGGCCACGTCGGGCAGGCGGAGTATATCGTCGATATCGTGGTCCTTGCAGTAATCGATCAAGTCCATCATCAGCTGGTAGTTGGAGATACGGAAGTTCCGAAATCGTCCGAGGCCGGTACGGGCATCCATGATAAAGTTGAGAAGGTTCCACCCATCAGGTTCCAGCACTTCTTCCCGCGTAAAGTTGGCACTGTCTCCCTTGTCTACCGCTTCCAGCATCGCCGGACTCACGCTGGAAAACGTTTCGCCCCCCCCGTAGTACTCGTACACCACGCGAGCGGCGCTGGGTGCGTCGGGGTCACAGACGTAGTTATCCGGCTTGCCCACACGCAACGTTTCGGAAAAATGGTGGTCGAACGCCAGATGTACACCCTCGACGTAGGGAAGATTCGTCGTGATATCATCCCCGGAGATAGCGATCAAACCATCCTGCATATCCTTGGGATGAACGAACTTTATCTCGTCTATGAGATTGCGCTCACGGAGAAGAACCGCACACACGAGTCCATCAAAGTCGCTCCGGGTAACCAACCGGTACTTCTTGTCGTTTACCGCCATAACACCTCCGCTCCAGCGCCACAAAGTCTACCCGAGTTTTCACGGTTTCTCAAGTAAAACCAATATCTTATCGTCGATGGACATTGGCCGGGCCATATACTATAACGGGATTCCATGGATGGAATTGACGCGAAAACGGGGAAACCCGTCACAGTACTCGCTTGCGACGTGGGAGGGACCAACACGAGTGTCGCCCTTCTCGAGGTACGGGACCGCTCGCTCACGATCACGCGACGGTACCGTTTCAGCTCGCGGGAACTCTCGTCCCTGGAGGATGCGCTTGAGACGGTGATGGATTCGCTGAAGGATGACCGCCAGGCTACGCTGCCGCAGGCGGTCTGTGTCAGCGGTGCCGGTCCAATCCGGGAAAATCGCTGTTACTTGACCAATCTGCCCTGGATCATCGACGGTGATGTACTGGCAACGGTACTATCACTGCCGGTCCGGATAATCAACGATTTCACCGCGATAAGTTATGGAATCCCTCTTCTCGATACCGGTGACGCGGAGAAAATCGTCGCCCTGAAGCATCCGGATGGTACGGTTCCCCCGCCGTCGGGTCTGGTCCGGGCGGTTGTCGGCGCCGGGACGGGATTGGGCGTGGGATACGTGGTGGATCACCACGAGGAGTTCGTGGCTCTGCCTTCCGAGGCCGGACACGTCCCGTTTGCGCCGTACGATGATCTGAGCCGGGAACTGTTTGACTACGTGGTGCAGGACGCCGTGGAACCACCGGATGCGGAATGCTTCGTGTCCGGTCCGGGCATCGCAAATACGCTTGCGTTTTTCCGGAATACCGGACGGGTCCCGAAGAGTTCGCCCCTGTACGGGGATTCCTCACCGGAAACCGGCGATCCCGCCCGGGCCGTATCTGAACACGCCGCCGCCGGAGACCCTGCCGCGCAGACGATTATGGAACTTTTCGTCGAGAATTACGCCCGCGCGGCTTCGGCGGCGGCGCTTCACTTCCTGCCGTTATCGGGACTTTACCTTGCCGGCGGGATCGTAACAAAGAACGAAGCATGGTTCTCCCGGGACGATCGTTTTATGAAGGGCTTTCTACGGAATTACCGCGAAGGAATTGAGAAGCTCCTCCGGCGCATTCCGGTGTACATCGTGCGGGATTACGAGGTTTCCCTTTATGGAGCCGCCTACGGCGCGCTGCGCCACTTGATGGATTAGTTGTCAGATGGTTTTTTGGATCAGATCGATAGATGAGAGGCACCAATGACGGACACACTGTTCACACGTATGCGCGAACTGGGAATCGACGTGGAGCGTTCGCAGCAGATTCTGGAACGATTCAACGCGGGAGAGTACGATAATATCACGCCCGTGGAACCTTCGGGGATTCCCGGTGTCGACGGGCGCCAGGTGGTGGATCGTACACAGACGGTGGAGCTGAATCTGCCGGAACAGCAGTACCGGACACGGCTCCGGGAGCTGGCGCCGGAGATCCCCGCCGATCGCTTCGGCACCGTATCAGGATCCGGACCGGAGGCGTTGCGTAATCTGGACCAGGACGCGCTTCAGGCGATCGGTGTACTGCTGTACCCGTATCTCTCCTACGGTGTTCTCAACGGTGGAAGTGCTACCAGCTACGGAGACCTGAAAAAGAACGAGTCCTTTGATTCGTCGCTGCTGGAACTCTACCGTCCGGAATTTGAGCGCCTCGCTCCGGAGGTGACCGGCCGTCCCAAGGGGATCACGCCGGCGTGGCTCAACCCCGACGGTACGCCCGGGGCAAGTTTCCTCGAGCTCAAGTTTCGCATGCTCCTGCTCGCGGCCGAACACTACCGTACGCTCGCGGCGAAACACGGCGTCAGCCCGCCGGAGAGTCTTTCCCCCGTCCTGCCGTTCTTCGAGATGACGAGCCATGCCACGGAAGACGCTCTCCGTGACGCGTATCGGGGTTACCGGGAGAGCCCGCTGCTGAAGGACCTCCCCGGGGTGAAAGAGGCCCTGGATACTCGCCACGCAGTACAGCCGCTTCTGGCGGCGTTGACCCACAGCGACCGGGGGCGACCGAAGCAGTTCTTCACCGAGGCGTGGGGGAAAATCGGCGAGCCCCTGGGAATACCCGGCGGACACGGCCAGAACTTCCAGGTTCTGGCGCCGATCTACCGGGAGCTGCGTCGGCAGGGAAAGCGCTTCGTGTACCTGGGGAACGTGGACAACCTCGGATTTACCGTGGACCCCGTGTCCCTGGCGTTCATGGCGTTGCGCGGCGCGCCGGCGGCGTTCGACTTCGCGTACCGGACACCGGTTGACGTAAAAGGCGGCGTCCTGGTGTTCGATCAGGACAAGAACCTGAACTGCGCGGATATCGGCGCCGCTATTTCCAAAGATGAAGTGTTCCGGGCGGAATCCCGGGGCGAGAAGATACTGTTCAACTGCGCCACCGGTCTTTTTGACCTGGACAACCTGTGTGACAACCTGGATGCGATCCTGGACGGGCTGCCCATGCGTATCTCGGATCAGCACAAGGACGCCGGAAAGTACAGCCAGGCGGAACAGGTCACGTGGGAAGTGATCGCGATGCTGAAGGAACCGATCGTCTTCGGTATCGACAAGTATCGACGGTTTCTGGCGGCAAAGATGCTGCTCGAGACATTACTCACGAGTGGACTTCACGCGGATCAGGCGGTGTCGTCTCAGCCGACGGCGAGGAACCTGCACGAGGGATTGAAGACGATACTGACGGAGGAGTACGGAATGGAGCTCAGAAATCGTCGCTGGGTTCCGCGCGCCCCCCGCGCGTGGTCTTAAATCCGCCGGGGGCGCGATCGATAATCCGCGAGCGGGGGTTGATCACTTCCGGGAGGGAAGAAAGTCCTTGAAAAGCATGCTGTGCTGGATTCCGGTATTGTTCTGGTACTTTCCGCTCCGGTACGGGTCGTAGTCGCCCTGAATGCTGTGATAGAACACCTGGCAGATTTCCACCCCGGCGTAGATACGGATCGGCTGCACGCAGAACATCTCCAGTGTCCAGTACCCGCGAAATCCCACGTCCCCGAATCCCGCCGTGACGTGCACGAAGAGTCCCAGTCGGCCGATCGACGACCGTCCCTCCAGCATCGGGACAAATCCCTGTGTTTCGGTGAACTCCACCGTCCGTCCGAGGTAGAGCCGATTCGGCTCAAGCTCCAGCCCGTCCTCCGGAATCGTCAGTTCGTCGGAGTAGTTTTCCACACGCATATCCAGCACGCGGTTGCGATACACCCGCAGCTGGTCGTGCAGCCGGAGGTTATAGCTGTTCGGATTGAGCTGGTTTTCGTTGTACGGTTCAATTGTGATCCGGCTTCCCAGGTGGGACCGGATCTCGCGTCCCGACAGAATCACATTTTACTCCCCGACAAGACCCCCGGCGGGAGCCCGCAGAAAAAAATACCCGCAGCCGAGCCGCGGGCACGTATCGTTCAGATACCAGGTTGTTTACATCAGGTCTTTCGGGCGACGCCCCTGGTGACCGGTCTTTTCACATACCGCGAAATGGCGCATCCGGCCGTTCTCAAAGACGCTCTTCATGACGATCTTTCCGCCCCAGCGACTCAACAGCTCCTGTGCACCTTCACGGCGGGCGTTCTTGGAAATCTTCCCTGCCATTTGTTTGCCTCCTGTGTCAAAGCTCTGTCCTGATCTGTTCTGATCTGTTCAAAGCACGGGTACTATCGCAAAATACGGAGCCTCTTGCAAGGCGTCAAGCTCCGTTTTTTACGTAATTATCGCTCTTGATCCAGAGCAAACCTCTCCCGCTCCAAACGTACATAGGGGACCGCCGGCCCGGCGATAGCTCCAGGCTTACGCAATTCCACTCGCACCGTCCTTACGATCGGATGTCGGCGCAATATGTCGTCGCACAGTTCATGGGCTGCCCTTTCCAGGAGACCGAACTGCTTCTCCTGCAGAAACGCGGTCACCTCCGCCGCAAGGGTCGCATAGTCCAGGGTATCCGCTGCGTCGTCGGACGCGACGGACCGGGAGATATCGCAGTCCACCTCCACGTCGACGCGCACCGCCTGTACCCGGTGTCGTTCCTCCTGGAGGATCCCGATCACACAGAAGATTTCCAGGTCCCGGATACCGATAACTCCCGGTCTCACGTGTTATCTCCGTCTACGGTCGGGTCGTCCCAGTCTTCGTCAAAGAACACCATGTTTTCCGGCCGGGCGATGATCCTGCGGTTCTTGTCCCGGGATAGAATTTCTTCCGCTTCCGAAGTGTGCTTGCCCGCGATCGCCGCCAGCTCGCGGCTGTCAAAGGCGGTCACAAGTTTCGCGGCGTCGTTTACCTGTACCACGTCACCCGCCTGGAAAACTCCCTCCACGGAGATGATACCGCTGGGGAGCAGGCTCTTGTGATGGCGGATCGCCTCCATCGCCCCGGCGTCAACGGTGATTCGACCGCGAGGCGCGCTGTGAAGTATCCATCGGGAACGATTCCGCAATCGCCGCCGCGAGGCAAACACCGTTCCCACGGTCTCTCCTGCCAGGAGCCGTTCCAGGACACGTTGGTCACGGCCGTGGGCGAGCACGACCCGACAACCTCCCTCGGCGGCGATCTTCACCGCCTTCAATTTGGTCGCCATCCCTCCCGTTCCGACCGTGGACCCCGCCGTTCCCGCGTCAGCGATCATCTCCGGCGTGACGTTGTCGATCGTATCGTAGAGGACTGCTCCGGGATCAACCCGGGGGTCGGCGGAGTAATACCCAGGGACATCACTGAGCAGTATCAGAAGTTCCGCGTCCACTTTACTCGCGATCAGCGCGCTGAGCTGGTCGTTATCCCCGAAATTGCGGCCGATCTCCGCCACGGCGACGCTGTCGTTCTCGTTGAAGATCGGGAGTACCCCCAGCTCCAGCAGGCGCTCCACGGCGTTCCGGAGGCGGACGTAACTCCGGCGGTGGTTGAGAACTTCCCGCGTGAGCAGCACCTGCCCGGTACGTACTCCAAACCGGGCAAACACATCCCGGTAGACCTGCATCAGGAGCGGCTGCCCCACTGCGGCGCAGGCCTGCCGAAGCACCACATCCTGAACGCGGCCGCCTATACCCAGCTCCCGTGCGCCGAGCCCGATCGCTCCCGAGGTTACCACGCATACCTCGCGATCATTCTCGCGGAGCGCTACGATCTGCCCGGCGAGTTCGTGAATGTACTCCTCGTCGATCTGATCATTCCGCGTGAGGACGTTGGTTCCAACTTTGACTACTACACGGCGGATCCCTTCGAACGTTCGCATCGCCTCCGTCAACCCTCCTCCTGCGGGGGGATCGTACGGTGAGTGAAGGATCGTCGTCCTGATGCGTAATCCTCGACGACGTGACCGGAGCCGGTGACGATCCACTTGTAACTCAGGAGTCCCTCCACACCGACGGGGCCACGGGCGTGGATTCGGGCCGTACTGATCCCCACTTCCGCGCCGAGTCCGTAGCGGTACCCGTCGGCAAAACGGGTGCTCGCGTTCCACATGACCGATGCGGAATCCACCTCGCGTAAAAAGCGCTCCGCTGCTTCGCGATCGGACGTCACGATCGCGTCGGTATGGCCGCTCCCCCAGGTATTTATGTGCTCTATCGCTTCCGCCAGAGAGTCCACCACACGCACCGCCAGAACCAGGTCGAGGTACTCCGTTCCCCAGTCTTCCTCGGTTGCCGGGGTCATATCGGGCACTATCTGTCTCGTCCGGGAACAACCGCGTAACTCCACACCGTGTCCGCGTAATGCCTCCGTCATCGCCGGTATGATATCCGCCGCCACCTCGGCGTGCACGAGAAGCGTCTCCACGGCGTTGCACACCGCCACGTACTGCGTCTTGGAATCCACCGCCAATGATACCGCCATATCACGGTCCGCCCCGCGATCGAGGAACAGGTGGCAGATGCCGTCGGCGTGGCCCATGACGGGAATCCGTGTGTTATCCATGATATAGCGGACAAAATCGTTGGATCCCCGGGGTATCACGAGATCGATGTACCGATCGAGATCGAGTAATTCTCCCACAGCCTCGCGCGTTTCGATCAGCTGGAGCCACCCCGGGGGCGCGCCGGCACCTGCCGCCGCGTCGTGAATGATCTCCGCCAGCACCCGGTTGCTCTCCTTCGCCTCGGAACCACCTTTCAGCACCACGGCGTTCCCGCTTTTAAGAGCCAGCGCCGCGATCTGTACAAGGGCGTCGGGACGGGACTCGAAGATCATCGCGATTACGCCGATCGGTGTCGTGCGCCGCTCCAGGATCAGGCCGGAGTCGAGCTCCCGCCGGTCCACCACTCGTCCCACGAGATCGTCCAACCGCGCTACCGACAGAACACCTTCCACCGCCTGGTCCTGTTTCCGCCGGTCGAAGCGGAGCCGCTTCTGCAGGGGAGAGGCCAACCCTTCCCGCTCGGCAAGAGAACAGTCTCCGGCGTTGGCCGCATCGATTCTGTCCGCTTCCCGGGTCAGAGCGTCCGCCACCGCAGTAAGCGACGCCCTTCGGGTTGATCCATCCAGAGCGGCCAGCTTCCGGGACGCCTCCCGTGCTTCCCGGGCTTTCTCCGCAACGGTACTCATCGTTCGGCTCCTTCCGCCACGGGGCGGCGCAGCTCCCTCACGGCGTGGCGCACCGCCTCCAGGGTAGCTTCCCAGCTCACGCAGGCGTCGGTGATGGACTGGCCGTAAACCAGGGTGTTTACATCCCCGGAGAAGTCCTGTCTGCCTCCGACCAGGTTGCTCTCAAGCATGAAACCTTTTATCGAGGTGCGTCCGGACTGCCGCTGGGCGATTACGTCCTGGAGCACCGCCGGCTGCCGGGCGGGATCTTTGCCGCTGTTTCCGTGACTGCAGTCCACCAGGATGTTCGCCGGGAGGTTTTTCCGGCGGAGCATCTCCTCCACTCGGACTATGTCCCAGCTCCGGTAGTTAGGGCCGGACCGACCACCCCGGAGGATAACGTGGACGTTACCGTTTCCGGTGGTATTGATCACAGAGGTGCTGCCCTCCTGATCGATACCGATAAAACTGTGCGGACTCAAGGAACTGACCATCGCGTTGATCGCGCTCTCGATACTGCCGTCGGTACCGTTCTTGAACCCCACCGGCATGGAGAGGCCGCTGGCCATCTCGCGGTGGGTCTGACTCTCGGTGGTTCGCGCGCCGATCGACGCCCAGGATACGAGGTCATCCACGTACTGAGGAACGATCGGATCGAGCATCTCGCTTCCCGCGGGAACACCCATACCCGTGACGGTAAGCAGGATCTCCCGGGCCAGATGAAGGCCCCGCTCGATCTGGTAGGTACCGTCCAGGTTCGGGTCGAGAATCAGCCCGCGCCATCCCAGGGCGGTGCGCGGTTTCTCAAAATACACTCGCATGATGATGAGAAGCGTATCCTTTACTTCCTCCTGAAGAACCGCGATACGCTCCGCGTACTCCCGGGCTGCCCGGGGATCGTGTATCGAACAGGGCCCGACCACCGCGATCATGCGCGGGTCGGTTCCAGCAAGTATCGCGGCTATATCACTTCGACTGCGCAGCACCGTAGCGGCACTCTCGTCGGTCAGGGGTAAACGCTCCTTCAAGGTCCGGGGCGACAACAGTGGGATAGCAGATGCTACGTGCAGATCACTCGTTTTCTCCATGCACAGGAGATTACAACCTCCGACAAAAGGTGTCGAGACCGCCCGGTTTCCCGGCATAGCTTGTCCCGCGCACCCGCCCCGTGGTACCTATTGTGGCATGAACTACCTGGCACGCACTCGCATTGCCGCGCTTCTGCAGTCGGCTCCCTCGGAAACAGAGATCGAAGTTCCCGGATGGGTGAGAACAAAACGTGACTCAAAGAATGTCTGCTTTCTTGAACTGAACGACGGCAGTTCCCTCCAGGGGCTGCAGGCCATCATCAGCAAGGACGAGACGGACCTGCAGGACGCGATCGACCGCGTACAGACCGGTGCCGCGGTGATCGCCCGGGGACGGCTGGTGGAGTCTCCCGGAAAAGGCCAGACCGTGGAACTCGCGTGTACGGACCTCGCCGTAGTAGGCGAATCGCCCGCCGAGAATTACCCCCTGCAGAAAAAGCGGCACGGCTTTGAGTTTCTACGGGAGATCGCACACCTCCGGGGCAGGACGAACACGTTCGGCGCGGTCATGCGCGT
>SLRR01000268.1 GCA_007130865.1 Spirochaeta sp. | reverse complement strand
GCCCCCGGATCTACCCGGAGCCGCCGGACGTCGGTACCGATATGCCGGCATCGATCTGCCGCCCGGGAATCAGTTATCCGTGTCCGGTTCGGGTTCGGTCAGAGCATCGTCCAGTCGTTCCAGGAGGCGGCGGGTGATGAGTTCCATCTCTCCGGCTACGGCGGTACCGGCGCCGCCCGAGCGGCACCGGAAGAGTTCATCCGTTACCAGGAGCGCCGCCAGAATAGCCTTCTTCAGCGGGTCTCCCGTGGCAACCGTTTCCTCGATCTCGGCAATGCGCGCCCGGTAGTACTCAAGAATCTCCTCGACGTACTCCGGGTCTTCGTCGGATTGCACCTGAAACGATGTCCCCAGAAGATCGATGCGCATCATAGCGAATTAGAATATATCTAGTTCCGGACCGCTTTTCTCCGGGTCATCGATCTCATCGGTCCCGTTATCCCCGGACTCACGCCCGGCGTCGTCGTTAACTTCAGCAGCGGGGGAGGGCTCTTCTACCGGGTCGTATTGCCGCGCCTCCATCGGGTCGTCGTGAGGTTCTTCCATCGGGTCGTCGTGAGGTTCTTCCATCGGGTCGTCGTGAGGTTCCTCCTTGGGAGCATCCGGTGGAACGTGAGTTTCCGCCGCTTCGGCAACTTCTACGGTACGTTGTTCCGCATGGTCTTCACCTACCGCGTCCTCAACCTCGTCCAGGCGTTGCAGGGCACTCAGGATCCCCGATTCGATCTCATCCTGCTGGGACGCGAAGCTATCGATGCGTTCTTCGAGATCGGAGATACGGTCCTGATAACTCTGAAGCTGGTCTCGCAGGGTCGCATTTTCCTGCTGAAGCTCCGTAATCCGGTTTATTACCTTCTGTACCCGCTGTTCCAGCAGGCGAACCTGTTCGATCCTGATCATGATATCGCCCCCTGTAACCCGCTGTACAGATTACTCAGCCCTGGAGCTGGTTCCGGGCGGTTTCAACCAGGGAGTTGAACGCGTCCCGATCCTCGATAGCGAGGTTGGATAGAGTCTTACGATCTACCTGCACGTCCGCTTTGCGGAGCCCTTCCATGAGCCGGGAATAGGTCATTCCCTCGGCGCGGCAGGCTGCGCTGATCCGGGTAATCCAGAGGCGTCGGAAATCCCGCTTGCGAACCTTCCGGTCGCGGTAGGAATACTCCAGCGACTTGGCAAGCGCATCCTTGGCGGTGCGAAAAGCGTTTTTCCGACGACCCCAGTATCCCTTGGTCTGAGACGTGATCTTCTTCCGACGGTTCTTCCGTCGTGTTCCATCTACTGCTCGTGGCATAGTGTCCTACCTCTCGGCGTAAGTGTTCGTGTCCGGCTCAGTTGTAGGGCAGAAGCGTCTTGGCGCGTTTCTGCTCGGCCGGGCTGAGAATACCCGCTTTTCGCAGGTGGCGTTTGCGCTTGGTGCTCTTCTTGCTAAGAATATGGCGCATGCCCTGTTTCTTGTACTTAACTTTACCGCTACCGGTTACGTGGTAACGTTTTGCCGCGGCGCGGCGGGTTTTCATCTTCGGCATGAACGTGCTCCTGATCGATTATTGTTTACCCTTTGTTCCCGGCGAAAGAATCATGGACATGAATCGTCCCTCCATGGTGGGCCGTTTATCCACCGAGTGAGGAGTGTCGAGAAGGCCGAGGATGCGTTCCAGCACCACTTCCCCCCGCTCGGTATGGGCAAGCTCGCGTCCGCGGAATCGGATCGTGACCTTGACCTTGGAGCCCTGTTCAAGGAACTCCTTGACTTGCCGGGTCTTGGTTTCAAGATCGTGTGTTTCGATCTTGGGCTGCATCCTGACTTCTTTTAACTTAAGAAGTTTCTGCTTCTTTCGGGAATCCCGGGCGTTTTTCTCCTGTTCAAACTTGAACTTTCCGTAATCAAGCAACTTACAAACGGGAGGTTTAGCCTGGGGCGCGACTTCGACCAGGTCGATTCCCTGTTCGCGCGCCATATTCAGCGCTTCCAGCGTCGGGACGATCCCCAACTGCTGTCCGTCGCTCCCTACCAGTCGAACCTCGCGCACCTTGATAGCTTCATTGGTGCGTAACTCTTGTTTGGCCAATATACCTCCCGTGAAACGTTTAGCTGATTACCGAGGAAAGACCATATCACCGCCTTCAAAAAGAGTCAAATCCTGTACCTGTCATTGGATCAATAATCTTCGGCCAGATCTTGATTTCGGAACGATGCCGCGCTGAGAACGCCTGGTTCGTTGCTTGTATTCCCTGCAGCAGGAATGGTACCGTAACGACCGAGATGGTGTTATTTCTATTGTTATCCTCGCCGCTGGCCGTGGTCGCCGCGGGGTTGCTCCTGGGACAGCGTGTGGACGGCTCGGGAGATTCGTACTCCGGCCGGACCTACATGTTGGTGCGATACTCCGTACTGCCGGGGATATTCCTCTTTGTCGCTATGTATCTGCTCGTATTTACCGTGCGGTGGATCGTTCCCTACCGGTACACGCCACAAGGGTTGTACCTCTATCACATGATTACGGACTTCGCGTTCTGGGCGGGAGCTACCACGGCGGGAGCGATATTCCTTGACCGGAACCTTCGGGCCTACGCGTCCCGTGACCGGTTTTACGTACAGCTCCTGTTTTCCGGCATGGTGCTGGGGTTGTTGTCGGCGATGGATCTGGTGATCCACGATGGGTTCTGGACGACGTACCAGTTGGTTATCCTGCCGTTGGCGCGGTCCGGTATGGTCGTGATCATACCTGTTACGCTGGCACTCTTTCGTGAGCGTCCGCGCACGCCGGAAGGTCAGTGGCATCTGGCGTTTCTGCCCTTGTACGTACTGTGCTGGGGTGCCGTGGCGATGTGGAGTGAATGGCTCCGGCCTATCCCGGCTGGAATTGGCTCGATCGTGATAATCGTTCTGTCGGCGCTCTTCATCTATGCGAGTCTACTGGACGGGTTTCGTCGAACGCGCGGGTTACCGGCGGGGAGTGCGATCGCGGAGTAGATGATGTGCGGACTTCGACAGGTCGCGACTTGGTTTCTGCTTACAGGCCTCCTGACCGGGTGCGTGCCACGAGTAATGGAGATACCCCAGGCGCTGTACGACTCTCCCGTGGTGGAGGATGTTCGTCGCGAAATCCTGAGAAGTCGTCGACCGGTTCGAGTCGTGTCATCGCAACGCGCTCAGGAGATCCGCAACCGCAACATACTTGTGTTTCCCGCCCGTGGCGAAACCGCCGATGGGGACTCACGGGTGCCTCTGGTGCCTGCGGTCGACCGTTCCGGCGCTGTCCTGGATGCGCTGGAGTGGCTTGCCGAGAACGATAAGGCTCCGCTGGTCATCGCGTACACCGACGCGGTTCGGGATGCTGCACACCTGGACGTAATCGAACGGGGCGCCGCGGAACCGGACGCCGCTATGCGGAGTGTTGTCGAACCGGCCGCGAATGCGCAAGGTGAGATGGGAGTGGTTTTTCATCGTCTGGAACGACCCGGTGAGGAAGAGACATCGGCTCGCCGCATCGGAGCGCTGTTACCGGATGACGCCGGGGGAGTAGTACTGCTCGCCGGTGAGCACAGCCCCGGAATCGCGCGCCACCTTCTGGAGAACCGTTCACGACACACTCTGATGGTAGTGCCGGAGTTGTTTCTTCCGGCGTCCGGCCAACGACTGCGCGATGCTGGAATTCCCGTGGCCGCCGCGATAGTTCTTGACCTGGCGGGAACGCTGCGTGCTTTACCGATGCGATTGGAGGATTCAGATGACATTCACGTCCGAGTCGTCTTTTTCCGATATTGAAGAACAACGAGGTTTGACAAAGCGAATCCGCCGTCCCTATAATGCCTCGGAACGGTATTGTTTTTTTACGGGATATGTCGGAGAAATTGCGGTAAGGAGTATGGAATGAGAACAGGTCGCCTGCTCGGTTTTAGCCTTGTCGCTGCGTTATTGCTGCCCCTGGTAGCTGGAGCGCAGCAGCAGGCAACGACCAACTATCAATCGATTGTTATAGAAGACTTTGACAATCCAGCGGAGAGTCGATGGATCGTCGAAGGAAGCAAGTTCATTGCCGACGGGTATCCCCGGATGGCTCATGTTCGAACATTTCCGGAGGCACTGTACCGACAGGAACCCGAGGGACGGGAGCTACGCGCTCTCGGCGCGCAGGCCGCGTTCAACCGTCGTGGATACAATTTCCTGGAGTTCATCCCGGTGGAAGAGGACGAGGACGGTGAGCTTGTTCCGCGGGGTATCCAGATTCCTGGCCGGGCCCGTTACCTGGATATGTGGGTCTGGGGTTCTAACTTCGACTACTATATGGATGTGCATCTCCGGGACTACCGGGGAATGGTACATGTACTGAAGCTCGGGGATATCCGGTACCGCGGCTGGAGAAACATGCGGCTCCATATCCCGACCTGGATTCCCCAGGAGGCGCCGTATATCGCGGAGATTCGCGGTGGCGAGTTTGCCACGGACCTGCGGACCCTGGAGCTGGTAAAGATCGTGCTCTGGACGCGACCGCAGGAGCGGGTAAACGGATTCTTTGTATACCTGGACGAGATCAAGGTGGAGACGGACCTCTACCGCGACCCCTTTGACGGGGAGGATCTGCGTAATCCCGACTTAATCCAGCAACTCTGGGCCGAAGGCGAGGGAATGTAACGATGAAGAGAGTAAACCTTCTTATTGGAGTGCTGATCGTGGTCGTGGCAGGCGCTCTTGTCGCACAGGAAACGTTGCCCGACCCCAACGTACTCGGCGTGGATTCCGCGCAACAGAACCTGCAGGAGATCTCGGTTGACCGCTTTGAAGATCCGGGATTCTGGATTCCATCAGTGGCAGCCGACGTAGGCGTGATCATGCACCGCCGCGTCCAAGGCGGCCCCATGGACAAGGAGCCGATTCCGGCGGAAGTTGAAGCGGGAATCGAAGTGGTGGATGAGCACGTGATCGGTGTGAGGACCGACTTTTACCGTCGTGGTAAAGCGACGATTTCGCTTCGCCCGACACGACCGATCGCCGTTCCCGGAATTGTAAAGACACTTTCGGTCTGGGTTGTTGGACGTAATTTTAACCATCAACTGAACGTCGTGGTGGAAGATTACTACGGGAACGTAAACATACTACCGATGGGCCGCCTCAACTTCAGCGGCTGGAAGCAGATGCACGTGGCAGTTCCGCCGACGATAATTCAGCGTAACCCCCATTTTACGACCGAGACCGGCCTGCGTATTCGCGGATTTGTGATCGATACGGCACTGGAAGAAACCTACGGTACGTACTACGTGTACTTTGATGATCTGCGTGCCGTGACGGACCTTTTTGCCGAAGAAAGCCGCGACCCGGATGATATGGTGGACAACTGGTAATCGTTATGAACCTGAACGCGGGACACTCCACAACGGAACGTCCCGGTTCAAATTCGCTCATCCTGCAATAGCCTCCCTCGGGGAGGCTTTTTTGCGTTTTTCCGTGTACGGTCGGATGTATAATGTCGATGAATAACGCCACGGAGTTTCTGCAACACGCGTATTTCTTTCAGAACCTGCCCCGCTCGGTGATCGATGCAACGGCCCTGGTTTGCCGATCTCAATCGCATCAAGCCGGGGAGGTGGTGTTTACTGAAGGAGAGCAGGGAGATCGTTTGTTCATCGTGATATCCGGGCTCGTACAAGTATGGAAGAACCACGGCAGCCCCAATGCCAGTTTGCTCTCAGAGTACGGTCCGGGGCGGCTTTTCGGTGAGATGGCGCTGGTGGATCGTTTGCCTCGAAGCGCGACAGCCCTTGCGGTAGAGCAGACATCCCTGCTCTCGCTGTCGAGGGAAGACTTTCGGGGACTGGTGACGCAGTACCCGGAGCTTGCGATGTCGGTGATGCGGTCGCTCTCTGCAATCGTCCGGGAAAGCAACGATAGCTTCGTCGCGGATCTGAACCACCGGAACCAGGAGCTGCAGCGCGCGTACCGTCGCCTGGAGGAAACGCAGCAGGAACTTATCTACCACGAACGGTTGTCCAACCTTGGGAAGATGTCCGATATGATCCTTCACGATATTCGAAATCCCGTGGCGATTCTCAAAGGTTACGCCACGATGCTCGAACAGGTGGCGGATGAACCCGATCGAGTGCGGGAGTTCGCCGGGAGGATCTCGATCGAGGCCCAGCGCCTCTCTCACATGGCGGGCGAACTCCTGGACTACGCCCGGGGTGAAGTTCGCCTCGATATGTCCGTAGTCGCTCCGTCCACGATAATAACCACTGCGGTGAGATACCAGCAGGAGTACGCTCGAGTAAGCAATGTGAGGATCGAGACACGGATCGAGAACGACACGCCTGTGGTAGTCGATTTTGAGCGGATGAACAGGGCGATGCTGAATCTACTCGACAACGCACGGAAAGCGTGCAGTCCCGGGGGTGTCGTGACAGTTGTCGCGGATAGACGTGATCGTGTGTCGACCCTCATCGTAAGAGACGACGGCGAAGGTATGTCTCCGGAAGTACGCAAACGGATTTTTGAGCCGTTCTATTCACGCTCCGCCGGGGGAACCGGTCTGGGAATGCTGGTAGTAAAAAACATCGTCGAAGCTCACGGTGGTACTCTCGCGGTCACCTCCGAAGAAGGACGTGGTACGGAGATCACGATTCAGCTTCCCGGGGCGTACTGAAGCCGGGTCGCTCGAAGAGTCGTCGTGCGTTCGCCGCTACCGTATCCCGAACTTTTTCTACGGAGCATCCCCGGGCCTCTGCCACGACGCTATACGTGAACACGACCATGCCCGGTTGGTTGACACGGTCACGGTGTGGATGAGGGGCGAGGAAGGGAGCGTCCGTTTCCAGGAGAAGGCGATCCTCCGGTGTTAGGCGAGCCGCTTCCCGGAGCGTTTCAGCGGACCGAAACGTGACGTTACCGGCGAAACTGATGTACATCCCGACGTCCACAAAACGTTGTACCCACTCCGGCTGCGAGCTGAAGCAGTGCATCACACCACCTCGGGCCGGGGGGTGGCGGGAAAGAAGTTCGAGACAGTCCCGGTCTGCTTCACGGTTGTGAACGATCACCGGTAGGTCGTGCCGGACCGCAGCTTCAAGGTGTCGCTGAAAGAGGTCAAGTTGTCGCGGCCTCGGCGCGTACATGCGATACCAGTCAAGGCCGGTTTCTCCCACCGCAGCGAAGTCCCCGGAGGCAATCTCACGTTCTACCATTTCCAGTGCTTTCAACCAGTCCTGCCGGTCGGAGATTGAGGGATGGATGCCGCAGGTCCGAAGCAATCTAGGGAACCGCTCGGATAACGCCCGGTTCACGATAACGTCTTCAGGCTGAATCGCGACGTCCACGATCATACCCATGCCCGCACCAAACAATTTCTCCAGGAGGCCCGCGGGAGCTATTCCGCTATTGGCCACGGCGGCACTGTGGAAGTGGGTATCGGTAAATCCCGGATGCCAGTCGGGAAGCGAGACCAGACCGTCGATTTCCAGGGGGGGCTTTCGGTTCATTGCGGGAGTATGGCGCGTAAGAATCCGATCTGCAAGATGTGAAACCGACAAATCGGCGCAGTTCCACAGATGAACTTAGTTTACCAAAAATTAGGACCATAAAAAAATTTATATAACTACAGCTCTATGTACCTATAAATGCCAATAAAAAATCTTAGGGAACTATACATAACTCTGCATTGGGTATATCTTTTTATCGGGGATTGTAATGAAGATGGAACCTGCGCAACTGATCGCGGAACTGAGTGAAATGGGTATATCCCGAGGGCCGATCCTGGACGCGGTGCGGTACGTTCCCCGTTCCGCATTCGTTCCGAAAGAACAGATAAAACATGCCTGGGAAAACAGGCCGCTCCCGATCGGATCAGGCCAGACGATCAGCCAGCCCTATACCGTTGCCAGGATGCTGGAACTTGCATCGGTATCTTCCGGTGAGCGTGTACTCGAAGTCGGCGGTGGGTCTGGGTACGCCGCGGCACTGATCGCCTACGTGGTGGGAGACCTTGGTTCGGTCACGATCGTGGAAATTCTACCGGACCTCGCGGCCCGGGCGCGGGAAACCTTGAGAAGAATCGGCCTTAAGTCGGTGATGGTGGTGGAGGGAGACGGCAGGAAAGGACATCCCCCGCGATCACCTTATGACGCTATAATCGTAAGCGCCCAGGCGAGACAGATACCACCGGAGCTACTGGAGCAGCTTGCCGAGGGCGGTTCGCTAGTCATGCCGGTGGCGGAGAACGACGTGGCTTCGCTTACGCGAGTGGTGCGACGGGGAGAGAGGTTTGTTACTACTCGTCACGGAGCTTACGCGTTCGTGCCGCTCGTTTGAGGTATGTACGAGCCTGTTGATACATGCCTGCTAAATTACAGTTGTATCGAAACTTAGGTGGTGCAGGTCAGCTGTTACACCGTTTTCAGTGAGTAAACCATTATGTGAAAGATACTTCGACACGATGCGTCAACAGGCTTGTGATTACCGAAAGACGTCCGGATTGACAAGAGACCGTGAGTGCATGTTCTATAACCGTGCATGAACGAACAGCGGATAACCGCCCTTGGCGCCCTAACGAACATTCTTCTTGCGGGAGTCAAGCTTACGATCGGGACTGTCTCCGGGAGTCGAGCGCTTGTCGCAGACGGCGTTCACTCGCTTTCCGACCTTGTGACCGATGCCGCGGTGTTTCTTGGTATTCAGGCAGCGGAGAAACCGGCAGACGAGACACACAGCTTCGGTCATGGTCGATACGAGACAATCAGCGCACTCTTCGTCGGGTTGGTGCTCGGTGCCGCAGGTGTCGGGGTCGGGGTTGATGCCGTCCGCACGATCGTGGATGCAGTCCGGGGCACATTTCCGAATCGACCTGGTCCGGTAGCGGCGGTCGTTGCTGCGGTTTCGATACTGACCAAGGAAATCCTTTACCGGGTAACGTACCGTGCCGGGGTGACCACTGGTAGTCCTGCCGTAACCGCAAATGCCTGGCACCACCGGACGGACGCACTATCCTCGTTGGCGGCATTCGTCGGGATCACCGCTGCCGCGTTCTTTGGACCGCAGTGGCGTATAATGGACCCGGCGGCAGCGTTGGTCGTGGCGATTCTCGTTGTATACGCGGGTGGACATACCGTTTGGTTCGCGTTGCAGGAGATGACCGACGCGGCACTACCTGCGAACATCCGCAGAGAAATCGTCCAAGAGGTGCGTTCTGTTGAAGGGGTGAATGATCCTCATAATCTGAAAACAAGGCGACTCGGTACCACCGTAGCGGTTGAGATCCACATTCGAGTAGACGGTAGTATCACGGTCGACGCTGGTCACCATATCGCGACGGAAGTGGAGAAACAGATCAAGGTAAAGTTCGGTAGCAATACGCGGGTTATTACCCACGTGGAACCAATTGTTACGCGAACTGGCGTCCTCCGAGAAGATCTCGAACAGCGCGTAGATAATCTACGAACCCGGGAGCGTACTGACCTTCTCCACGACTGACGACGTGTCGTCCGTGGTGAGAGAGTGACAGAGACCAGTTAGTTTCGTCGTGGGGATCAGTCGTATCGTACTCTTCCTGCCAGCGCCACACGCCGATTTCATCCAGGCGGTGCAGAAAACGACTCCACTGCGCGGAGGATGGTTTAACTGTTTCGCGGTTGTGCAGGACGTAGTCCTGCTCGTAAACCTCGTACACAACTGAACTCCCTTCGAGAGCTACCTTGTAGGACGGACCGAGAGGCCCTCCTATCCACGCTTCAAAGACGACCGGAATTGTCAGTTGCATAGTAATAATCTCCAAAATTACGTTTGACGTTATTATAACGGCGAAACCGGGACAGCGCAAGAGTGGTATTCACCACTCTGTTGATTTCCGACTTGTCCGGTCTGAAATCAGCAGGAGGATTCCGCCCTCACGCCACCGCTGAAGAGGACCGCTCCACCATCCCCAGTCCCGACTCCTCAAATTGC
>SLRR01000009.1 GCA_007130865.1 Spirochaeta sp. | reverse complement strand
GAGCCTCGCCCGCCGGCCAGGTCAGCGTGTACTCGAGTCGACCGGTCCCCTCCTGAGTACCGCGCACAACCGCGCCGACGGAGGTGGTTTCCATGTCCAGAATTGTGATTTCCTCGGTAAATGCTCCGACAATTCCGTCGGAACTGTGCCCGGTCACGGTCACCGTCCAGATACCGGTTGTCAGGTTTGGTATCGTAAGCGGGAAGTCGCCCAGCGGATCGAGATTCAGCCGCTCCACGTCGTTCGCAATGATATGTCCGGTGAGCGTAATATCGTAGTATTCGATCGTTTCTTCCAGGCTGGTTTCAGGAAGGATCGTCCGTGCGCTTATCCCGTCGTTACCGAGAGAAACGACCAGGACACCCGTCCCTGGACGGGTCTGTGTCTCGCCGGAACCCACGTCCGCCGCCTTATCACCCGAGGAGAAGGGATTAATGCATGCCGCCATACTAAAAGCGATGAGTAGAACTGAGCCGAGTTTACCGGCAGATCGAGCGACTCGACAAATACCCGTCATGGCTGTACCACCTCAAACGTCATGTCTTCCGACGAATACATGGCTCCGTCGATTTCCACCAGCACGGCGATCCTGTTTATTCCGAGCGGCAACCCCGCAGTGTTGAGGTCCGTCAGCGATGTCTCCGTCGCGGGCGGCGTGAAGGGATCACCGTTCACGATCTCTCCGTTCACCAGCCACGTCACGTCGTCAAACTCTATCGTCGATTGAAGATTCACGGTAAGCAGATCACCCTGGATTACCGGCTCTTCCAGCGAGGGCAGGGTGAAAGTCGGTTCCGCCGGGTCTTCCAACGTAATCGTAACTGTTACAGAGCCGGTACCCAGTACTTCGACCTGGTATGAACCGGATTCGGACCATTCTCCCAGGTCGTCCTGCTGCTGTACGTAGAGGGTGTGGAAGCCGGTGGCAAGGTCCTCATCGGGGATGTAGCTCTCGCCGCTTGTGGTTGTCCAGGAGATCTCGTCGAAGGAGTGTCGGAAAAAAGCGGTGGTCAGTTCCTCGATCGCAGTCCACGTCCATTCAGGACGACGGTTGAGCGTGGGTGTTTCCGCGCTCGTAACAGCAGGTGCGCCGTTCAGCAGGACAGTAATCCGTTCGGAACGCGTCTCCTCGGATTCGTTCAGCGCCCGATCGCGTGCTGTCACGGCGACATAACGGTCGCCCGTTCCCAACTCGACCGTCACCGGTCCCGGGGCGACGTTCTCCAGATTCAGAATGAGGTTACCACCTCCGTCTTCCACGCGAACGTCGAACATTACCGCCGCGTCGCCGGAAGAATCACTTACCGTGATCTCGACGGACGGCAGGAACGTGGTTACCGGAGAACCGCCAAAACCGGGGCCGCTCACGCTGGGCGATCCGGGCGGTACGGTATCGACCACGACCGTCTTCATCGGCGAGGGAACCGTATAGCTGTCGTCGATTCGTCTTTGCCGTACACGGATAAAGTACGTTCCGTCACCGAGCGCGAGTTGCTGTGGTTGATCAGGTGGTTCAGGTACGAAGTCCGCCGACCAGGAGGCGCCGTCGTCAAGCGAATACTGAAAAACGTCCTCAACCTGATCGACGCCACTGGTAATGTATTCTATCGTCACTGGCCCCGCGGTAGCGCCAAAGTAGTACTCCGTCGTTTCCGGCGGTTCTACCGTCGCACCGAGTACGGAGAAATCGGGGATGCTGAAATCGATCGCGATCAGGAAAACACCAAACTCCGACCAGTTTCCGGCGGCGTCCCGCTCCTGTACGTACAGAACGTGCTCCCCCTCAGCCAGATCCACCGTAGGGGTGTACTCGGAAGCGGCCACGGGTCCACCCGTAGACTCGTCCTGACCGGGATCCGGAACAGAGCCGTCGGACCGCAGCCACCACCGGTATGTCCCGTTTCCGTCGGGGCCTCCCGTGGCCCACGTCCAGGTCGGCCGGGTATTAGAGACGATCCGATCCGCGGTGGTGTGAATCGGAGCATTCGGCGGTACCGTATCCACGGCGAACTGCAGGTACACAAAAGCGGAGCGGTTGCCGCCCTCGTTCCACTGGGCGACGCCGAACCGGTACGGACCGTCCGGCAGCGGTTCCAGTACGGTGTACGACGGATCTGCGCCAAAATCAGTGTCATCCACCCGGTCGGTTACGACCGTCTCCCACTGACTGGCGACGAGGCGTTCCAGGCGTACCGAGAACGAGGTCAACGCGCCGTATTGCATTTCCGACGGATCCCACTGGAAGCTCGGCGAGGGATCGTTGGTAAACGGCCCGTTGTCGCCGACCATTTGCAGTCCCCCCTCCGGCGGAGGCCGCACCAGGATAACGGTCACGGATTCCACCGATTCAGACCAGTTTCCGGCGGCGTTGCGCTGCTGCACTTCAAAGAGGTACGTACCGGGATAGAGATCGTTTGCCGGGGTGTATTCGAACGGCGGTTCCTCGATCGGATCCGGAACGTACACGTCCCAGTCACTGCCGTTTATGCGGTACCGGAAGATGTAGGGTTGCTCCGAGGGGTCGCCGGTCCAGGTCCAGGTGGGGAGGGTCTCGTATTCGCTGCCGGATTCCTGCGGATCCACGGCGATGTCCTGCGCCAGCGGCCGGTCCAGGTCGCGGGTGACGTCGTCGTCGAGGGAAAACGGATCAGGACACCCGGTCAGAAGTATCGCCACGAGAAGCACCGCTGCAAAAAAACCCGCCGACCGGCGTCTGCTGTTCCGTTTTTTCATCGTCGTTTTTTCCGCTGGTAAATATAAGTCATTCAGTCAGTTTTTACCAGCCGCCGGCCGTTTTTTTTGGAAGACGATTCGATGCACCGTGACGAAACCGCCTCCGGTACCCCTCCTCACCTCAAAGGAGGCGCCTGTTCCTGTAGATCCTCGAATCCGCATTGTGCTTTACCTGTACGACGGAGTGGACAATAATATCCTGGTATGGCATACGTAGCGGCTTTGCTCTTTGTCGGTATTCCCCTGGGTATCATGACCGTTCACAACCGTTTCAAACCGGTCGCGCGGATAAACCCGATTATCGCGGCGTACGCTGCGGGGTTGTTGATCGCGCCGCTGCTCCCGGTGGACGCCGCGGTGGCTGCGGTGCAGGAGAACGCCGCCAACGTGGCGGTGGTGTTCTCGATACCCCTGATGCTTTTCTCCGTGGACCTCCGGCGGTTGCGTACGATCGGGCGTGACGCCACGGTGTCCCTTGTACTCTCCGTAGTCGCGATCGCGATCGCGGTGTCTGTGGGACACCTGATACTTCGCGGACACCTGGAGCAGAGCAACGTCGTAGCGGGCCTCCTTGTCGGCGTATACACCGGGGGTACACCGAACCTCGCGGCGATCCGGACCGCTCTGCAGGCGGACACCTCGCTCTACCTCACGGTGCACACCGCGGATATCGTGGTGAGTGCGGTATATATCCTCTTCATCGTCACAGCCGGCAAATCGGTTTTCGGGTGGTTTCTCAAGCACGAGACGCACACGGGCCGGCCGCGGACGCCGGAGGACTTCACCGGCGTTCTACAACGCGGTAACCGTGCACGAAGCCTCCGGGCGTTGGGTCTGGCTCTGGTCGTTGTGGCCCTCGCCTTTGGTGTCTCCCTCCTGTTCCCCGCGGATTCACAGACGGTGGTGGTTATTCTCGCGTTGACCACGCTGTCCATGCTTGCCACGCTGATACCGGGCGTCACGAGATTCACCACAAGCTTCCGGATGGGAGAGATGATTATCCTGGTCTTTGCCGTGGCCGTGGGATCGATGGCGCGGATCGAGGAAATCCTCGCCGCTTCACCGATAATCCTCCTCTTCGTTACTATCGCGGTATTCGGCAGCCTCCTGATCCACGTGATCCTGGCGCGGATCTTCCGCGTCGGTCCGGAGGTGCTGATCGTCACCAGCGTCGCGGCTATCTGCTCTCCCCCGTTTGTAGGAATGGTGGCTCCCTCGATCCGGAATCCCCAGATTATCGCCGCGGGGATTACCACGGGAATCATCGGTTACGCTCTGGGCAACTACCTGGGAGTGCTGACGGTGTGGCTCCTGGGAATGGTTTGACGGAGTCGACGCTACTGTCCCCGCAGGACGTCCTCCACGGAGATTTTCATCGTCCGTATGGGCAGTCCGATCGTAAACGCGGTTCCCTCGCCGGGCGTGCTGTCCACGGTGATCGTGCCGTTGTGCAGCCGAACTATGTCCCAGACGATCGAGAGTCCGAGGCCGGTTCCCTTACCGACGTCACGGGTCGTAAAGAAGGGGTCAAAGATGCGCTCCCGGTGTTCCGCGTCGATTCCGCGACCGTTGTCGGCGATGCGGACCATCGCCCGATCGTCGTCGACGCCGGTGGCTATCCAGATATCCCCGTGCTCGTCCAGGGCGTTGACGGCGTTCATCAGGATATTGACGAACACCTGGTGCAACCGGGACGGCATGCACTGGATCGGGGGTACGTCGCCGAACTCCCGGTGCACCGTGGCCCGGTATTTCAGTTCGTTCACCAGCACCCGCAGACTCTTGTCGAGCAGATCGTTTACGCTCGCCCGCGTCCACTCCCCCTCCTCGATCCGCGTGTACCCCAGGAGATTACCGGTGATCTCCTCCACGCGACCGATACCGTCGCTGCTCTCGTCGATCATTCCCCGGATCTCCTCCTCGATCTCCCGGATCTCCTCCTCGTCGCACCCCGCGGCACGAACGAGCTTCACGAGGCGACGGTTATACTCCGCGAGCATCCGCATATTGCTTTTAATGAAACCCAGGGGATTGTTGATCTCATGGGCGATCCCCGCGGCGAGTTGTCCCACGGAGGCGAGTTTTTCCACCTGCACCATCTCCGCCTGGGTCTGCTTCAGCGTCTCGTAGGCTACGTTGAGATCGTTGGTCCGCTCGGTCACGCGTTTTTCCAGGTCCAGGGCGTACTCGTTCAAGAGCCGTTCGATCTCACGGCGGACCATTACTCCCGCCACCTGGATCGTCACAAACTCGATCAGGGAGCCTCCCGCACGAGAAGGCTCCACAAGAACCAGCGCACCCAGGAGGTCCAGCTGCGCCCGGACCGGGTATACGTGACACCGCCGGTTGCCGAGCGCGGCGATCGGGACGTCTTCCAGGGAGCCGCGGTCTTTCAGAACCTGCCACCAGGTGTTTTCCCCGACAGATATCGTGAAATTCTCCATGCTGGCGATAGGTTTCTCCGATTCCGCGGAGTCGTACCATCCGGCGAGTAACGTGAGCGCCCGGTGTTCTCCGTCCATTTGCAGCACCAGGATCGCGGTCGCGCCGTACGCACGCGCCACAGCCTGCATCACCGCACGGCTGCGTGCGCGCATCTCCGCCATATTACGGTTGGCGGACCATCGGGCCACTGCGAGGGCGACCCTGACATCGTCCGGAGTCATGGAGACAGCCATAGGCGGGCTACAGGATCTCCACCAGCATCAGCGTAAGATCGGTCGGTTCCGCCGGGGCACCCGTCCCCTGGAGCACCACTTCCGCCCTTCGGCTCAGGCTGGGCTCATCCCGGTTGGACCGGAGGTGCCGCTCAACTCGCTCCATCACCGACGGTCCTGCGACGCCCTCCCCGGCGGCGATCACCCCGGGTGAAGCGATCGCGATCAGGTCACCCGGATGCAACCGATCCGACTGGATCTCTCCCGGCGCGTTCTCAAAGGGATCGATCTCCCGTGATTCACCCTCGCGGATGACAAGCCACGGCGGATACCCGAACCCGGTAAACTGGATCGCTCCGTTTTCCCGTTCGACGAGCGCCAGGGTATACCGCATAAACACCGTGGGCAACTCCCGTTCTATAACGGAGAGAACGCCGGTGAGCTCACCAAAGAGCGTCGAGAGTTCCGGTGGCCCGTCGGCACCGGTCTTGTGGACCGCGGCAAAGAGCTTCAGGAGCAGCGCCCCCGCCACCATGGACCCCCGTACACCGTCGGTATCGGCGTGGACCGCGAGCAGCAGGAGACGATCCTGCCCGAGCGGCATGTGTTGGAAGGTATCCACTCCGCGCTGCGTCTGCTCGGCGGCGGCGTCAAAGTACGTCCCCACGCGACACCACCGGTAATCGTAATCGCCGCCCTGGGCGACCTGCTCGCGCATCGCTGCCGCCAGGGAGATCTCGTTCTTGATCAGCTTCAGGTATCGCCTGTTCCGGACCCGGGTCTCGTACAGGTTGTACGCTTTGGTCACTTCATAAATGAGGTCATCGTGCTCCCAGGGTTTCAGGATGAAACTGGTTATACCGCTGCGGATCGCTCTCGTAATGTCCTGAATATCGGTGTACCCTGTAAGCATAAGCAGGATGATCCCGGGATACCGCTGGTTGCAGTGGTCGAGCAACTCGTAGCCTTTGAGCCCGGGCATCCGCTGGTCTGAGATTACCATAACTACGTCCAGGTGGTTCTGCCCGAGAAAACGCAGTGCTTCCTCGCCGCTGGTGAACGTCACAATCCCGACCTCCCGGGGCCGCGCCCAGTCGGCCAGCTCCCGCTTCAAAGCTTTAAGGATCCCCTCCTCGTCGTCCACCAGTACGATGTATTGATCCATGCACAACCTCCGTTTCTGCTTCCTCCGTTTTATTCTGACTGCAAGAGTTGGATAACACAAGGTTTTTCCCGTACTATACACTCGATGAGCAGCCTCTGGACCGACCTTCCACGACCTATTTTCACACTCGCTCCGATGGAAGACGTGACCGACACGGTATTCCGCCGTCTGGTGCGGTCCTGGTCCCACCGTTGGGGCGCTTCCGGCCCGGCGGTGATGTTCTCCGAGTTCACCCGAGTCGACGCGGCGATCCGGTCGACCCCGGAGAAGTGCGACGGCCGTCTCCGGTTTGACGATTACGAGCGTCCCCTGGTGGCGCAGATCTGGGGTACGAATCCGCGGGAGTTTGAGCTGGGCGCGCAGGCGCTGGAAGCACTCGGTTTTGACGGGATCGATATCAACATGGGGTGCCCCGCATGGAAAGTACGCAAATCCGGAGCGTGTTCCGCTCTTATCGCCAACCGGAACCTGGCGGCGGAATTGATCGCCTCGTGCCGCCGCGGGAGCTCCCTCCCGTTGAGCGTCAAAACGCGCATCGGTATCACCGTGCCGGAGACGGAAGAATGGTGCGGATTTCTGCTCGACCAGGGGGTGGACGCGATCACGCTCCACGGTCGCGTAGCGGACCAGATGTCCGAGGACTGGGCGGACTGGCGGGAAGTCCGCCGCGTGGTGGAGTTGCGGGACCGCTGCGGTGCACCGACCGCGATCTTCGGCAACGGCGACGTCGGGTCCCTGGAACACGCGCGACGCCTGGTGGAGCAGACCGGCGCCGACGGCGTGATGATAGGCCGGGGAATCTTCTTTGATCCCCTGCTCTTCGCGAGGGAGAGTGCCGCTCCGCCGCCGCTCTGGGAGGAGATGCCGCTGCCCGAACGCGTGAGTTATCTGGCGGAACACATGCGGGAATACCACCGGGAGTGGCAGGGACGCCGGAGTTTCGAGGTGCTGAAGAAGTTCTTCCGTAACTACTTCCTTCCCGCGGATTCCCGGGAACAGGAGATCCTCAACACGCTCTACACGGTAGGTACCCCGGGCAAGGCGATTGCCCTTCTCCGGGAACAGGCGGGACTGGTCGACTCAGATGAGGTCTATCTTCCGGAAGAGGAGGAACTACCGGAAGACCTGTTTGGTGACAATCACGAACTCCACCGACGGGATACCGCCGTCGGGGAGTGGTAGCCCCCGTTCAATCAAAGAGATCCCCCTCAACAAACGCTTCCACGTCCAGCGTAGCAAAGTCCGGTACAAGCAGATCCGCGCCGGCCGTATCGAGACCCGGTGTCGGTCCGAACCCCACTGAAAGCATCCCTGCGGAGTTTGCCGCCTGAACGCCGCTTACGGCGTCTTCAAAGACGACACATTCACGGGGATCCTCGCCAAGGCGCTCGGCACTGATCAGGAAGATCTGCGGATCCGGTTTGGACCGCGTGATATCCGTCCCGGTGACGATCACGTCAAAGAGGTCGCTGATTCCCAGGACTTCCAGGACGGTACCCGCGTTGGCGCTGCCGCTACCCAGGGCGGTGCGAATCCCCCGCTCGCGAATCGCCCGAATAAACGGCAGTGCTCCCGGTACGAGAGCGGTTTCATCCACGTTCTGAAGCATTGCTTTGTAATATTCGTTCTTGCGGTCCGCCATCTCCCGTTTCCGGTCCTCCGGAAAATCGATCCCGTTGTGGTCCAGGATCACCTGGAGCGCTGCGAGGCGTGAGACCCCGCGAACTTTGTCGCCGAGAGAATCGTCAAACTTCCAGCGTTCGTCCTCGGCGAGGCGCCGCCACCCTTCGGTATGGTACGCGTCGGTATAGACCACCACTCCGTCCAGGTCAAATATCACTGCTTTCATTGCGAACAGTTTAGTAACAGCAAGCGTTGAAATCAAGCAGTCGGGCAAGTAGTCGGACGCTCGGGCGTGACGATTCCGCCGATCGATCGGCGAGTCCGCCTAAAACATACCCGTACCGTCCGCTACCACTTCGCTGTAGAGGCGGAGAAACTGCTGCGCCACGCGCAGCCCGTCGTACCGCCGGCGCCGCGTTCGCGTGGCGGCAACGCAGGCGCCGTGCACCTCGTCGTCGCTGCAGATCGTGTGTATCGCCCGGGCGAGCGCGTCCACGTCGTGAGCGGGAAACCGAAGACCGTTCTCCTCCACGAGCTCGTCGATGCCGGCCACATCCGGGACGATCGCCGGTATTCCGCAGCAGATCGCCTCGATCACCGTCATGGGCTGGTTCTCCGTTGTGCTGGCGGTGACAAACGCCCGGGCGTGCTGGATCAGTCCGCTCTCGAGGAGTTCCTCGTGGGGTATACGCCCGAGAAACCGCACGCGATTTCCCAGGCCCAGTTTCCGCGCGTGTCGGCGGTAGCGTTCCTCCGCGGGGCCGTCCCCCACGAGCACAAGCTGAATCGCGGCGGTGGCGGTGGGGCCGACGGTGTCGGTGGAGCCGTCGGGGTTCGCAGAAGCGGCTTGGCGCGCCGCAGCGTCACCACGATCCACGGACGCCAGGAGCGCCATCGCCTCCAACAGGTCCTCCACGGACTTCTCCTGCCCCATCCGTCCCACATAGATAATTGTACGGTCCGTGTACCAGGAATACCGCTGCTGCAGCTCCTGCCGGGTGGCGTGCCGCATGAACCGCTCCACGTCGACGCCGTTGGAGATGAACCACGGGGAGGACCCGGGAAACACCCGATCCAGCGTCCTGCAGGCCATCCGGCTCGGTGCGGTATGCGCGATACAGCGACGGATAAACCAGCCGTAGAAGATCCACCCGATCTCCCGGATAATCGGCACCAGAACCTGGAACCGGACCATGTAGAGGAGGTAATCCGACTCGTGTACCATCGTATGAAACGTGTGGATCACCGGGACACGGTGCCGACGGGCCGCCACGATGCACGCCATCGTAAGAAACCACGGTCCGGTCATGTGGAGCACGTCGAACTTCTCCCGCCGGAAGATCCTCTCCACGCGACGGTTCCATGGCAGGACGTAGCGCATCCCGGGGTAAGTCCGGCTGGGGAGGCTCTTGATATAGTAGACGGGGATCCTGCCCGCGATCAGGCGTTCCCGGAACTCGCCCGTGTCCGGGGCAAAGAACACCACCTCGTGGCCTTGCTCCACCAGGTTTTCCGCCAGATTCTGGCCGGATGTGATGATCCCGTTCACCACGGGATAGAAAATTTCAAAGGCGATCGCGATTTTCATCGGGAACGTCAGTGTAGAGGTCGCAGCGCCCGTTGGCAAGGCGGGGGACGGAGATTCCCGGCCGCGCGGCCGAATTTATTCCGTGCTGGTGCCGCGTGCAGGTGCCGAGCGGCGGGCGGGCGCGTTGCGCGACGGGCTGCCCGTGCCGCGGGCTGCTCGCCCGCGCCTACTTCACCTGCCAGCGATAACTGATCCCCAGGGTGAGGTGCCACACCACCTCGTGGGTACCCATCTGCGGACGGTAGATCCAGGGCTCGGAGAGGTTGCGGTCGACGTAGACCGGGTCGCCGAT